>JAAYAB010000053.1 GCA_012719595.1 Bacillota bacterium
AGCAGACTTCTGTGCGGAGAGGGACGGGATTTGGGAATGGGCGCACATGGTTGCACGTGTGGTAGTGCGAGCCGAGGACGCAGAGGCTTGTCCTCACGGGCTCTTCAGATAGATGAAAGCCCTACGCTTGCGGTTACTGCAAAGGCGGCCGCGATGAAGAAGCAGGGGATAGATGTAATAGGGTTTGGCGCCGGCGAGCCTGACTTCGACACGCCGAGCAACATAAAGGAGTCAGGCATCAGGGCGATGGAGAAGGGCTACACGAAGTACACCGCAGCTGCGGGAATGCCGGAATTGCGGTCGGCGATAGTAGAGAAGCTGAGCAGGGAAAATGGTCTCAGCTACTCGCCGTCGCAGGTGGTCGTGTGCTGCGGTGCGAAGCACGCGCTCTTCAACATTTTCCAGGCGATCTGCGACGAGGGCGACGAGGTCATCATTCTGTCTCCCTACTGGGTCAGCTACTCTGAGGCAGTGAAGTTGTCCGGCGGTGTGCCTGTGATCGTGAGCGCAGGCATGGATTCGGGCTTCAAGGTGACACCTGAGCAGATAATCCAAGCCGTCACCGACCGGACCAAGGCGCTGGTCATAAACAGCCCATGCAATCCCACGGGCGCCGTTTATACTCCCGCAGAGATAGAGGCGATCGGGCGCGCGCTGCTTGATACGGATCTGTACATCGTCAGCGACGAGATATATGAACGGCTGGTCTACGACGGGACAGCGCCCCTAAGCATCGCTGCGGCCGTTCCAGGCCTGAAAGACCGTACGTTCATAGTCAACGGAGTCTCGAAGACATATGCTATGACAGGATGGCGAATAGGATATGCTGCGGGTCCAGAGGAGGAGATCAAGGCGGCAATCAGCATTCAGAGCCACTCTGCCTCGGCGCCGGCGCACTTCGCCCAGGTCGCTGCCATTGAGGCGATCAGCGGTGACCAGTCAAGCGTCGGGCCTATGGTCCAGGAGTTCCGCCGCCGCCGTGATTACATGGTCTCCAGGCTGAGCTCCATGGAAGGCGTCCAGTGCCCAACTCCTGCAGGTGCCTTCTACGTCTTTCCCAGGGTGTCGGATCTCTACGGGCGAACCCTGGGAGGAGTCGTGATAGAGAACTCGGCCGACTTCTGTGCTCAGATGCTCGAGGTTGCGCGGATCGCACTTGTACCTGGATCAGGGTTCGGGGCGGACGAGTATGTCCGGCTTTCCTATGCGATGTCGATGGACAGTATAGAGCGAGGTCTGGACAGGATGGCGGAAGCGGTTGCGCAGATGAGGTAGGGTTCAACCCGGATTGCCACATTGAGAAACCGAGAAGTCGATGCAGGCGGGGACGCTTCCCCGCCTGTTCGGTCTGGCGGCCTCGGGTTCGGAGATGCTCGGGCCCATGAGCGGAAAGAAGCGGTAATGGAGGATTTGGACCGAGACTGTTGAAAACAACACTGAAAACGCCTTGAGCAGGAGTGAGGCTGATGCCATTTGACCTGAATCGCGGGAGAGTTCGCGTCGGCATCATCGTCTGGCTAGTGCTTGTTGTCATCGCCTCGCTAGTGCCCGCGCAAGTTCAGGCGGGCGAAGCAGCGATCAATTGGCGCGCGATCATCGATCAATACAGTGGGAAGAAGGACCTTTCGACTAGAGAACGCCTTGAGCTGGCTATAGCCCGCGGCAATGTAGGCGACTTCTTCGGCTCACAGCGTGAGTTCGAAGTGCTGGAGCGTGCAGGCTGGACCAAAGAGGCTCAGGCAATGCGGTCCGAATCCGAAGCGAGACTCGTCGAGGATCCTGACAGCCTCATGGACCTGAACGTCGTGGCCTTTACATCGTTTGTGTTGCAGGACTATGAGCTGAGTTGCACAACGTTCCAGCGCATTGTCGAGGTCGATGAGGGCAACGAGTGGCCGCGGCTGTTCCTGGCATGGACCTATGGGCAGCTGGGAATGATAGACGAGGGAATAGCCGAGTTGGAGTACGTGAGAAGGAAGCATCCATTCAACATCATCGTAAATGCCCTGCTACTAATGGCGAAGGCTAAGCGCTGACCCGCACAGGGCGCGCATCATATCCGCGACCCGCTAGCGATAGCGGACACTTGCAGATTGGAGGAATCAGACTGATATGAAGGTTGCCATAATTGGCGGAACCGGAGTATGTGAGGTTGCGCACCTCAAGGATACCAGCGTCCTGGACGTCGAGACCCGCTACGGCTCGGTGAGACTCATGAAGGGAACCTACATGGGCCATGATGTGCTCTTTCTGCCCCGGCATGGCGAGGCGCAGGCGGTGCCTGCCCACAAGGTCAACTACCGGGCCAACATCATGTCCCTCAAACAGCTTAGCGTCGACTGCATTCTGGCCACCTCTGCAGTCGGATCGCTGAACAAGGACATGAAACCGGGGGACATGGCAGTACTCGATCAGTTCATCGATTTCACTAAGGGCCGATCCTACACCTTCTTTGACGGCCAAGACGGCCGCGCCGTCTACACCGACGTCACAGAACCGTACTGCGCGGATCTGCGAAAGCGCATCCTCAGCTCAGGCAGGAGCCTAGATATCTCGATGCACCCAAAGGCGTGCTATGTCTGCACTGAGGGTCCGAGATTCGAGACTCCGGCCGAGATCCGCATGTTTCAGTACATCGGCGGCGACCTAGTCGGAATGACCAACGTGCCAGAGGTCACGCTTGCACGGGAAGCGGGGATCTGCTACGCCGCTGTAGCGACGGTGACCAATTGGGCCGCGGGCATCTCGTCTACGCATCTGACTCACGAGGAGGTACTCCAGGTCGTCGCAGCCAACGTGGAGAACGCATGGAAGGTCATATTCCGCGTCATAGAGTCTCTGGAACCTGATAGAGCCTGCGACTGTTGTGGAGAGCCGAATCCGGTGGAGGTTTAGACTCATGGGCGGAAACCGCGGCGCTGCTGCGGGTCATGCTGATCGCAGTGAGGCGAGCCGCCTAGCGCCGGTTGCGCTGAGATGGGACGGCAGGTCGCTGCATGTTCTCGACCAGACTCTTCTGCCGGCGGAGACGCACTACATAGTCTGCACGAGGGCGGGCGATGTTGCAGACTGCATAAGGGATATGAAGGTCAGAGGCGCGCCGGCCATCGGCGCAGCAGCCGCCTATGGGATGCTGTTGGCCGCTCTGGAGGCGGGAAGGGGTCACTCCGCAGACTCGCGAACCTCGGATCTCATCTCCAAGCTCTCCGAGGCCGCGGACCGTCTAGTGGCCACCCGGCCGACGGCAGTGAATCTCAGGTGGGCGGTCGAGAGACTCTTATCCGAAGCAAAGGGGGCTGCTGAGTCCGGCGAGTCCGTCAGCGGCTTGTTGGCGCGTGTGCAAGCAGAGGCGGACGCGATAGCCCGTGAAGATATTGAGACAAACCGGCGCATAGGCCAACATGGGGCGTTGTTGCTGGGCGACGATGTCACAGTGCTGACTCACTGCAACACAGGTTCGCTCGCCACAGTGGGCTACGGAACTGCACTTGGGGTGATCAGGGCTGCAGTTGAGATGGGCAAGCGCGTGCGCGTCTTCGCCGGTGAGACGAGGCCGTTTCTGCAGGGATCCCGTCTTACGGTGTACGAACTGATGAGCGAGGGCATAGATGTCACCCTGGTAGTTGACAGCGCTGTGGCGTCCGTGATGAGGCAGGAACGCATCGATGCAGCGATCGTCGGGGCCGACCGCATCACGGCAAACGGAGATGTGGCCAACAAGATCGGCACTTACTCCATAGCGTGTCTTGCCCGCATGCATGGAGTGCCGTTCTATGTCGCAGCACCCACTTCGACCGTCGACCTGTCCTTGACTGCTCCCGAGGACATACCTATTGAGGAAAGGTCCGCTGAAGAAGTGACCCACGTCGCAGGCAAGCGCGTCGCTCCCGTAGGCACGAAGGTGTACAACCCCGCGTTCGATGTGACGCCTTCATGCCTGGTCAGCGCAATCATCACGGAGCACGGAGTCCTGCGCCCTCCATACCCGGAAGCACTGAGAGCGCTCTGCCAGTCCCAAGCTGGAGGAGCGGGCAGACGTTAGGGCGCATCACTGGTAGTGCAGCGTGAACACATCACCGGCTCTGCCGATCAGAACGATCCTGCCTTGAGCAGGAAGGACGGCAGTGCTGGTCCCGGTCACCGTTGTGAACTCGACGCAGCTGCCCTCCGCGTCGTACACGGCGAAAGCTCCAGCCGGCGGCAGGTCAACGGCCAGAGTCCTGCCTTCCACTTCAGTTCCTATTAAGTGACGTCAGAGAGTAGTAAGCTTGGGAAGTCGCTTTTTCGGTCACCACCAGGTACGCCTTGCCAGCCCGGGCCTGCCAGGCGGCAAGCACCTCTTCCGCGAGCGGAACCGGCTCCACGCGCTGGTACTGCAGATCGACATGGGGTACCTGGCCAACCCCTGGAATGGAAATCAGCCTGCTTGACTTGATGTAGGTTCTGTCATCTCCCTGCACCGTGAAGGTTAGGGCTGTGTCGCCCGACTCATTCTTGAAGCCCTCTTCACCGACATATACCCATTGGGCCTCCGGCTGCCCGTCTAGAGGAGATATGGTCAAGACGCCGTCTTCCACGGTGACCCAATGCGTGTCAGCAATGCTGACGTACAGCCCTGAGAATGCGCCGAGCTCTGTAGGCATCGCAGCCTTGACCGGAGGAACAATTGGCCTGGACGGCAGCAGCTCGGCAATGGCTCCCTTCTGCAGCAGGTACTCTTGGAGGATGCTGGCGGCAAAGGCATAGTCGAAGTACGACCTTCCTCCCGAAGATGCGACCGCCATGGCCAGATCCAGTTCTGGGATGACGACCAGCGATGAATGGAATAACTGCGTATCTCCCCCTTTGGCCAGCGCCTGCAGCCCGTATTCATAGAACGGGTAGCAGTGCACGTTGTCCCAGCCTAACCCGTAGCCGCCGATGTACCTCCCGCCTTCAGCTTCTACCCACCAACCGCGCTTGTACTCCTCATTCCGCATGAGAAGGGCGGCCTCCTCAGAGAGGATCTCTGGGTGTTTTCCCATCAGAACACGCCCAAAGCGGCACAGGTCTTCGGCCGTTGAGTAAAGGCCGCCGCTGCCCAGAAGCATCAGGGTTTCAGTGGGCGTGGAACCGGCGTAGAACGGCACTGTGTTCTTCACCACTCGCTCCTTGCGGTCTAGGTCATCGCAGGGCGTCTTGGTGTTGGCAAGCCCCAAGGGCCTAGCGAAATGCTCAGCCAGGAATTCACTGAAGGACATCCCGCTGATCCTTTCCACCAGAATCTCAAGCAGCGTGAACCCGTCATTGCAGTAGACCGAAAACTCTCCGGGATCCGCCTTCAACCTCTGGCTAGCCAGATTCGGCAATACCTCGTCATGCACCTGGGGATCCGGGTCGTCAAAGAGAAAGCCGTTGCGGCCGGTGGTGCCGTAGAGGCCGGATGAGTGGTTCATCAGCATGCGGGGAGTGATCTGCTTGTAGCGTTCGTCTTGCATCTTGAACTCAGGGATGTACGTGGTGAGCGGCTCGTCAAGATCGAGCAGGCCTTGATCCCACAGAACCATCGCCGCGGCGGTGGCGAACATCTTGCTCGTCGATCCGATGCCGAACAGGCAGGTTTCTGGCGCGGTCCCTGAGGCCAAATCCTTCTGCATAGACGACTTCGCCGTCCACCATCACCGCGACCGTTGCACCGGAAGGCAGGCCTGTGGACATCTGCTGGGCCACAGCCTCCCGGGCTGCAGCGGCGACCCCTTCATAGCCTGCCTTCTCAATGACAGTCTCCGCCTGAACAACGCCGGTGATGACGACCAGCATGTGGAAAAAGACGGCAAGCGCGAATATGGCCGCCGAACTTGCTTTCAACATAGATCGTTTCTTCACGTCCCTGCCTCCTGACTAGCAAGTTTTACATCCTGGGACAAAACGCCCCGGCCTAGCGGTGCTCGGCCGGGGCAGCCATGCGCGACTGTCTATTTGACGGTTACCACAAACTGATCGCCGGGCGATTCGCCTACAATAACAACCTTCCCGCTCTCGGGAAGCTGGATGGTCTGATTGCTCAGTACAGTGGGGTCAGACTCGTCCTGGGCGAAACCGGATACAACTATCTCTCCATTGGAGAGCAACGCATACTGCACGCTCGAGACGCCTTAGTCGGCAATAAGGACATCAGCAAGCTCGGACGCGAGTCTCCTTACCTCAGCATAGCGGTCATGTTCAGCAAGAGCCATACCGTGAAGTGCGATCAGTACGGTCAGGAATAGCAACAGTGACCTGCCAAGGCGTCTAGTCAAGAGCATAGCTAGCATTCCTCTTGATGGCAAAACTCGGCGACGGCGCTGTTGCGCGCCAACTGTTCACCATCATTCCTCATCAAAGCCGCCTTACCTTCCGCTTCCTAACAGATAGTCGCATCAGACGCTCTCCTTGCCCACGCCTCGGCTCTGCATTCCCTATCCGCGTCAGAACAAGCGACAATGACCGCACCAGGAGCTTTCGTTTCATGAAAGCAGGATAAACAGATACCCTGTTTGGACCATCAAGACGTTGCTGATGCTGTGCATGAACATCGGATATATGATGCTTCGGCTATCCTGGTATGCCTTGCCTGCAATGATTCCTTGTGCGAATGCATAGAGCAATTGGAAGTAGTCCGCCTTGAAGGTAAGCGGGAACAACGACCATTTCGCATGGGCAATCGCGAACAGGAATGCGGCGATGACTGTTTCTAAGGTAATGCCCCATTTCACATTGATCCTCCTGCCCAGCACATATACCAGAATTGTGATAGGAAGCGCCCTGTACAGGAGCTCTTCTGCCGGTCCGGTGAAGAACAGCTGGAAGCACAGCGTCCCAATGATGTTTCTTGTGTTCAACGGGTAGTCATATACTGGAAGGGAGCCGCTCATCGTCATGAGCACATGGACGACAAGGGTAATGCCGGCGAGGACAGCAGTGTACAGAGCAACAAACCTGGTTCCTAGTCTCCAGTCACCAAGGCCTAGACCAAACTCCAGCTTGAAGACCTTTGTCAGGATCAGTACTGCTGCCAAGGCTAGGAGCATCATAGCAGTATGGTGAACTATGTTCCATAGATAGGCGCCATCGGGATCAAGCGTCTCATACGAAAACATGTCAGCGATGTAGCTTTCAACCACGCCTAATGATTTCTGAAACAGGAGTACCAGCAAGGTCACGGCAACACACAACAGAATCTCGTTCCTGCGAAACTGCTTCTTTTCCATTTCTTAACAACTCTCTTTCTCTGGATTTCAACCGGTTTCTTCGTAGCGATTTGTTTTAACGTTCGTTATGTCAATGGCAAAAAAACAACCAGCCTCGAAGCAGGCCCGAGGGACGTGAATGAGGCCATACTACCCAATCCCCTGCAGAACAATAGCAATCTCCTCCCTGATCTCGTCTTCGGGCAGATAGCGGTTCTTCACGACGATGTTCTCAATCATCGTCTCCAGTAGATGGACTAGTGTCCTTACTACCGCTTCTTCGTTTTTCATGTTCTTCGTGTAGGGCTTGAGGATCTCACGGTGTCTAGGAAGTATGCTCTTCTCCCACTCATCCAATAGGTTCATCAACTCCTCGTCGCCGTCGAACGACAGGTAGACCTTAATGCCAAGCCGGTAGACCTGCCTGTCATAGTCGCTGAGGGCGTTCAGGCCAAATATGAACTTGGT
This sequence comes from Bacillota bacterium, assembly GCA_012719595.1. GTDB lineage: Bacteria > Bacillota > DTU014 > DTU014 > DTU014 > JAAYAB01. Next base: position 7,677 of record JAAYAB010000053.1, read on the forward strand.
GTAGAGATCAACAACACTGTCGCTCTTCAGGTTAGATGCCTGCCTCCTTACCAGGTCGAAGAACTCCTCCTTGATGATCTCATCGAAGAGCTCTTTCTTGCTGTTGTAGTAGTAGTAGATCATAGGCAGAGAGCAGCCTACATCCTTGGCGATATTGCGTATCGTAGTCCCGTGGTAACCGCTGGCGTTGAAATGTTCGACCGCCACTTCTTTTATCCGAGCACGCAGATCCTTGCCATCCATAGACCTCACCCTAATCTAACGTTCGTTAGGATTCTACCATGCCTTTATTCGACTGTCAATGGGGACTTGACTCTGGAACAGTGCAATAAACCAGGACAGGAGACCAGCGCAGGAGAGCAGCGTAGGAGTCATGGAGAAGCCCCAAGGGGCGAACCACTGAGCTCGCCCTTGGGGCTTCTTGTCGTCACATCAGTGCTCGGCCTCCGGTCGGAGCGATGTTCGGCCGAAGCAGCAACGCGCGATCGTCTACCTGACAGCTATGACGAACTCATCTCCAGGCGACTGGCCCACAAAGACGACCTTCCCGTTCGCAGGATGCTGGACGGGTTGATTACCCTTGACCACAGAGAAATGGACACAGAGGTCCTCGGCGTCATAGACGGCGAACGACCCGCCTTTCGGCAATACGACTGTCATCGTCTTGCCGGCATCCTGTTCGCTGATTGTGAACCAACGAGCGTGTCCATCGGCCTCAATGGCATATGTGACACTCTCTCCAGCCCGCAGCTCCTCCATATCATTCTCCCTAAGATAGATGGACCCTGCCGCCAAGAGATACTCCTTCCCGTCGATGACAGAGATCTCAATGTCTACGCTGTCGCGTCCCATCAGCACAGGAATCTGGACATCTTGGATAGCAGTGTTAGCGTCAATGATCCTGTATGTCCCGGCATACCCTGGAAGCCGACCGCTAGTCGTGATCCTGAAGACACAGTAGTCTGTCGAAGCATAGCCCGGGCTGGTCGGAATCTCGTTGACTAGGTAGTATTTCGTCCCATTTCGTGCGTCCCAAGCCTTTTGCTCCGCGTCGTCGACGATGTTGGGTTCGGTCCTCTGCATTTCGTAGCCAGTCAGCATCACCTGTCCCTGGCCGGGCACAGTGAGCGTCTGAACCAAACGAGTGTACGTAAGCCCGTTGGACTCGTTCACAAAGGTCAGCCTCTTGTCACCCCTTACACTTACGAACTCACCATCCGACGTGTAATAGTAAGTCTCTCTGGGCATACCTGCACTAGACAGGGGTGACACCGTGAGTCTGCCGTTTGCGCTGATTTCGATCTGGCTTACCACAGCGTTGTTGGCGTAGATGCCAGCATACCCCGCCAGCTCAGAGGGCATCGCCGATGGGACCGGTGGCTTGATATCGGGGGGTGCAATGATCTCGGTTATCCTGCCCTCCGCCAACAGCGCCTGAGCCAGCAGAGACTGTCCCATTGCCTGGCCAAACAAGCTCGAGCCGCCGGACATGACCACGGCAAAGGCCATATTGTGTTCGGGCAGAACTATCATGGTACTGTGATACAGTTCTGTGTCTCCGCCTTTAGACAGCGCCTGTACGCCATACTTGCTGAAAAAGTTGGCCGCTACTGAATCCCAACCCAACCCGTACCCGAGCCAGCCCTCACTCATTTCAGGCCAGATACCCTTTAGGTACTCTGGCTGCATCGAGGCCTTTCTCATCTCATCGGACAGGAGATTCGCCGCTGCTTCTGAACCCGGGTTATCCATATACACTTGTCCCAGCTTGCACAGGTCTTCAGCAGTGGAGTAGATGCCACCCGCACCAATCGCGTTAGTCATCTCATATGGCGTCATCTCTCCCTGGCGGGAAGTCCTTGCAAGCCGGCTCATGTCAAAATCGTCCTGAGGTGTCTTGGTGTTCGCCATTCCGAGAGGCTCGGCGATACGCTGCCTGACGAATTCCGAGAAGCTCACGCCGCTGACTCTCTCGACAATCAGGTCGGCGAGTGTAAACCCGTCATTGCAGTACACTGAGAACTGACCAGGGTCCGCCTTTAGTCGTTGCGTAGAGAGCTGCGACAGGACAAAATCATGGTAGATGGTATTGGGCGACTCATACGTGGTCGAGTTGGCATAGACAGTTCCCATCAATCCTGACGAGTGATTGAGCAGCATCCGCACAGTTATCTGCCTGTACCGTTCATCGGCCATTTTGAACTCCGGGATGTATGTCACCACGGGTTCGTCCAAGTCTACTTTGCCTTCGTCGACGAGGAGCAGAATCGCGGTAGTAGAAAACATCTTGCTCGCAGAGCCGATTCCATAGATCGTCTGTTCACTCAGCACACTAGTGTCAGACTTGTGCTGGGCCCTCGCGAAACCCGACACGACTATCTCACCATTGGAGAGCAGCGCATACTGCACGCTTGATACGCTGTAGCTGGTAACAAGGGCATTAGCAAGGCTGGATGCAGAAATCCTCACTTCGGTATAGGGGTCTTGTGTGGCCAGGGCTATACCTTGCAGCGCGATCAATAGGGCCATTGCGAGCAACAGCGCCCTGGCTATGTGCGTTGATCGAGTCATGTTTCTCATTCTCCTTGTTCACTGGCTGAAGAATCCAATGGTATAACCGTTCTTCAGGGACATCGGTTCTCCTGGTCTTGCCGAACACAGTCCGCAGACGCGCTGAGGAACCTGCTGCCCAAGAGAAGGTTTGCTGGGGGTCGGCGGCGAATGACTAGGCCCGGGTCAAGTACGAGATGCTTAGGTTTGCAGGGCAAGCGTTGTCAGAAGACTGTGAGGCGGTAGTAGATGGCTGATAGCACTCTGCGCGACAAGAACCTATGGCAAGAGGGTGCGCTCAAGATCGAGTGGGCGCGCGAACACATGCCGGTGGTCGCCAAGATCCGAGAAGAGTTCGATCGGACGAAGCCGTTCAGTGGCCAGAGAGTTGCCATGTCCATTCACCTTGAGGCCAAGACTGCGTGCCTCGCTCTGGCACTCCAGTCCGGAGGAGCTCAGGTTTTCCTCACAGGAAGCAATCCTCTGTCTACTCAGGACGATGTGGCGGCCGCAGTAGCCAGGGGCGGGGTCGAGGTGCACGCGTGGCACGGGGCTACAGAGGAGGAATACTTCGACCACCTCAACAGAGTACTGGATTGCGGTCCGACTCTCGTGCTGGACGACGGAGGGGACCTGACTGCGCTGCTCCATTCCGGCCGGACGGGGCTTGCTGAAGGCGTGATCGGAGGGTGCGAGGAGACTACTACGGGAGTGCTGCGGCTGAGAGTTCTGGAGTCGCAGGGCAGACTCCTGTTCCCGATGATCGCAGTCAATGACGCCAGGTGCAAGCACCTATTTGACAACAGATACGGAACAGGTCAGTCCGTATGGGACGGAATCATGCGCACGACCAATCTGGTGGTCGCGGGAAAGGTTGCAGTCATTGCGGGTTACGGGTGGTGCGGAAAAGGCGTTGCCGCGAGAGCCAGAGGTCTCGGAGCGCGAGTCGTGGTGACCGAAGTGGATCCGGTGAAGGCCAATGAGGCACTGATGGACGGATATGATGTGATGCCCATGGCAGAGGCGGTGAAGAAGGCCGACGTGATCGTCACAGTCACCGGATGCAACAACGTGGTGGGCGAGGAACACGTCGACGGCCTGAAGGACGGAGTGATTTTGGCAAATGCGGGACACTTCGATGTGGAAGTAAACAAGCCTGCACTGAGGTCGCGAGCGAGATCAGTCCGCCGAGTCAGGAAGAACATCGACGAGTACAAGCTGCAAGACGGAAGAAAGGTCTATCTGCTCGCAGAGGGGCGCCTTGTCAATCTCGCGGCGGGCGATGGACATCCAGCGGAGATCATGGATATGAGCTTTGCTCTCCAACTGCTTTGCTTGAGATATGTCGTCGAACACGGCAACGAGTTGAGCCGCCGAGTCATGGCAGTGCCCGCAGAGATAGACGAACGCGTAGCCTCGCTGCGACTCGATGCCCTGGGCGTGAGCATAGATAGGCTGAGTCAGGCACAGATTGATTACCTGTCCGGGTGGACCGGCGCAGAGTGACGATTGCGCCGCTGAAGATTGCGTCGCAAAAGCCAGAAGGATAACCGCGTCCCGCGGTGAATATAACGGTCATAGATCTCTGCCTCGTGCGGAGATCGCACAACCGAATATGGAGTCAATGAGGTGCTCGTGCCAGCATGCCCACTGTTTCGGCGATCTCGGGTGGCTGCAGGCATGAGATAATAGGGAAGATGGAGCCCTGCCGAGGGCAACCACGCGGTCCCGCCACTGTAGTCGGTGAGCTGCCTCGATTATGGCCACTGGTGTCAACTGGGAAGGCCGAGGAGAAGCCGTGATCCGATAGCCAGGAGACCTACCTCATTGACAGCATCAGCACACCTTCGCGGAAAGGGGATGATGTGGCAATGAGAGTCAGATCTCCGTAGCTGAGATCGCTTCCGTCGCCTTGATCGATTCCGAATCCTCACCCGTACCGGTGAGGATTTTCTACGCTTGATGGGAGGCAACAAGTCATGCTAGTCCAGAACCGAATGACTCGTTTGATGCAGAAAACGTGCGCTTTGGCAGTTGCCATGTCGATTGCGATGTTCGCCGTCGTGGCCGTCACTCCACTTCAGGCAGCGGCCGGAGTGGGCCAGTACCAGGTCGTCGACGGAGCGGGCAACGTCGTGACACTTGATGGGAACCCTGAGAGGATAGTATCGGCATCGGTGGCCGGCACCGAGATCCTGTTCTCTCTCGTGGACCCGGAAAGAATCATCGCAGTCACGACCTTCGATACAGACGACTATATGAGCAACGTCGCAGACAAGGCAAAGGCGGCAAAGAACATCATAGAGTTCAATGCAGAGAGTGTCTTGGTCCTCGATCCTGACCTCGTAGTGGTCGCGAGCTGGAACAACCCTGATGTAGTCAACCAGCTCAAGAAGGCGGGGATCCCTGTCTATGTGATGGCGGACATTACTGCCATCGAGCAGATCCCTGGCAACATCGTTTCTCTCGGTGACGCCGTGGGCGCAGGGGAGACCGCTAGACAGCTTGCGGCTGAGATGGAATCGAGGCTGACTGAGCTTGACGCCATTGCAGCCAAGGCTCAATGGAAACCAAAGGTGCTCATCTACACGACATGGGGCAGCACCTACGGCCGCGGCACTACATATGACGAGCTGGTGCGCAGGTGCAACGCGCTGAACGTAGCAGACGAACTGGGCATCGTCGGCTGGGGCAACGTGTCCGAGGAGAACATCATAACGACCAACCCGGACTTCGTCCTGTTCGACTTCTACGGACCGCCGGACCAGGCAGTCATTGACGAGTTCAAGGCTAACCCGAAGTTCAAGGATGTCAGTGCAGTCGTAAACGACCGCGTACTACCGGTTGAGCAGAAGCATACGACTTCCACGAGCCAGTATGTAGTGCATGGATTCGAGGACTTGCTCAGGGTTTTCCACCCAGAGTTGTTCCTCTAGAGGTGAGATGAAGTGGCACTCCGGAGGAAGATGATCACGGCGATATGCGTGGCCTCGGGTTTGCTGGCAGTGTCGGTAGTCCTCGGAGTGAGTCTGGGGTCTGTCGATATCCACCCAAGCCATACGGTCAGGGTGATTCTGTACAGACTCGGGCTCTTGCGCAGGGGCGACTGGGCGGCCAGCACCGAGACGATAATCCACTTCGTCCGCCTTCCGAGAGTGCTTATCGCAGCTGAGGTCGGCATGGCCCTGGGCATATCCGGGGCTGTCATGCAGGGTGTGTTTCGCAACCCGATGGCCGACCCAGGGATTATCGGCGTGTCCGCAGGGGCGTCGCTCGGCGCGGTTGCTGCGATATACACGGGCGCCGCCTCCCTGCATCTCTACGCAACACCTGCTGCAGCGTTCGTAGGAGCGCTGTGTGCTACTGCTTTGATTCGCATCGTATCCACGGTCCACGGCAGGACGCCTGTGAGCACGCTGCTGCTCGCAGGCGTCGCAGCCAGCGCCTTATTCAGCGCCGCTACGTCTACCATTCTGTCCTTCAGCAACGACTACCAAATGCGGCAGATGGTGTTTTGGATGATGGGCGGATTGGCCGGCCGCGGGTATGAACACGTCCAGATGATCACACCTCCGATCCTGCTCGGCAGCGCGGCGATGCTCGTGTTCGCAAGAGACCTGAATGTCATGCTGTTGGGCGAGGAAGGCGCTCGCGGAGTCGGACTCGATCCACAGCGGTCACAGAGTATACTCCTGACGTTGTCGGCATTCGTGACAGGAGCAGCCGTATCGGTTACGGGCACAATCGGGTTCGTTGGCCTCATCGTGCCGCACATCCTGAGACTGCTTGTGGGTCCGGATCACCGGGTTCTGCTGCCTGTGTCAGCACTCGGCGGGGCATCGTTTCTTATCCTCGCAGACCTGGCAGCGAGAGTGGTCGTGCGCCCTGTTGAGCTGCAGGTGGGCATTGTCACTGCGTTTGTAGGAGCCCCTTATTTCATCTACCTGCTCCGCAGGAGCAGGAGCGAAAGGGGGATTCTGTAGGATGAGAGGCGATCGCGTGCCTGCTGTTGAACTCGTCGACTGGTCGGTCACGCTCGGTGGAAGAGCAGTCTTGTCTGACATCGACCTGTCTGCTTACCCCGGTGAGCTGGTTGGACTTGTGGGGCCCAATGGAGCGGGCAAGTCTACTCTGCTCAGATCCATCATCATGATGCCGCAGCCCACCGGTGGGGCAGGAAGGGTGTTCGGGCGAGACATCAGCCGGATTTCTACGGCCGAGCTGGCGAGAATGGTTGCTCTCATGCCGCAGAACCTCGTGCTCAGCTTCCCGTTCCCAGCCGAAGAAGTCGTGATGATGGGCAGGCACCCCCATCTGTCACGGTTCCAGCGGGAGTCTGACGAGGACTGGCGAATCGTGCGGGAGTCGATGACGAGAACCGACACCGCCGGTCTCTCTCGCAGGATAGTAACTTCGCTCTCCGGGGGCGAGACTCAGCTCATTTCCATGGCCAAGACCCTCGCTCAGACTGCCCCTGTGATGCTGCTCGACGAGCCGACTGCGAGTCTTGATCTCCGTCACCAGGAGCTCATCTTTGGGGTCGTGCGGGAGTTCGCCTCCGCAGGAGGCTGCGCCATCGTAGCCATACACGACCTCGGACTCGCAGCGCGATACTGCACGAGAATAGTGCTGCTCAAGGACGGGCGGATAGTGGCGGAAGGCGACGCCCATCAGGTGTTCAACGCCGAACTTCTCTCGAGTGTGTACGACATCCGGGTAGTCGTGTACAACGACCCGGTGTCCGGAGCGCCTGCGGTGCTGCCGGTGTCGGAGGCTTCTTCGGGGCGGCCGGAGTCCGGGGCGTCTGCAGGGCTGCCGGAGTCATGAACCTCTTCAGTGCGGTCGAGCCTGCCTTGCCGCTGCGGTCCCCCGAGTGACATCAGCCCAGCGACTCGTCCGAGTAAGTGCCCAGGATCTCGCCGAAGAAAAAGGTATGGTTGCTGCGCGGCTCGGCAGAGGCTTTGTGTATCACTTTGCAGGCGTATGTGATCAGCGATCCCTCTATCCCCGGCACGCTTACTTCCGGAAGGGTGAAGAGCTTCAGTCCGAGGTCACTGATCTTGTCGTGATCCCTGCCGCTCGACGATCCGGACTGCATCATCTTGTCGTCCATCGAGGGCGGCTGGACGCATACGACGAACTCGCCGGTCGCTTCGATCAAACCATGGGTAAACCGGGTAGTGCGGACCGGCGCGATGAATACCGGCTTGCTCCACTGGAATCCGATGGAGCCCCAGGCCATGGCCATGACGTTGGTCTTGGTCCGGTCGGCTGACACGAGGAATATGCCCTTCTCAAGCCGTCTTACTGCGAGATCAACGTAATCAGCGTGTCTGCAACGTTTCCTCACATGGCTCACCTCATCTGTGACGTCGAGTGGCGCGGCTCTTGCCCCGCTCCATGAGTACTTCCACAGGCCGTTCTCGATCCCTCTCGCTGTCTGTCCCAACATTTCGTAGCAGGATTAGGCCGACAGCCGCTGAATATCTGTTTGAGAGCGGTGTTGGAGGTTTGAACTGATGACTAAGAGCATTGTACTGGTTTTGGTCGCCGCGCTACTCCTATCATCTCTTTGCGCCGGGGTGGCGTTCGGTCAAGGAGACACGCCGGCGGATCCCTCGTTCATACTGATGGACACTGTAACCGGCCAGGTTCTGGCTGCGGAGCAAGCAGACCTGAGGCGCGCGCCCGCGAGCGTGACCAAGGTAATGACGATGCTTCTGGCCGTTGAGTCGGTAAAGGAAGGCAAGGTATCATATGATGATGTAATCAGGGTCAGTGCGAAGGCAGCAGGTATAGGCGGGAGCCAGATCTACCTGGCAGAGGGGGAGCGGATCACCCTGCACGATCTGATGATCGCCATAGCTGTTGCGTCCGCGAACGATGCGTGCGTGGCCGTGGCCGAGCATATCGCAGGCACTGAAGAGGTCTTCGTCGCCCTGATGAACAAAGAAGCCGAGAGGCTCGGGCTCACGAACACCCACTTCACGAACACCAACGGCCTCCCGGAGGATTCGCACTACTCATCCGCATACGACTTGGCAGTGATCACGAGAGAGCTGGTCTTGAGACATCCTGAGGTGCTCGAGTGGACCTCGCTGAGATACACGACCATTCGTGACGGGAAGACGACGCTGTACAACACCAATAAGCTCCTCGGCCAGTTGGACGGGCTCAACGGCATGAAGACTGGGCACACTCAGAACGCAGGCTACTGTCTGTCTGCGACCGCCTCGCGCGGCGAGGAACACAGGATTAGCGTTGTCTTGGGCTATCCGACAGAGAATGAAAGATGGCAGAAGACGAGGGAGCTGTTGGAATACGGCTTCCGTGCATTCGACCGGCTCAACCCCGCCAAGCAGGGGGACGTTGTCGGCAAGGTCAATGTCAAGAACGGCGCAAGCCTTACGGTCGATGCGGTTGCCGGCGCGGACTTCTCCTTCCTGGTGGAGCTGACTCAGAGAGGCAGAGTGAGCACTCAGATCATACAGGATGATATCGAAGCTCCGATCACAGCCGGGACGCAGGTGGGCAAGTTCGTGGCGATCGTCGGAGGGCAAGAGGTCAACAGTGTTCCGATTTATGCCAGCGAGGATGTTCCTCGGGCGAATGTGGCTGTGAGGGCCTGGCGCGGGATCGTCGGCTTCTTCAAGGGTCTCTTTGGCGCTGGTGACTAGAGGCCATGTTGCAGTTTTCAGGCGCGGGCTGCGTAAGAGTATCGACTAGAGCGAAGATCAACCTCACCCTGGACATTATCGGCCGCAGGGCGGACGGGTATCACGACATCGACTCGATCATGCAGTCGATAGAACTGGGCGATGAGCTGTTGCTCCGTGACTGCGGCTCCATGACTGGGGCCGCCGATGGTTCCCGCCGCCCTTCCGTCGAACTGATAGCAACTGGGTACAATGTCCCTGCCGACGACGCCAACCTGGCTGTACGCGCAGCTCAGCTCGTCTTGCGGACTTGCGGCCTCGATCGAGCCCTGGAGATCAGATTGCACAAAAGGCTGCCGGTCGCAGCCGGGCTTGCCGGCGGCAGCTCGGATGCTGCAGGAGTCATTTCAGGACTCAACACTCTCTACAGCCTAGGCTTCACCCAAGCTGATATGGAGGCCCTCGGCCACACGCTTGGCTCCGACGTTCCGTTCTGCATCAGGTGCGGTACTGCGAGGGCTGAGGGAGCAGGGGAGCGTCTGACGCAGCTTCCGTTCTTGTCTGACGTCTGGGTCATCGTGATGACGCCCCCGGTCATGGTGTCTACCGCTGAGTTGTACCGCACCTATGACAGCTGGCCGGCCTCAGACATCCGGCGTCCCGATACCGGCGCAATGGAGACATACATCCGCCAAGGCGATATCGCGGGAGTAGCCTCTGCTCTCGGAAACGTGTTCTACCCAATAGTCTCATCGCTTCATCCAATTGTCGAAGAGATGGTCCGGTTTCTGTTGCGAGAAGGCGCAACGGGCGCGATGATGTCAGGTAGCGGGCCCAGCGTATTCGGGCTCGTGCCGAACGAGGGCAGCGTCAGGGAGATATGTCATAGGGCCATGCGCACCTTCGATGGGTGCTTCGTGGCCGTCACCAGGACTGCTGACCGGATGCTGGTAGATGTGGAGGGTAGACAGAAGGAGAGATACTAATGGGTGATCTCAGGATACCCATCAAGATTGACAATTACCAACCGCTGCGCGAGGTCGTGTTCGAGGCTCTGAGAGAGGCTATAGTCTCTCACATGCTTCAGCCGGGCGAACGCCTGATGGAGGTCCAACTGGCAGAAGCGATGGGAGTGAGCAGGACTCCAGTCAGGGAAGCCATACGCAGGCTCGAGCTGGAGGGGTTTGTCGTCATGATCCCCCGCAGAGGCGCGTATGTCGCACAGCTTTCTCTGAAAGACATAGCCGATGCCTTCGAAATCCGAGGGGCATTGGAAGGGTTGGCAGCAAGCCTGGCGGCGGAGCGCGCGACCGAGGACGATATCGAGGAGCTCGGGCGGCTGCTTGTGCGAATGAGCGAGTGTCTTGACAGCGGGGACACGAAGAAAGCGGTTGAGGTGGACATCGAGTTTCACGAGAAGCTCTACGATTCGAGCCGCAACGAACGCCTGTCGCAGATGATCAGCAACCTCCGCGAGCAGATCCTGCGCTTCAGGACCCAGTCGCTGTCTTACCCGGGGCGCCTCGCGGAAGCCTTGCAGGAGCACGCACTGATCATCGACGCGATAGCCGAGCGCGACCCGGTGACCGCGCGCAAGCACGCAGAGGATCACATTCAGGCTGCGCAGAACAGCTTGATGGAGATGATGGCGGCGCAGCGAAAAGCGAGAAGCGAATCCAAGGAGGACGATTCGGCCACCCTCGAGGGCAGCTCATAGGCTGCGCTGGTTCGTGGCTATAGCGATTGATGCGAGGTGGTCGGGTTGACCGTGGACGCAGTCGTGTTGGCAGGAGCCCTGAACAAGCCGCCGCTTGAGTCGGTCAGCGGCGAGCGCCTGGAGGCGCTGATCTCTGTGGCAGGGCGCCCTATGGTTCAGTGGGTGATCGACGCGATCGAAGCCTCGAAGTCGGTAGACAGAATCGTCGTGGTCGGACCTTCCGAGGAGCTGAAGCAGCGAGTGCGCGGAGACAACGTCGTGTTCGTCGACTCGGGCGACAGCATACTCGAGAACGTGAAGCGGGGCACCAAACACGTCCGGTCTTCCCGTCGCACACTCGTTGCGACGTCCGACATACCGCTGCTTACTGGCGAGGCGGTAGACGATTTCGTCGACCGCTGCAAAGACGATTCTGTGCAGGTGTTCTACTCGATTGTCCGGAGAGAGGCGATAGAGCGGGCGTACTCCGGCATTTCGAGGACGTATGTCACGATCAAAGACGGCACCTTCACAGGCGGCAACCTCATGCTCCTTGACTCGGACATATTCGACAGGTACGGCGAAGTGATCGACCGAGCGATAGCACTCCGCAAGAAACCGGTTGAAATGTGCAGGTTGTTGGGACTGCGCTGCATAATCAAGTATCTCTTCCGCAGCCTGTCCGTAGCGGACATAGAGAGACGGGTTGAGCGTATGCTCAGCCTGCGGGGTAGAGGCATTGTGTCCGACTTTCCGGGAGTCGGGATTGACGTAGACAAGCCGGAGGACTACCACCGAATACAGGAAATTCTGGGTGTACGTGCATAGACGGCGAGCATGGAAACGGTTTGTGCAGGCGAATCGAAGCTTGACCGAAAATTGCTCCCTTCCTTAGGCAGGAAATTGGCGGTAAATGCCGAATTGTGGAAAGTAACACTCAGATTAGCATCAATGAGGAAGGTGGTAAGGGTAATGCACATCACCGATGTCCGAGTTCGCAGAGTCGAGTCAGACGGCAGGATGAAGGCGATTGCGTCAGTTACCTTCGACGGGATGTTTGTGGTGAGGGATATCAGGGTCATCGAGGGACACAATGGTCTGTTTGTTGCCATGCCGAGCCGCAAGACGCCGACGGGGGAATTCAGGGACATCGCACACCCGATCAACTCCGAGTGCCGTGAGTTGATTCAGAACGCGATCCTTCAGCATTACGAGTCAGCGGAGTAGGACAGAGCAGGAGAGACGACTGGACGATTTGGAACAGGGTGGAAGAATCACAGCTAGATTGCCTTGACACCCCGAATCCGTTCGTGCTATACTCACGTCGGATTCGGAGTTGGGGCGTAGCCAAGCGGCAAGGCACGGGACTTTGGATCCTGGATGCGCAGGTTCGAATCCTGCCGCCCCAGCCAAGGGTCGGGCTACATATCTCACTAGATTCGGGCCGATCGATGAATTGGGCCCTTTTTTATTGGTGGAGGTAGGTCCGTGAAAGTCGTCGTTGCACCGGATTCGTTCAAAGGCTGTCTGACAGCGCTGGAGGTTGGAGAGGCGCTGAAGGCAGGAATTCTGTCAGCGCGCAGACAAGCTGTAGTAGATGTGGTTCCCATGGCCGACGGAGGCGAAGGGACTGTGCAGTCCCTGGTCGACGCTTCGTCCGGCCAGGTGCTTCGCGCAGAGGTGCTGGACCCGTTGGGCAGGCCGATCATGGCGGAGTTCGGGCTGATGGGAGACGGAAAGACTGCCGTGATCGAAATGGCTGCGGCGTCGGGTTTACCCCTGTTGGACGATTCCGAGAGAAATCCGATGGTCACTACTACATATGGAACCGGCCAGCTGATCAAAGCTGCACTTGATGCGGGCGCAACCAAACTCATTGTGGGAATCGGCGGATCTGCCACCAACGACGGCGGCGCAGGAATGGCGCAAGCGCTGGGTGTGAAGCTCCTCGATGAAGCCGGGTGCGAGATCGGCAGAGGCGGAGGATCCCTGAAACGGCTGGCGCGAATTGGCATGTCAGGCATTGACCCGCGCATTGCGGGCGTCGAAGTGGTGGTGGCCTGCGACGTGACAAATCCGCTCACCGGGCCAAACGGAGCGTCGGCCGTATACGGACCGCAGAAAGGCGCGACCCCGGACATGGTCGAAGAACTCGACCGGGCGCTTTCGCACTATGCCGATGTCATACGGCAGCAGCTGGGCGTTGACATCGCCAATGTGAAGGGGGCAGGCGCTGCGGGCGGACTCGGAGCCGGACTTATGGCGTTCTTGCGAGCCGCCCTGCGGCCCGGGGTAGACATAGTGATAGAAGCGACTCGCCTGGCGGATCGGATTGCCGGCGCTGATCTCGTCATCACCGGCGAGGGCAGGATTGACTCGCAAACGAAGATGGGGAAGACGCCGATGGGCGTTGCCAGAGTGGCTCAACAGTACGGCGTCCCGGTCATAGGCGTCGCAGGGCAGGTGGCCGCAGATGCTGACGTTCTGCACGATCTGGGGTTTGCCGCTCTCATAGGAATCGTGGATGGGCCGATGACTCTGGCTGAGTCCGTTCGTTCAGCGGAAAAGCTCCTCACTAGGACAGGAGCAAGGATCATGAGGCTCATAGACGTAGGGATGGCATTAGGCGCGATTTGCCGCAAGTGAACATCTGCGATCGCAGCGGGGGTGTCCACTGCATGTCCAGGGCACAGGCGGAGAACGGTTCGGATAACAGACAGCCGAGTGCAGATTCGGAGCTTCGAGACGCGTCGAGAGCCGGGCTGCTTGGCCCCAGATACCCGTATGACAAGGAGCGCGAGCTGATAGGGCTGGTGAAGCTCGGCGACCGGACGGGTGCGAGGGAGATCCTCAACGAAATCCTCGGAAGCATACTATACTGTCATGAGGACTACTGCACCGACCGCGACTTCGAGATCATGAAGGCGAGAACCCTGGAGCTGATGGTGGTCCTCTCGAGAGCTGCGGTCGAAGGTGGCGCCAGTCTCGACAAGCTGTTGGGTCTCAACTTCACCTACCTCCAGCAGCTCGGCGAATCGCAGCGCATGGAGGAGCTGTGGGTTTGGCTCGTTCAGATCCTGGACCGGTTCCTCGACACTGTCTACGAGAGCCGGAACATCGAGAACTTCCGGCTGATCGACGACGCAGTCAAGTACATGAGGAAGCACTTCTGCGACCACGACCTCAGCCTGGGCCGGGTGGCGGCAGCTATCCACGTGAGTCCGTTCTATCTCAGCCACCTGTTCAGAGATGAACTGGGCACCACCTTCATCGCGTATCTCACTGAAGTCCGGCTCGAAGAGGCGAAGAAGCTTCTCAGAGACACTTCGTTGACCGTCAGCCAGGTGTCGGACAGGGTAGGATACTCCGATGCGAGTTACTTCAGCAGGGTGTTCAAGAAGCATGAAAAGGTCACGCCCGCCCGGTTTCGGCGGGAATTCTAGTCTGAGGCCGAATGGGAGAGACAGCACTTGGGTAGATCGGCGCTATACGAGCAGGAGCTAGCTCGCTTGAGAAAGAGAAAGATCGCGGCGATCGGTCTGGGCGTCAGCAACATGTCAGTCATAACGTTTCTCACGGCTGCGGGATGCAGCGTTACTGCCCTGGACCGGAAACCTGCCGAGCAGCTTGGCAAGGAGATGGCCTTCTTGGAGCAGCTCGGCGTGAGCTGCCGTTTGGGAGAGTCCTACCTCGACGGACTGGATCAATTCGACGAGATTTTCGTGTCTCCGGGCGTGCCGATTCACATTCCGCAGATCGCGGACGCAGTCAAAGCAGGCGCTTCCCTCAATGGCGAGATCAAGCTCTTCATGCGCCTGTGCGGCAGGCAGGTCGTAGGCATCACCGGCAGCGCGGGAAAGACGACCACCACAAGCCTCTTGCACGCGATGATAGAGGGATCGGGCAGGGATTGCGTAGTTGCGGGCAACATTGGGGCAGAGGTGTTGAGCCGGATGGAATCCATCGGCGACGACACCGTTGTTGTCCTCGAGCTGAGCAGCTTCCAGCTGCAGATAGTCGACACGAGCCCGCACGTCGGAGCCATACTGAATCTCTCTCCCAATCACCTCGACCACCATCTCACACTTGACGAGTACTATCAGGCCAAGGAGAACATCATTCGGTTTCAGTCCAGCGAAGACTTTGCCGTTCTCAACGCTGATGACCCGAGAACTCTCCAACTGGCGCGTTCATGTCCGGGCATTCCGAAGCTGTACAGCCTCCAGCCGATGAGCTCAGAAGGAGCTTATCTGGACGGGGACGACCTCATCTACCGCTCCGGGCAGGTCGAGGAGCGTGTATGCACGAAGTCGGACATCAACTTGCTGGGCGAACACAATCTCTCCAACTGCCTCGCCGCAATTCTGATGGGCAGGATTTGCGGGGTCAGCGCAGAAAGCATACGTAACGCCGTTCGCCTCTTCAGAGGCGTAGAGCATAGACTTGAGCAGGTGTGCTGCTCAAAAGGAATCGTCTTCTACAACGATTCCATCGCGACGAGTCCTGACCGGACTATCGCGGCCATGAGAGCGATAGAAAGGCCCCTAGTGCTGATCGCGGGAGGTCACGACAAGAACCTTGACTACGATGAGCTGGGAGACGCAATCGTAAGCAGGGCGAGGGCGCTGGTTCTAGTCGGAGCGGCCTCGGACAGAATCCGCAGATCTGTAGAGAAGGCGTTGGCTGAGAGAGCGCTGGGCAGTAGAGGGGAAGCTAGCCTCGAGGTGACTACTCTCGAGGTTGTGCAGCAGGCCGCAGAGTTTCGAGAGGCTGTGGAAACCGCAGTCTCCCTGGCTCGTGCAGGAGATGCGGTGCTGTTGTCGCCTGCGTGCGCAAGTTTCGACATGTTCAGGAGTTACAAACACCGAGGAGACACTTTTAAGCAGATCGTCAAGGAGATCACCGAGAAGCAATCCTGAGCAATATACTTCGGACGATCGCAAGTTGTTTTTGGTGAAAGTAGCGCCAGTCTGTTGTAATATGAGGGAGTGGAAGCAGCTTCAGTGCTCTCTCCCAACCCCGCGGAGGTGTGTCATGTCTGCTTCTTTGATCGACGGAAAAGCGTTGGCGGCTCAGATACGAGGCAATCTGGCCGAGCGTGTGGTCGGGATCAGGAGTGCGGGCCTGGTGCCAGGACTCGCGGTCGTGATTGTGGGCGACGACCCTGCTTCGCGCCTGTACGTGAACATGAAGAAAAGGGCGTGCGACGAGCTGGGCATCTACTCGAGAGAGCATGCTCTGGCGGCTTCAACCACTCAAGGCGAACTCCTCGACCTCATCCGTTCACTGAACGAGGACTCAAGCATCCATGGAATCCTCGTGCAGCTGCCGCTGCCCAAGCACCTCGACGAACAAGCCGTGATAGAGGCAATACGGCCTGAAAAGGACGTTGATGGTCTGCACCCTCAGAACCTGGGGGCGCTTGTCGCGGGGCAAGAAGGGTTTGTTCCGTGCACTCCTGCGGGGATCATCAAGCTGATCAAGAGCACGGGCACAGAGATACAGGGCAAGAACTGCGTGATGGTTGGCAGAAGCAACATCGTCGGCAAGCCGACCGCGTTGCTGCTCCTCAGGGAGAATGGGACCGTGACGATCTGCCACTCGAGGACTGTCGATCTGCCGGCTGTATGCAGACAAGCTGACATACTTGTTGCTGCTGTGGGGAAGGCTGCCTTGATAAAGAGAGACATGGTCAAACCCGGAGCAGTCGTAATAGATGTGGGCACCAACAGAGTCGACGGGAAACTGATGGGCGACGTCGATTTCGAGGCGGTGAAAGAGGTCGCCGGTTACATAACGCCAGTCCCCGGCGGCGTAGGCCCTATGACCATCGCAATGCTGATGGAGAACACCGTGAAAGCTGCAGTTTCGCTGCAGGCGAATCGGTAAGATGATGTGTGGCTTATCATAGAACTGTCGATTTGGCAGAGATACGATGAAGTGACGGTAGGAGGTAGACTGATCGATGATTGACTTCAAGGAAATGCAGGAAGCCCTCATAGCCGGGAATGCACAACGCGTCAAGGAACTCACCGAGCAGGCAGTCCAGGAAGGGGTCTCTCCGGCCGACATTCTCAACAAAGGACTCGTCCCAGGCATGGCCGTAATCGGCGAGCGCTTCAGGAACAACGAAGTATACGTTCCTGAAGTGCTGATAGCCGCCAGAGCCATGAAGGCCGGGATGGCCATAATCAAGCCGCTGCTTGTGGAGGCCAATGTGGAGCCGATAGGACGAGTGGTCATCGGCACAGTGAAGGGCGACCTTCATGACATCGGAAAGAACCTCGTCGGAATGATGCTCGAAGGAGCCGGTTTCGAGGTCATCGATGTCGGCGTCGACGTTGCGCCGGAGAAATTCGTGTCGGTAGCGAAGGAGAAGAACGCCAGGCTGATAGGCCTTTCTGCACTCCTGACGACCACGATGCCCTCGATGAAGGACACCATCAACAAGCTCGAGTCAGAAGGCGTGAGAGGGCAGTTCAAGGTCATGATAGGTGGCGCGCCGGTCACGCAGAGGTACGCCGACGAGATCGGTGCGGATGGATATGCCCCGGATGCGAGCTCCGCTGTGGATCTCGCCAAGAGCTTGCTCGGAATCGCCTAGATAGACTTGGTGGCTTTTGTAGCGGACCGATGAATCGCGAGACTTCCTCCGTCTTGTGGGGAAGTCTCGGCATTATGTAGCTGGTTTGGAGCACGAATGATATGAAGATTGAGATCGGCACTAGAATCTTCGAGGTGGATTCGGCCGGTGCGACCCTTGCCGAACTGATGCGCCGGCTCGGCTTCAGCCTGGACCTGCCCTGCAACGGGAGAGGCTCGTGCGGCAAGTGCAAGGCGCAGGTCTTTGGAAGCCTTTCCGAGTTGACTGACGCCGAACGAAACCACCTCAGTGAGGAAGAGATAGGGTCAGGGTTCAGGCTAGCATGCCAAGTGAGGCCACTTGGCGACTGCTCGGTGAAGTCCTATCCGTCGGTGCGGGAGACTTCTCTGAATATTCTGGTCGACGGCGCGAGGCCTGACAGTGCCTTGAGGCCTGACGGTGGATCACAGGACCTGGCCGCGCCGCTTGTGAGCAAGCATGCGATCCAGGTGCCCGAGCCCAGCATGCAAGATCAGCGCTACTACCTCGACCGCGTGCTGGATACCCTCGAAACAGAAGCAGGCGTTGCACTGGCGGACCGAGTGCACGCCTCAAGAGAGCTGCTGCTGTCTCTGCAGCGGTCGATCGAAGAGTGCCGCGGCAAGGTGACAGTGGCGCATGCCCGCGACCGCATCATCTCGGTCGAGCCCGGAGACACAGCCCTCCAGCACTATGGAGTGGCCTTTGACGTGGGCACCACGACTGTGGTCGGATACCTCGTAGACCTGCGGACAGGCGTTCAGCTGGCGACCGCGTCTTGCACCAACCCGCAAGTTGCTCATGGGGCTGATCTGGTCTCCAGGATCACCTTTGCATCTTCGTCGGAAGGGTCCAGGGAAGTACTGCGATTCGAGATCCTCTCTGCATTGAACGAGCTGATACAGGAACTCGTTTCGAAAGCCGGAGTCTCACACCGCCATATATACCACGCAGTGATTGCAGGCAACACGTGTATGACGCACATGTTGCTAGGCCTCGAAACCTCGACTCTCGCTACGATGCCGTATGTAGGCCTGTTAGGAAGGTCGTATCACGATGAAGCTACCAGAATGGGGCTTGAGCTCCGTTCCGGTGCGCTTGTCAGCGTTCTCCCGAACATAGGAGGGTTTGTTGGGTCGGACACAATTGCCGGTGTCATCGCTTCTGAGCTCGACAGGAGAGCAGGCACCTCTCTTCTGCTGGATCTCGGAACCAACGGTGAGCTCGTGCTGTCGAGCGGCGGCCGGCTGCTGGCGTGCTCGACTGCAGCGGGTCCGGCGTTCGAAGGCGCCCATGTCGTTCAGGGTATGAGGGGGACAAAGGGAGCCATTGAGTCTGTGACAATCAATGGCGAAGAGGTCGAGTTCAGGGTGATCGGCGGCGGGAAGCCGGTGGGGATATGCGGATCCGGGTTGGTTCAGGCGGTTTCAGAGCTACTGCGCGTCGGGATCGTCGACGTGACCGGACGGCTCCGCGGCCCCGGCGAGCTGGAAGAGCATATTGGACCGGGGTTGGTGCAGAGAGTGCAGGAAGACAGCCGGGGGCGCAGATTTGTCCTGTTTAGTGATTCTCAAACTGAGGTCTGCTTGTACCAGTCGGACATTCGCGAGCTTCAGCTGGCCAAGGGTGCGATCTCGGCCGGTTTCTCAGTCCTGTGCAAGCGCATGGGAGTCTCCTGTTCGAACATAGACACGGTTTTGCTGGCAGGAGCGTTCGGCAACTACGTTGACAAGGCGGCTGCTGTCCGAATAGGGATGCTGCCAGGTGTCGACGAGAACAAGATCGTTCCGCTTGGAAATGCGGCCGGGACAGGGGCCAGAATGGCCCTCGCCTCCGAAGCGGCGCTTAGCCGCGCAGAGCAGCTCGCCAGACGGATTACGTACGTCGAGCTCGGCAATGATCCGGGCTTCCAAGATGAGTTCATGGAGGCCATGGTTTTTCCGTCCTGCGTCGCCGATTGACAACGTTTCGAGCGACAATTTAGAATGGAGTTGAGTCTCCGCGTCTGACCTGGCCCGGAGACTCTGGGAGAGCTTGCAATGAGTGAAGAGCGCCGACAGCTCATAGATGAGATACTCAGACTAAAGCAGGAACGCGATGCGATCATACTCGCACACAACTATCAGATCCCTGAGGTGCAGGACATCGCCGACATGGTCGGGGATTCGCTCGCTCTGGCGCGCGCCGCGACGAAGGTCCCTCAGAGTGTGATAGTTCTCTGCGGAGTGCGCTTCATGGCAGAGAGCGCGGCTATTCTATCTCCTTCAAAGACTGTGTTGCTGCCCGCCAAAGACGCAGGGTGCCCCATGGCCGACATGGTGGACGCCGAGTCCCTCCTTCGCAAGCGCGCCGAGTACCCTGACGCAGCCGTAGTCTGCTACGTCAACTCCTCAGCAGAGGTCAAGGCGGTGAGCGACATCTGCTGCACATCGGCGAACGCCGTGCGGGTCGTCTCGTCTGTGAAGGAGCGGCGGGTCATTTTTGTGCCTGACTGCAATTTGGCTTCGTACGTGGCAGCCAGGGTTGACAAAGAGGTCATTCCCTGGCCCGGATATTGTCCCACGCACCATCGCCTGAACGCTCGCGACGTGACGAACGCACGGGCGGCCCACCCAAACGCCCTTGTCCTGGTCCATCCGGAAGTGAGGCCTGAGGTGGCGCAGCTTGCAGATTTCATTGGAAGCACATCGCAGATCATCGAGTTCGCTTCGAAGTCACCTGCAACCGAGATGATCATTGGCACCGAGATGGGCACCCTTCACAAGCTCTACAAAGACAATCCAGGCAAGAAGTTCTACCTGCTGTCGCCGGGG
>JAAYAB010000054.1 GCA_012719595.1 Bacillota bacterium
GTCTATACGCACGGGGCAGCCTGCATGCGATCTTGACACCGCTCAGCTCGTCGAGTCGTTAAGACAGGCAGGCGCGTACCTCCCACAGAACGAGCTGAGCAGGGAAATGACCCGCAGCAAGTAGCGGATGGGCAAATCCCATTGAGGCGAACCCTGTCCGATGATCAGTTACACTAGTCGGGGCCTTTGGCCGACTCGAAGGGGTTTGAGCATGAAGATGGTGAATGTCTCGAAGCTCAAGAAAGTTGTGGCTCCCTACTGCTGGGTGTTGCCTGCGATCGCAGTGCTGATCGGGATAATGGGCTATTCCTGGGCGAGGGGCTTCCTAATTAGCCTGACTGACTGGCGCCCAATGGTGAGGCCGATAGCCAGGTACATCGGGCTGAAGAACTACTCCGATCTGTTCTCGGATCCTCTCTTTCGGCATAGCCTGCTGGTCAGTTGCGTCTTCACTGTAGGGTCCGTGAGCGCACAGATGGTTCTTGGGTTCATAGGCGCTCTGTTGCTTCACAAACTCCGATTCCTCAAGGGCGCCGCCAGGACGGCTGCATTGATTCCCATGATGCTCGCTCCTGCAGTGGCCGGGTTGATCTGGAAGCTGTTCATGGACATGGACTTTGGCATCCTCAACTATTTCTTGACAACCCTTGGTCTGCCGGAATTGGGGTGGATCGCCGACAAGAACCTGGTCCTGCCGTCGATCATCATGGTTGACGTATGGCAATGGACGCCATTCGTGATCTTGCTCTTGCTTGCAGGTCTGGAGTCGCTGCCGGAAGATCCATACGAGGCGGCCCAGCTGGACGGAGCGACAAGGCCTCAGCTCTTCTGGCATATCACCGTTCCCCTTCTGAGGCCTTTGATTGTGATAGTCCTGTTGTTCCGAGTGACTTTTTCGTTTCGTGCGTTTGACACGATATTGCTCCTGGCCCGAGGCGGCGGGCCGGGCAACAACGCCCTGACGATCAGCATGTACCTGTACGAGAGGGCCTATGTTCCCTTCCGTTTGGGTATGACAGCGGCAGTTTCCTACGTGATTTTGGGTGTCACCCTGATCATGGGGATCGTTATCCTGGTCCTGACGCGCGGCGGTCGTGAGTCCGCGTAGACAATTCGCCCGGGATACGGGAGCCGACGGCTTCTGACTTCGTGAGTTGGCGGTTTCGGAAGGGCTGCGGAAGTCCTGAGGGTCGTTCTACAGAGGAGCTGCTCCGATGGAGGGCTGCTGCATCGGGAGGAGGAGACTCAAGTGAGGCAAAAGACGGCTGCGGTCAGACTCGCAAGAGTCCTGTCGATATTGGAAAGAGTGGCGTACAATCTCGCTGTATGCGTGATGCTGTTGGGCTTCTTGTTCCCTATTCTCTGGATGATTCTTACAGCGTTCAAGCCCGGAAGAGAAGCTTTCCGAATACCGCCGTCCCTCATCTTTCGCCCCAGCCTGAGCAATTTCGTCGAGCTGTTTGGGGCGAGATTTGAGGGAGGGCGTATCCTGCCGGTGTTCCTTCCCAATAGCATCATAGTATCGATTACGGCTACAGTAGCGGTCATGGTCCTTGCCCTGTTTGCCTCTTATGCACTGGCCAGGTTCGATTTCAAGGGCAAGAACGTGCTCGGAGTCTTCGTGGTGGCGTCACGGATGCTGCCGCCGATCGGGAGCATAGTGCCGCTGTTCTTCATGATGCGGAATCTAGGAATCTTGGACACGAAGCTCGCCCTGGTATTGGTCTACACAGCTCTGAACCTGCCGCTTGCTATTTGGATCCTCTGGGGGTTTGTCCAAGGCATCCCCAAGGAGATCGAGGAGTGTGCGACGATCGATGGTTGCTCGAGGATTGGCGCGTTGTTCCGAATCATTCTGCCCCTCACCGCGCCCGGCCTTGTCGCAGCCAGCATATTCACTTTCATATTCTCCTGGAATGACTTTCAGATGGCCTTGTTCCTCACCAGAGCGAACTCCAAGACGCTTCCTCTGCTCGCCTTGTCCTTTCAGACGATAGAAGAGGGCGTGGTGTGGGGCCCAATGTCTGCAGGTGGAACCCTGATCATGATACCGATGATCGTATTCGTGCTAATCGCGCAGAAGTACCTTGTGAAAGGGCTGGTTCTAGGAGGAGTGAAGGGCTAGGCCTGACCTGGGCACTCGTGAAAAACCGGGCCTGATCTTTCGAAACGCGCTGCAACCGGCGCGTTTCTTGTTGAAGAGGTGGTAGACGTTAGAGAGGACGTAGAGACAGGGATAGCAAA
>JAAYAB010000290.1 GCA_012719595.1 Bacillota bacterium
TGTGGCCCGGTCGGAGCCGCTGGTCGCTTTGGACGGCGGAAAGGACGGTCTGCGCTTCTACAGAATCTTGGCGGATTACTCGTTTGGCTATCTTCAGCCCGGCGGGCTGCTGGCCATGGAGATCGGCGCTTCGCAAGCCGCACAAGTGATGTCTATGCTGAAGGAAACAGGGATGTATGAGGATATCTCTGTTTCACGGGATTTCTCTGGACTGGATCGAGTGGTTACGGCATGCAGACGATCGTAATCAAGGCGGAGCCGGAACGGCTGGACGCCGATGGCATCCGAAAAGCCGCTGGCATACTACGCAATGGCGGGCTCGTGGCTTTCCCGACAGAGACCGTGTACGGCCTCGGCGCAGACGGCACGAACCCACGAGCTGTGCTCAATGTCTTTGCTGTGAAGGGGCGTCCGCCGGACAACCCGCTCTTGCTTCATATATCAAAGGCGGAGCAGCTCGACGCGATCGCAGCTTCGGTGCCTAGTGTGGCAAGGCGGCTTGTCGACAGATTCTGGCCGGGACCTCTCGCGATCATTCTGCAGAAGAGCGAATCGGTGCCGCGCGAAGTCACAGCAGGGCTTGACAAGGTCGGCGTCAGAATGCCCGGGCATCCGATTGCACTCGAGTTCCTTTCGGCCTGTGGGGTGCCTGTGGCAGCGCCGAGCGCAAACATCTCCGGCCGGCTGAGCCCCACCTGTCTCGAAGACGTGATCGAGGACCTGGGTGGCAAAGTGGACTGCATTATAGATGGAGGCAACTGCCCGGTTGGAATTGAATCGACCGTCATTGACGTCACAGGGGAGCAGCCGATGGTGCTGAGACCAGGGGCAGTGCCCGTAGAGGCCCTCGAGTCCGTGATTGGACCAGTCGCGGTAAGACGCTCTGCCGGCAGCGCTCGTGCCGTCGATGCTGAATCCGCTGGTTCAAGTGGCGGGCACGCGCCCGTTGACAGATACGAGCATTACCGTCCGCGTGCTCCTGTGGTGCTGTTCGAAGGCGGGCCCGACGCCCGCGCATCGGCGCTCGGAAACGAGGTTGTCAGACTGACATCTGAGGGAAAGACCGTCGGCGTGGCCGCGCTGAGTGAGAGCATAGCCCGCCTGAAAGATACTGTCGGCTCGCGATTCAGGGCAGAGGAGATGGGGTCGGCGTCGGACCCAAGCTCTGTCGCAGCCCGTGTCTTCTCCGCACTGCGGGCCCTCGACCGGAAGGGCGTGGATGTCATCCTGGTAGAAGGGATAGAGGAAAGCGGAGTCGGCCTGGCTGTGATGAACAGACTGCGCCAGGCGGCAGGGAACAACATCGTGCGGTGCCGCTCGGACCGGTGAACCGAAGCTAACAAGTACTTGGGGGTGGTAGTTTGGCGGATCGGCGCCCGAGGAAGATTCTATTGGTATGCACTGGAAATACCTGCAGAAGCAGTATGGCCGAAGGTATACTCAAGCATAAGCTGGAGCATACTCTTGGTGGACGAGACCGCTTCTGCGTGACATCTGCCGGCCTGAGCGCCTTCGACGGTTCTCCCGCTTCCGATGAGGCGATCAGAGTCATGAAGGAGAAGGGGATCGACATCGGCTCTCACCGCGCCAAGAGCGTGTCGAGGGAAATGGTGAATGACGCAGACCTCATTCTTGTCATGACACTGACTCACAAGAGAACCGTACTGGACCGTTTCCCGGAGGCTCAAGGGAAGGTTTTCACCCTGAAAGAGTACGTCTCGAAAGACCTGTCCTTGGACGAGATCACTGCAGAATTGTCCGAGCTGCAGGAAAGGATTGAAAGGAAGAAACAGTCCTTCTCGCAGATGTACGGCAACAGGCTGGAGGAGCTGAACCGAAGGCGCGCAGCACTCCGTGAGCAGCTGCGAGAGACGGAGCGAGAAATCGAGGAGTTGCATCAGCGGTTCGATTCATGCATAGACGACGAGCAAGAGAGCATATCTATGTTAGAGGACAAGCTTCACAGGTTGGACATCGTCGATCCATTTGGCGGCGATGTCGCAGCTTATAGAAGGACCCTAGCTGAGATAGAGTCGTCGCTCGACAGCCTCGTTGCCATGCTCGCCGCGGACAAGCAGGCCTGATTCAGGCATCCGCAGTCCAGGAGGAATCCCTCCCGGCGCATAGAACATGACAGAGGGTTGTCCCGGTTGCTGCGATTCTAAGCTGTTAGGGGGATACGAATGTCGAAAGTCTGCATCATCGATCACCCGTTGATCCAGCACAAACTGACTTTCATAAGAGACCGAAACACCAACTCAAAGGACTTCAGGGAACTAGTCGACGAAGTGGCGACGCTGATGGCATATGAGGTCACCAGGGACCTGAAGCTTGAGGACACTGAGGTAATAACCCCGATCGGCCCGTGCAAGACGAAGATCATATCAGGACAAGATGTCGGAGTAGTTGCAATACTCAGAGCCGGCCTCGGAATGATAGACGGAATACTGAAGCTGATTCCGAACGCAAAGGTAGGGTACATCGGGATATACCGTGATCCGGAGACTCTCCAGCCGGTCGAGTACTACTGCAAGCTGCCAGTGGACTTGGCTCACCGTGAAATCGTGCTGGTCGACCCGATGCTGGCCACGGGAGGTTCGGCTGCAGCGGGCATTCAGGCGATCAAGGAACGGGGCGGGAAGAAGATACGGTTGATGTGTCTCATAGCGGCTCCTGAAGGCATTCGCACCGTGCAGGAGCGGCATCCTGACGTGGACATCTATGTGGCTGCTGTCGACGAATGCCTCAATTCCCACGGATACATAGTCCCCGGGCTCGGCGACGCAGGCGACCGTCTCTTTGGCACCAAGTGATGAGGAGAACCGGCATGGAGCAGGCGCAGGTTGAAGGATCTGTCAGGAAAAGACCGGATTGGGACACTTACTTCATGAAGATGGCTCGGGTGATCTCCGAGAGGTCCACCTGTGTCAGGCGTCATGTGGGAGCTGTCGCCGTGCTGGACCGGCGGATTTTGGCTACGGGGTACAACGGTGCGCCGACCGGGGTCGCTCACTGCGAAGACGTCGGCTGCATCCGCAGCAAGCAGGGCATTCCCTCGGGTGAGCGGCACGAACTCTGCAGGGGACTCCATGCCGAGCAGAACGTCATCATTCAGGCAGCCCTTCATGGAGTGAAGCTCAAGGGCGCCACCCTGTACTGCACACATCAGCCCTGCGTTGTCTGTGCCAAAATGGCAATCAACGCCGGAATAGTGCGAATCGTCTATCGCGGTGACTACCCGGACCCTCTGGCAATGGACATGCTCAACGAGGCAGGTATAGAAGTGCTCACAGTCTCGGATTGACCCCAGCCGGCGCGTGAGCTAGAATGGAAATAGGGTTTTAGCTGGGTGTTTGCCTCAAAGAGGGGGTGACACTGTGTCGCAGTACCTGCTGATGTTTGTGACTGGACTAGGGGTCTCATTACTGCTCACCCCTGTAGCAAGGGCTCTGGCGTGCCGGTGGGCCGTTCTGGACTGTCCCGGGGAGAGACGCGTGCATCGATATCCCACACCCCTGCTGGGTGGAGTGGCTGTGTGGGCTGGGTTTACCGTGCCCGTCGTAGCATTCTGCCGCTTGAGCAGCCCTGTCGTAGGCCTCCTGGCCGGCGGTTTTGTCATCCTTCTGCTGGGGATCGTCGACGATGTCGTAGGCCTTAAGGCATGGCAGAAACTGCTCGGACAGATCGCTGCTTCCCTCGTTCTTGTTGGGTTCGGAGGCCGGATCGAATTCCTGACCAATCCTTTCGGCGGCATGATCTATCTGTCTCACTTTGCGATACCGCTGACCATCCTGTGGATGGTGGCTCTCACCAATGTGGTCAATTTCATGGACGGAATAGACGGTCTGGCCGCGGGCATCTCGGGAATAGCGTGCCTGACGGTCTTTTCCGTTGCAGTTATGAACCGCCAGCCGTACGTCGCACCGCTTGCAGTCATCCTCGCAGGCAGTGCATTCGGGTTCTTGCGGTACAACCTGCACCCGGCAACAGTCTTCCTGGGCGATGCAGGAGCTCTTTTCCTGGGGTACACCATAGCCGGCATCTCGGTGATAGGCGCCGTCAAGGGAGCCACGACGCTTGCGCTTGGAATCCCCGCGGCTGCACTGGCCCTGCCGATACTGGACACCGCATATGTGATAGCGGGCCGTATCAGCCATGGAGCGCCGTTCTACAAGGCTGACAACCGTCACCTGCATCATCGCCTTCTCGACCTGGGCCTCGACCAGAAGCAGGCGGCAGGTTACATGTACAAGATCAGCCTGCTGCTGGCTGTCGGAGCGCTGGTTCTCTCCCGCAGCCCGTTCCTGGTTCTCGCGGTCGCCGCGGCCATCGGCCTGATAACCCTCGCCCGCGGCATCTATGCTGTCCGTTCGAGCGATGCAGGAGGGCAGCGAACCCCGAAGCAGTTCTAGCGACTGTCGGAGTACTGCGAATACTGGAGGTGCAACAGCTTGCTCGAGCGCGAAAGGGTGCGCATAGCCGCGGTGTTCGGCACCAGGCCGGAGGCTGTCAAAATGGCGCCGCTTGTCTCAGAACTGTCTCTCCGGCCTGACCTGTTCGAGTTGCATGTCATCGTGACTGCACAGCACCGCGAGATGCTGGACCAAGTACTCGACATCTTCTCCATAGCACCCGAATACGATTTGGGCATAATGAGAGAACGCCAGAGCCTCACCGGCATCCTCACAAGGGCTCTGACCGGACTCGAGTCTGTGTTTGCCAAGATCAGTCCCGATCTGGTGCTGGTTCACGGCGACACCTCGACGACGCTTGCCGCCAGCCTCGCCAGCTTCTATGCGCAGGTGAAGCTGGGGCACGTCGAAGCGGGCCTTAGGAGCCAGGACAAGTACAATCCGTTTCCGGAGGAGATGAACCGCAAGCTCACAGCTGCACTTGCAGACCTGCACTTCGCTCCCACCGCCCGGCAGCGCAAGAACCTGGAGGCGGAGAGCATAGACCCCAGCGGCATATTTGTCACGGGAAACACTGTGATAGATGCGCTTCTCAGGACCGCGCTGACAGACCGGCCGCCGACAATGGGAGAGGCCGACTGGAGCCGCCTGGACGGCCGCAGGGTGATTCTCGTAGAGGTCCACAGACGGGAGAACCTGGGCCGCCCCATGCTGGAGATCTGCAGAGCGATTCGCCAGATAGTCGACGAGTATGAAGACTTGCTGGTCGTGTTCCCAGTCCACAGGAATCCGGAAGTCAGAACCGCCGTCCGCAGCGTCCTCTCGAACCATGACCGAGTTGTGTTGCTGGATCCAGTGGATTACAGAACTATGGTGCACCTGATCAAGTCCAGCTACCTTGTAATGACCGACTCCGGCGGCCTGCAGGAAGAGGCTCCCGCTCTCGGCAAACCTGTGCTGGTTCTCAGGAGTGTGACTGAGCGCCCTGAAGGACTCGAAGCCGGCACCCTTCGCCTGGCAGGAGTCGAATATGGGGGCATTCTGGAATGCGCCCGCCAGTTGCTCGATGATGCGAACGAGTATGCCCGCATGGCTACGGCGATCAATCCCTATGGCGATGGGCAGGCGTCTCGCCGCATCGCAGACGCAATAGCGTACACCTTCAACTTGTCATCGCAGCCTCCGGAACCGTTCGACCCGGGAATCTGGTAGTTTCCCGGTTCTATCACCTCCTCTCTGCGGCATATAGATATCGCGCGTGTAGACGTGCCCTTCAGAGGCCGCTGGAGGGGGGCAGTAGCACTTGAGACGGACGATAGCGTGGCTGGCATTGCTGTACCTCGCAGCGACAATAGGGATTCCGCTCGCTGTCGTGCAGCTCTGGCATTTGCTTCCGCACGGACCAGACCTTACGGTGACTGAAGTAGCCGTATACCTGCACGGTACTTCTTCTCTGGGCAGAATGAGCCTGGAGGAGTATGTCCGCGGGGTCGTCGCTGCCGAGATGCCCGCGAGCTTCAACGTCGAGAGCCTGAAGGCCCAGGCGGTTGCGGCACGCACGTATGTGGTAGGACGGATGAGGAGCTTGGGCGGGAGAGGCTGTGACCGGCACCCGGAGGCCGACGTGTGCACGGATCCGACTCACTGCCAGGGCTGGCTTTCGGACGACGAATTGACTCGCAAGTGGGGTTACCTGGACTACCTGGTCTATAGACGGAAGGTATCGGAAGCCGTCGAGGCGACCGGCGGCATCATACTTACTTACGAGGGCCGCGCAATCGACCCGGTATATCACGCGAACAGCGGAGGCGTGACCGAGAACTCCGAGGACGTGTGGACCGTGAGCGTCCCGTATCTCAGGTCCGTGACAACGGCCTACGAGAAAGGATCGCCCCACTATAGAGACACCTTCAGCTTCACCGTGGCGGATATCGAGCGGCTGTTGGGCATCGACCTGGTGGAGAAGAGAGAAACCGTCGAGGTCATCGACGGGCACGAAATAAAGGTGGTCGAACAGGGCAACATATCCCCAGAGAGCGTCGAGATCGTGGACCAGTCTGAGAACGGCCATGTGCGGCTGGTCAGGTTGGGCGACAGCCTGTTCCTCGGATCCGAAGTGAGGCAGAGACTCGGCCTTCCGTCTGCGCGGTTCACCGTCGACACCCTCCCAGACAGACTGATAGTCACGACGATCGGATACGGCCACGGCGTGGGGATGTCTCAGTACGGAGCGGACAGAATGGCCGAGAACGGATATGACTACCAAGAGATCCTCCGTCATTACTACACAGGGGTGCAACTCGCCAAGCTGGTTCAGTAGCTCAAAATCGCTACAAAGGCATGAAGGAGTTTCTCACGCTATGCAGAATAATGCGCAATGGCAGACATCGCCTGTGTAGCTCAATGAATGAGACCGCAGCACGAGGGGATACCGGCTGAGCTAGAGAGATGTTTCTGCTAAGCGCGGTCCTGGATGCGCATCTGGACGGAGCCTGCTTTTGGTCAGCCAATCTGACAACCGTAGGGGATGAGCGTTTTGTCGGTTATTGGCCAGAGGATTCATATCTCTCGTTGCCCCAGATGCGCCAGGCTTGAGATGCATCCTGTGTCCGTCTTTGACTTCTCAGGACGCCAGAATACAGCAATACTATGCTCGTGTGGATACCCCAAGGCATCAATCTACTCATTCAGGCACCGCAGTTACTACATTCGAATGCACTGTCTGGCGTGCGACTCTGACCACATCTGGAGCGCCTCGTTTTCGGACTTCTGGCGCAGTCCGGTCTTTGTTTGCCAGTGCGTGAACTCAGGGATGGATGTCTCTTACTTATGTGGACCGGGCGAGGTCAGCGACGTAGTAGAAAGCCTTGACGGACAGCTGCCCTCGGAGCTGTCAGTGTTTGAGGACGCACGAGACGATTTCTTCGTCAACCCCAAGATCATGGCAGAGATCCTCAACAGGGTCAGAAGTCTCACAGACAGGGGAGACGTGTACTGTCAGTGCGGCAACGACGAACCCCGAGTCGAGGTGTTTGGGGACAGAGTCGAGCTGAGCTGCCAGGAATGCGGCAGTCTGTGTATCGTCTACGCCGAAAACGAGAACGACCTTGAGGTAATGAGAGGGATTGACTGCATCGAGCTCAGTGAGAACGGATTCAGCTGTGTCGATTCACGCAAGTTCAGGCAGGGCCCGGGAGCTCATCAGAACAAGCGGCACTTCGACTAGTGGCCCACAGGTAAGGCTGGCGCTGGGTTCAGGACTTCCTTCCTCATCCTGCTTCTATGGGTTGGTGTTCGTATAGACCATGATCCCTTCGATCTTGGGTTTCCCTTTGGGCGCAGATCCCTTGCACATACTAAGCCAAGACTCCCTCGGGTTCAGACTTGATGTCTGACTCCGTCTTCATTCTGCATTTCACGATGGGAAGGTTGATCAGATGAATATTGCTGACTTGGAGCGGAACAGCGTTGCCGAGCTTCAGGCGATCGCTAAAGAACTCCGGATCGTGGGATCGAGCAAGATGCGCAAGAAAGACCTGATCCTGGAGATCTTGAAGGTGAACATGGAGAAGGAGGGACTCCTGTTCGCCGAAGGCGTGCTCGAGGTGCTGCCCGACGGCTTTGGATTCCTCAGGGTGGGGGGAATGACACCGAGTCCGGATGACATCTACGTGTCGCCTTCGCAGATCCGGCGGTTCAACATGCGAAAGGGCGATGTGGTTTCGGGTCAGGTCCGCCCTCCGAAAGAAGGCGAGAAGTACTTCGCCCTGCTGAGGGTAGAGGCCATCAACGAGACTGACCCTGAGATCGCCGGACAGAGGATGCACTTTGAAGATCTTACCCCTCTCTATCCCGATGAACGCCTGAGGCTTGAGACGACCCCCGAAGAAGTGACCATGCGGCTGATCGACATACTCTGCCCTCTCGGCCGTGGCCAGCGGGGACTCATCGTTTCGCCTCCGAAGGCAGGAAAGACGACCATCCTGAAGCGAATCGCCAACTCCCTGACCACCAACTACCCAGACATCGATCTCATCGTTCTCCTGGTCGACGAGCGGCCTGAAGAGGTCACGGACATGCAGAGATCCGTCAAGGGCCTGGTGGTCAGCTCGACCTTTGACCAGCCTGCGAGCAACCACATCCGAGTCGCGGAGATGGTTCTCGAGAGGGCGAAGCGTCTGACAGAGCACAAGCGGCACGTCGTCATCCTCCTCGACAGCATCACGCGCCTGGCAAGAGCCTATAACCTCGAGGAGCCTCCCAGTGGCCGCACGCTGTCCGGCGGCGTCGATCCTGCTGCGCTGCACAATCCGAAGAGGTTCTTCGGAGCGGCCCGCAATATCGAAGAGGGCGGAAGCATGACGATCATCGCGACGGCGCTGGTCGAGACCGGAAGCAGGATGGACGAAGTGATCTACGAGGAGTTCAAAGGCACCGGCAACATGGAAATCCACCTGGACAGAAAACTGGCGGAAAGGCGGATATTCCCTGCAATAGACATCAACCGGTCGGGCACCCGCAAAGAGGAGCTCCTGTTCACTCAGGAGGAGCTCGAATGCGCGTGGATCTTGAGAAAGGCCATGAGTTCGATGGGAGTCGCCGAGACCACCGAGCTGCTCATCGACAGGCTGAGAGGCACGCGCAACAACCTCGAGCTCATCAAGCTCGTGACGGAATCCGATTTCGCGGAAAACGTCCGTTCCAAGATGCGCGACATGGAATACTGAGAGATGCCCGATGTCCCACTCAAGTGCTGATTCGATCTGTGCGGTCGTTTCCGACTCCTCCGGCGCTCTGCATGTAGTCGAGCGGCTTCATGCATTGGGGCGCAGCGGATCCGAAGTCTGGGAGATAGCTCCCGGAGATCTCATTCCTCTGCCCGCAGGCGCTGACCTGTTCTATGCAGCCGGCAAGATACCGATCGCCCTTGATCCGAAGTCGGGCGACGCGGAGGAGATACACCCGCATAATGGACGCGAGCGGTTGTTTCCGGTCGCCGCGATACTTCCTGCAGGATTCACCCGTCTGCTGCTGCCGGCCTGGCGCCCTGGCGGGGGCCGGGCCCTGCCGCTGTTCGGCTACACCGCAGTCGCCAGTCGGCGGGGGAAGCTCCTCGTGGCAGCCCGCCAAACCGACGATCCACACAGGTGGAACCCGGAGCTCTTCAACTCCGACAGCCTGCCCGCAATGATCGAGAACCTCACAGGCCGGTTTGGGGAGAACCGAATCGTGCGCCAGCTCGGCCGCTGCTCAATCGAGTACCATTGCCTGACTGCGCAGAACTTGTTCTACTCCAGATGGGAGGCAGGAATCCCGGTCTCTCCTGCGTGCAACGCGGGCTGCATCGGGTGCATTTCGCTTCAGGAGTCGGGTTGCTGCCCGGCCCCTCAGAGCCGAATAGAGTTCTCTCCCAGCATCGACGAGATTGTGGAGGTCGGAGTCTACCACCTCGAGAACGCTGAAGATCCGATCATCAGCTTCGGCCAGGGATGCGAGGGAGAGCCGCTCCTTCGCGGGCACGATTTGGTGGAGGCTGTTGCGAGGATCCGCAGCAGAACATCCCTAGGGACTGTGAACATCAACACCAACGCGAGCCGTCCGGAGGTTCTTGCGAAGCTCTGTGATGCGGGCCTCGATTCGATTCGCGTGTCGCTGCTCTCGGCACGTAACGATTCCTACAACCGGTACCACAGGCCGTCCGGCTACTCGCTGTCAGATGTCCTAAAGAGCATCGAGTATGCGTGCAAGTCGGGCCTGCATGTGTCCATCAACCTTCTGACGATGCCCGGGTTTACAGACCAAGAGGCTGAGGCGGAGGCGTTATTCGCGCTTCTCGACGAGCTGCCGATCGGCATGGTGCAACTGCGAAATCTCAATATCGACCCGGACGTCTTCTATGAATACATGGGCTGGCCGCAGGAGGCGGCGATGGGGATCTCCGCGCTGATCGATGAGTTGGAGAGCAGATACCCGGATCTTCGGGTGGGGAATTACAGCCGGGGAGTAGACAGACAGAAACGGTAGGAAGCTGTCGGCTTGGG
Organism: Bacillota bacterium; assembly: GCA_012719595.1. Classification (GTDB taxonomy): domain Bacteria; phylum Bacillota; class DTU014; order DTU014; family DTU014; genus JAAYAB01. The sequence goes on from JAAYAB010000290.1 coordinate 10,454, forward strand.
CTCGGAGATCGCCTCAGCGATGGACTCGGTCTGGCTGCGGGGTCGCTGCAGATTACGGATGGGAGGAGCGAGTCTCATGGGACACACCCTGCCTGCAAGGTGTGTCCCCGACGTTTGCTAGAGGATTCCCGTGGCATTCGTCTAATTTGACTACGGTGAGCAGGCGGCCGGTCAGGCCGTGTTCCTCAAGTACAGTGCAGTGCCAAGCACAGTGTAGCGGTGTAGTAAGGAGGCAGTCATGGTAGACTACAGAGCACAGATAGAAAGAGCGAAGCAGCATTTCGGAGAGATCCTCGAGCAGCAGCTCATGAGAGTGGAGGACATCAAGGAACAGGGCGACTTCATCGACTACAGATCGCTCGAGAAGATCATCATAGGTGTCGTAGGAGGAGACGGCATCGGCCCCGCGATAACCCATGAGGCGCAGAGGATACTCGAATTCCTGCTTGTGGATGAGATAGAGTCGGGCAAGGTGGAGTTCAGGAAGGTCGAGGGGCTGACGATTGAGAACAGGATAGCTCAGCGCAAGGCGATCCCGGATGACGTTCTTGCTGAGCTGCGGAAGTGCCACGTCATACTGAAGGGGCCGACGACGACCCCGAGCAAGTTGGATCCGCATCCGAATGTGGAGAGCGCGAACGTGGCCATGAGGCGCGAGCTCGACCTGTTCGCCAACGTTAGGCCCGTGAGAGTGCCTTCGGAGGGCATAGACTGGATATTCTTCCGCGAGAACACAGAGGGCGCGTACATACTCGGCAGCCTGGGCATAGACGTGACTGACGATCTGGCCGTGGATTTCAAGGTGATCACCACTCAGGGGTCGGAGCGCATAGTCAGGCTGGCGTTCGAGTATGCCGACAGGAACGGAATCGACAGAGTCACAGCAGTGACGAAGGCGAACGTCATCAAGACGACGGACGGCAAGTTCCTGGAGGTTGCCTACAGAGTAGCGTCAGAGTATCCGCACATCCGGTTTGACGACTGGTACATCGACATAATGACCGCCAAGCTGATTGACAAGGCGAGGCGGACAGAATTCCGGGTGTTCGTCCTGCCCAATCTGTACGGTGACATCCTGACCGACGAAGCCGCCGAGTTCCAGGGAGGCGTCGGCACAGCGGGGAGTGCGAACATCGGCAAGCGCTATGCCATGTTTGAGGCGATCCACGGATCCGCGCCGAGAATGGTGAAGGAAGGCCGAGCTCAGTACGCTGATCCCAGCAGCATCATCAGAGCCGGTGCGATGCTGCTCGATCACATAGGATGGCAGGAGCGCGCGAAACGGCTCCACATGGCGCTCGATATCTGTGGGCAGTACGAGAAGCGGCTGGTGATGACCGGCAGGTCGACAGGCGCGACCGGTTCGGAGTACGCCGACTACATCATGAGCACTCTCATTCTTGACGACCTCGAGCAGAAGTGGCAGGCATACCAGAACAGGGCATTCTAGCTTGCGGAGGCAGGCTTGAACCGATTCAGTCAACGATTCTAGGGCTGCTATGGCAGGAGAAGGCCAACCACAGAGAGAAACTCAAAGACTGAGTACATTGACAGCACGAGACCCGGTCGAGCGGGACAGCTCTCCGGCGTCGGTAGGATGGAGGTTGATTCCAGGTGAAGAAGTTGCGGGTCGGGATTGTAGGAGTCGGCGGGATCGCCAACGGGAAGCACATGCCCGCACTGGCCAAGATACCCGAAGTTGAGATGGTGGCTTTCTGCGATCTTGTCAAAGAGAGAGCAGAGAAGGGTGCGCAGAAATTCGGAACTCCTGACGCGTTCGTCTGCACAGACTACAGGGAGTTGGTCGAGAGAGACGACATCGATATCGTCCATGTGTGCGCAACCAATGACGCCCATTCGTTTGTGACCGTCGCTGCGCTCGAGGCAGGAAAGCACGTCATGTGCGAGAAGCCGATGGCCAAGACCGCGGCCGAAGCGCGCCAGATGGTCGCCGCGGCGAAGAAGAGCGGCAAGAAGCTGACGATCGGGTATCAGAATCGATACCGTGCGGACTCGTTCCACCTCAAGGCTCTGTGTGACGCGGGTGTGCTTGGGGAGATCTACTTCGCAAAGGCCCTTGCCATCCGCAGAAGAGCGGTTCCGACCTGGGGCAGCTTCCTTGATGAGGAACGCCAGGGCGGCGGGCCGCTAATAGACATTGGCACTCATGCCCTGGATCTGACCCTCTTCATGATGAACAACTACGAGCCCGTGATGGCAGTCGGCACGACCTATCACAAGCTGAGCAAGAGAAAGAACGCGGCCAACGCGTGGGGACCGTGGGATCCTGCCAAGTTCACCGTGGAAGACTCGGCATTCGGGTTCGTCACGTTCAAGAATGGTGCGACAGTGATTCTGGAGTCGAGCTGGGCGCTCAA
>JAAYAB010000291.1 GCA_012719595.1 Bacillota bacterium
ACGATTCCCATGAGCAGAAAGACCAGCACGATCACTGCTATTCCACTCACGTCGCCCAAGAACTGCGTAAGAGCCATAGCTGGCGTTGGCGGCGGCATGATGATCTGGATCTGCTCAGCTGCGCCAGCCAGCTCCAACAGTCTGTCCATGTATTTCACAATCGGTGGGTCGAGCAACGCAAAGAACAGCAGCACAACCGCAAAACCTGGGAGGCGGAAGCTCCTGAATGCAACCGAAATCTCACGTCTGATTGAAGGGTTCACTTGGATCCCTCCTTTCGACTCGAGACGGCGCCATCACTTGGAGCCAACTCATCCCTCGGGGCAACCGCACTGCTCGACGCAACCATACTCCTTCGGGCAACCGGGTCTCTCGATGCGACCGCTCCGCCCGAGCCGCCCGCACCATTCGAGGCAGCCACGCCACCCGCCGCAACCACATCGAGGAAAACGCTCTCGAGCGTCCGCTTCACAAGATGGAAGTCTACGACCATAATGTCCTCAGACGCCAGGGCCTTGACAACAGAACGCCTGAGACCATCGAGTTGACCGTGCTTTGCAGTGAGCCTGATGACTCCATCAGCGAGTACCGCCTCTCTCACAGGCGGCATTGAGCGGGCCAGGTCAAGGGCATCGTCCTCGCGGCCATCTTCCACTCTAAGCTCGTATTGTTCTGTGCTGTAGCGCCGCAGAAGATCCTGCAGCCTCTCCTCTGCGACCACCTTGCCTCTGTGGATCATCACCACCCGGTCGCACGTGCGCTCCACATCTGCGAGAATGTGGGTAGAGAAAAAGACTGTGCACTTGTCTCGCATGCCGGAGATGAGTTGCAGCGCTTCGAACCTGCCCTCCGGATCCAGCGCCGAGACGGGCTCGTCAAGAAGCAACAGCCTTGGCTCCGGCAGCAGCGCTGCAGCCAACCCGAGCCTTTGTTTCATGCCCCTGGAATACCGGGCTACCTCACGCCTAGCTGCGTCCGCAAGGTCAAACCTGTCCAGCAGCTCGTGTATTCGTTTGCGCGCTCCTCCCATTCGATATGTATCCGCAACGAACTGCAGAACCTCCAGTCCTGACATCCGCGGCGGAAACACCGGGTCTTGCGGAAGATAGCCGACCTCGCGCTTGAACGCAGCGGGCTCGGCCAGCGACACCTCTCTGCCGAACAGCTTAGCGCTTCCTTCTGACTGAGCTAGAAGCCCCAGGAGTATCTTGAGAGTGGTAGTCTTTCCGGCGCCGTTCGGCCCTAGAAACCCGCATATGCTGCCCTCGGGAACTGCAAGGTCTACACCATCAAGAGCTGTGACTTGCCCGAAACGTTTGGTGAGACCCTCTGTCTGTATGATATGATTCACAATCATTCACCCCGGCCAAACGCTAGATACGCAATAGGTCCGATCAGGTTGACAAAGACAATGATGACTCCCCAGAGCAGCTTCGAAATGTACTTAACGTTTTCTCTGCGGACTAGATCTATCAATGCCCAGATGACAATGATGTAGTTGAGAGCTATGACCGGCCAGATCATCTTCACAAGATCCAACAGCTGTTGTCCAGACATGTGTTCACCTCCTCGCGGTTGTGCGTGCATCCTCGCCGCTGTGCGTGCATCCTCGCCGCTGTGCTGTGCATCCTCGCCGCTGTGCTGTGCATCCTCGCCGCTGTGCTGTGCATCCTCGCCGCTGTGCTGCGCAACTCCTATACATCGCGCTTGCAGAACAAGTTCAGGGCAAGCGCTCCGGCTAATGCAGCGGCAGCTGCCAGTATGAAGAGCGGGAGCGGCGTAGGCAGTCCGCTGCTGAAGCTCCGGCCGGCAGCCATCATTCCGAAAACGAGCCGCCCCCTTAACGGCGGCACAGACTCCAAGATCGTCAAGACGACCATTACAGCGAAGGAGAAGACCCCTGCCTTCAGTGCGTCATCCACCAGCACCGAGAAGATCATCGCAAGGCTCAGGAGGAAGAGCCCTCCCAGAATCTGAGCAGGCATACCGGAGAGGAACCACGTCCAGGACACCGATCTGCCAATGAGGCTCCACACAGCCAGCGACCCCAGCGTTCCCGCCAGGACCGTTGCAGCGATGACTGTTGCTCCTGCTGCGTACTTGGCCGCAAACACCTGCTTCCTCGAAACCGGCCGTGAGAGCAGGAACTGGATAGTGCCCGAGGCCTTCTCTCCAGCGAGCAGAGCACCCCCGGTTATGGCGGCGATCACCATAAGGTACTGGGGCAGGTTCTTCCCATACCAGTTGGCCCACAGATACAGTCGATAGTCAGCCGCCTGAGCCTCAAGTTGCTGCTGAATGCCCGAGAACCATGGAATCTCGCCCATGAACTGAATGGATCCCCTTATGATGTCGAAGCCGTACGGAAGGAACGCACCCGTGAGGACGGCTATACCCACGCCGACGATCAGCTTCCACCTGACTTCGCGCAGTTCTTTGCGAAACAGCGTCATCATCATTTGCCCGCACCGTCCCTGCTCGTCGTTCCTTCGCCAGGCCCGCCTGGTTCGCCCAGCCCGCTCGGTCCGCCTGACCCGCTCAGTCCGCCTGGGCCGCCTAGCCGACCTGGTTCGCCCGATCCGCCTGGTCCGCCCAGCCCGCTCGGTCCGCCCGACCCGCCTTGCCCGCCTTGCCCGCCTGGTTTGCCTGGCCCGCCCGATCCGCTTGGTACGCCCGATCCGCCACTCGGCCCGTTCGGCCTTCCGGAACCCGCCTTGCCATCTCTTCGGAGTGTGTAGTCAATGAACACGTCCTCCAGATTGAGATCCACCACCTCTAGTGCGAAGTGCGGGATCTTCGCCA
>JAAYAB010000292.1 GCA_012719595.1 Bacillota bacterium
CCCCCAGGCCCCGCCCCGCATCTCCGCCAGATCGCCTGCAGCATAGTGATGCGGCACACTGGTTTGCATCCGCTCATCGACCAGCACGCCTTTGTTGGTCTCGATCGGCGTGCCTTTGCAGAGGTCAATATTGGGTCGGACACCTACGGCCAAAACCAAGTGGTCGAACGCCATCGGCATTCCCATGATCCTGCAGGTGATCTTGCCGCTGTCCGCCCGCACATCAGTCGCAGTGGCACCGAGGTAGAAGTGCAGCTTCGAGTCTTCACAGAGCAAGGCTTCCAGGAGTTTGCTAGGTCCTTGCGGCAGAACACTGCTCAGAATGTGATCTGCAAGATCCACGACAGTGACTTCCACTCCGAGCAGCCGCAGGCTCTCGGCTGCCTTCATTCCGACTAACCCTGCGCCGACAACCAGCGCGTGCTGACCCGGACCCTTCTCCCTGACCTTGGCAGCTATTTCGCGCACATCTCTCCACGAGTAGAAGGTGTGGTACGGCACATTAGCCAGGCCAGGCGGAACAGTGTTCTTGCCGCCGCAGGCCAGAAGCAGGGTGTCGTACTCCAGAGCGTCTCCGGTGTCAAGCCAGACGGTCTTCGTTGCGGGGTTAAGATGTACGGCCTTCTTGCCGACGAGCAGGTTCACTCTGTGTTTCTGGTAGAAATCCCGCGGCCGGTAGAGCATTTCCGCATCGGAGATGACACCGGCCAGCCAGTAGGAGATCAAGGGACGGCTGTATGGCGGATCCGTCTCTTCGCTGATCACCGTAATCGGGCTGTGAGGATCGCGTCGGCGGATGGCCTCTATTGCGTTGATAGCTGCGATCGAAGCGCCGATGATCATGTACTTCATGGGTTCATCTGCTCTCTTTCCTCGTACTTCAGTGCGAGATTGGGACATGCTTCGACGCAGGCTGGCCGGGTGCGGTCCGGACACAAGTCGCACTTCACTATCGTGAAGTGGCCGTCCGGCTTCATTCGGCGTTTGATGGCTCCGTACGGACACGCGACCAGACATGTGCCGCACCCTATGCACTTGCCCTGCAGATACAGGACTCTTCCGCTGCTCTCTTCTTTGTAGAGGGCGCCGGTCAGGCAACTTGTCACGCAGTAGGGATCGTCACAGTGACGACACTGCACCGCAAACGAGGCTGGCCTCCTCTCTTCCACGAAGAGCCGGGCCGGCTCCGGATGAGCGCCGCCTTTGAACGCCGCCACCAGGTCGTTGTACGGTGAATGGGCCAGAGTGCAGTAGACCTCGCAAAGGTGGCAGTTGACGCAGAACTCCAGGTTGCAGTGCACTCGCTTCATGGTCTCACCTCACATGGCTTCTCGGGCTCACGTGGCTTCTCTAGCCCGCACGGCCTGTCTGGCTCGCATCGCCTCTTCGACTCGCACGGCCTGCCTGGCTCGCATGGCCGCTCCATCAGACATGGCCCGACTGACACAGACGGCCTCTCCGGCCGATATGGCCGCTGCGACACGCGTGTCCGCTCCAGCTCGCATGCCCTCTCCAACTTACATCGCCTCTCCGGCCTGCTTGATCTCCAACTCCCTCAGCTCGTTCTCGGGCAGCCCGACACCCCTGAGCTGAAGCCTGTTCCCACGCAGGCTTTCTATGGCGTTTATCCCCATAGCGCCCATGATCTCTTTCAGTTCGTGACTCCAGGCGGTGAGGAGATTGATCAGCCTCTGCGATCCCAGTTCCGGGTTGATCCGCCTGGTCAGATAGGGATTCTGCGTGGCGATTCCCCAGCTGCAGTTGCCGGTGTAACACTTGTGGCAGAGGTGACAACCCAGAGCAAGGAGGGCAGCGGTCCCAATGTAGGCGGCATCCGCGCCCAGACAGATGATCTTTGCCAGGTCGGCGCTGCACCTGATTCCTCCGCCCGCTATGAGGAAGACCTTCTCCCGAAGCCCCTCACGGCGGAGACGCCGATCCACAGCGGAGATGGCTAGCTCAATGGGCAGTCCTACGTTGTCCCTGATCATCTTTGGGGCGGCTCCCGTTCCGCCTCGCAGGCCGTCGACCGCTATGATATCCGCTCCGGCCCTGGCTGCGCCACTCGCGATGGCGGCCACGTTGTGAACTGCGGCGATCTTTACGGAGACCGGCTTCCTGTACTCAGTCGCCTCTTTTGCCGTATAGATCAGCTGTCGGAGATCCTCAATAGAGTAGATGTCATGATGGGGAGCGGGGGAAATGGCGTCCGAGCCTCGCGGGATGCCGCGGGTCAGGGCGATTTCTTCCCCAACCTTCTCTCCTGGCAAGTGCCCGCCGATTCCGGGCTTGGCTCCCTGCCCGATCTTGATTTCAATGATCCTCCCGGCGTTGAGATAGGAGGGATCAACACCGAAGCGGCCCGAGGCGACCTGAACGATCATGTGGTCTTTATAGGGCTCCAGATCCCGGTGCATTCCTCCCTCGCCTGTGTTGAACATCGTCCCCAGGCTAGCCGCTGCACGCGCTATAGATAGAATCGCGTTCTTGCTGATCGATCCGAATGACATAGCAGAGAAGATCACAGGGATCTCCAGCTTGACGGCAGGAGGCATCTCGGTGGCCATCTCTCCGGACTCCACCGTGGTAGGGCCCTTGGCCATCTCCCCGAGCTCCACCGTGGCGGCGCCCTTGGGCATCTCGCAGGGCATCTCCGCCGACACCGCCGCGGGCACTTCGGCGGACACTTGCATGGGCATTCCCGTCAACGGTATGCCACAGCCCGAAGCCGAAGCAGGCACCGGCTTCTCCGGCCTTCTCCCTATGTAGACCCGTGTCTCAATCGGTTCTCGCAACGGGTCAATAGGTGGATTGGTCACCTGACTCGCGTTGAGCAGGATATGGTCGAAGTAGATCGGATAGGTCCGGTCGCAGCCCATGCCCGTCAGAAGCGTTCCGCCGAACTCTGCCTGGCGCCTCAGATCACGAAGCCGGTCCTCAGTCCAGTAGGAGTTCTCGCGATACGCTTCGTTCTTCTTGATCTGCAGGGCTCCAGTCGGGCAGAAGACGACACAGCGCCGGCAACTGACGCATTCGCTGTCGTTGCTGACCAGAACGCCACGGGCCTCTTCATATTCATGCACGCCGAAGCCGCACTGACGCACACAGGTCTTGCATTCGATGCAGCGTTCCTTGTCTCTCTGGACAAGGAACTCAGGTTGCATCAAGCTACGTGGCATCTGGACTCCTCCTCCACGAGGCCAATGAGAGCCTCGCCGGCCTCCAAGGGCTTCAGAGTGTCGAGCCGCTCGCAAACCTGACGGATTGCTGCCTCTTCGCTGGCCATATACAGAAAATCGCCGCTCGTCCCCGCGATGAGAGGACGAAGCTTCAGACGGTCGTTCAGCGCCATCAGACCGCCGCTAAAGGCAACGATGATCGAGAACGGGCCGTTCATCAAGAGCCCTCCGTACGCTCGGCGCAAAGCCGTGTAGAACTCCCTTTCACGATCGCCCATTCGGTCAATATCTGACCAATGAGGCGGTGCGAAGATGGCAGCAATCAGTCCCCAGGAGTAACCCTGACTGCGCAGGTAGTGCACCGCGTAAGCCATCACTTCCGTATCCGTCTGCAGACTCAGTTCATAGCTGCAGCTCTCCAAGTAGTTCTTGTTGGCCCCGTACGACGAGAGCTCGCCGTTATGGACAACAGCAATCTCTCCGATGCTGAAGGGATGTGCACCGCCCCACCATCCCGGGGTGTTGGTTGGAAAGCGCCCGTGGCCGATCCAGCTATAGCCCTGGTACTCGTCAATTCGAAAGAACTCGGCGATCTCTTCTGGATAGCCCACACCCTTAAAGACGCCCATGTTCTTGCCGCAAGACATGACAGTGGCCCGAGGTGCCAATCGGTTGATCCTCATAGTTGTCTTGAGCAGCAGCTCGTCTGCATCGGTCTCGCCATCCGCCATCCAGGGAGAACAACGAGGAGAACAGAAGTAACGCCACACGAGCGGTGCTTGTTTGTAGGCTCCGATCCGTTTGACCGGGATCTCCTCCTTGCTCTCCATAGAAAATGCCCTGCTGAGTATGACTTCGACCTCCTGCTGAATCCACTCGTCGGCGAGAATCAGGTGGAAAGCATAGCTGTCGCTGCGATCCGGATATATCCCGTAGCCTGCGTAGCCGGCTCCCAACCCGTTGCTGCGTTCATGCATCACTGCCATCATCTCGGCAATGGTATGCCCGGAGGTCAGTTCTCCCTTCCGGTTGATCAGACCGGCGATCGCACAGCCGGAGGGAATACGAATCCTTCCTTCGAAATCTTCATAGTGGAGATCTTGGTTGTCATGCCTGCTAAGCACTGAGTTCACCCCACAGAGTAGTCGTGTCGAACAACCGACCAGCCCGTAGTGTGCCACCATTCTAGCGTAAAACTAACATGGTGTAAAGTTAATGAGCGCATGTATACACGTACACATAACATCAGGCTTACGGCACCGCTGAAGACGGTTCTCATGTGAGATTATCCGTCAAGACTTGACGCAATCCTCGAAGTCCGCTAACATGAGGGTGTCTGAGCACGTTCGTTCTGAGAAGGAGGCACCCATGCCGGATCAAGACGAGAACAAGAAGACGTTTTCTATAGGCGAAGTTCGAAAGAGAACCGGACTGACCAGCCGCCAGATCCGCTATTACGAGCAAACCGGCTTGATCGAGTCATTGCGCACGCACGGCCAGCACCGACGGTTCACTGAGGAAACGATAGAAAGGCTGCTGCTCATCAAGCAACTGCTCAAGGAAAAGGCAAGCATCGCATCTGTGCGCCAGGCTCTCGATGAAGGCGCGGAGAGTCTGCTCCGGCACTCTGAGGATCGCAGCCTCGAGACGGCCGACTACCCTCGGTTGGCCAGGCAAGAGCTGACTTCTCTCTATCCAGTCTCCAACCGGGCGAACTTGCTGGCTTTACTTGGCCGGATTGAGAGCAGGACCAAGTAGAGCCCCGGCGGTCAAAGGAGCCGAATCACCATTGCGAGGTGATCAGCATGAAGAGCCTTCCGCCAATCGCCATGAAGAACCTTCCTCCTATCGACGCCCGTTCCTACAAACCCCTGCGGGAACAGGTCTATGAACTGCTCAGAGAGGCCATCATAACCGGGCGGTTGCAGCCCGGTGAGGCGCTATCTGAGATCCAGCTGGCCTGCCAGCTCAATGTCAGCCGGACGCCGGTCAGAGAAGCTATGCGCCTCTTGCAGCTGGAGAATCTGATCGTCATGCATCCTCGCCGCGGGGCATTTGTCGCAGGCATTACATCAAAGAAGGAGATAGACGATCTGTTCAAGATCCGCGTCACTCTCGAGAGCCTCGCCGTCGAACTGGCGCTGGAGAACATGAAGCCTTCCAGGCTGAAGGACCTCCTTAGCTGCTGCGAGCAGTTCGAGACCTGCGTTCAGGAGAACGATGTCAGCAGGTACCTTGCCCTTGACAGCAGATTCCATCATCTCATCTACGAGTCGACGGAAAACGTGCCGCTGGAGAGGATTCTCTTCAACCTATATGAGCAAACGACAAGGTTCCGGCGGGCTTCGCTCGCCAGGCTGGGCAGGATGCGAGCCGCCCTCGAAGAACACAGACAGCTTGTCGTCGCCATCGGGGACCGCAATGTCGAACTGGCCGCGGAGATAGGAGTGCGCCATATTCGGAATGCCTGGCTCAGTATCATAGAGTTGCTGACAGATGAGTCGATGGGTGTGGCCACCTAGCGCATTCTGGTCGAACTGGCGGACGAGTCCAGGAGCGCAGGTACCCAGCACATTCTGAGCAGGGTGGCGGACCACGAGCGAACGCCCTAGAGAAGAGCTATTGATGAAGAGCCGCTGATGAGGAGTCACCGTGATATTGTATTGGGAGTGGTATTGGGAGCTGGCTCGCTGGGCATGCGCGGAGAAGATGACGTTGGGAGTTGATTCGCTTGATTCAGGTCGTCTGGGAGTTTGTCGTGCGAGAGAAGGCTGAGCAGCGCTTCATGCTCGTGTTTGGCCCTGGAGGAGCTTGGAGCAGGGCCTTTTGCGACGCTCCAGGGTACCGAGGCACAACTCTTCTGTGCGATATCAGCGACTCACGCCGGTTTTTGGTGTTCGACCTGTGGGACTCTGCGCCTGCCCGAGAGGAGTATCTGGGCAAACACCCTGATGGCGCAAGCCAACTCGATGTGGCACTCGCTGAACTAGTGGAGCGCAAGACAGAACTTGGGGTTTTCCACATGCGGGCTGATGCAACCGTGCGGGCGCGGCCAAAACGGAGAGTATAGCTGAAGTCTCCTGCGAGTTGCACGTGTGTTCCATTGCCCGTTTGCATGCCATTGCATAGAAGACAGGTGAACAGAGTGGGGTCTAGCAGTCACATTGATGGTCGCAACGCCCCGGCAAAGCACGGGAGCGACCTGCTCTCGATCGAGGCTTACGAGTTCGTCTTCGACCAGGCGCCGTCTGCAAGCGCCCACGCTTCGACGATTGTTGAGACACCAGATCGGAGTCTGCTGGTCGCGTGGTTTGGAGGCAGCGCCGAAGGCAGTGACGATGTGGAGATCTGGGTGTCCAGGAAGCCCGTTGGCCCCGCGCCCGGAGCGGCCGCACGTGCGATGTCTCGAGACGCAGCCCGTGCCATGTCCGGAGAGCCAGCGGATGCGATGCCCGGAATCAGCGCCAGCACCCAGTGGTCCCCGCCGCAGCAGGTGACGAACACCCCCAACATCCCTGTCTGGAACCCAGTGCTCTTTCACGACGCAGACGCCACGTGGCTCTTCTACAAGATCGGACCCAGCCCGAGAGAGTGGATCGGCGCCTATCGACGATCGACAGACGGCGGTCGAGGCTGGGGTTCTGTGACATACCTCCCTGCCGGTCTGCTGGGACCGATTCGGACAAAGCCGCTGGTGCTCGCGGACGGCATATGGCTGGCGGGCAGTTCTGTGGAGGCAGGCTATCGGTGGGACACTCCTTGGGAGGCCCCGTATCGCTCATGGGCTGTATGGGTGGAGCGGAGCGAGAACCGGGGAGAGACGTGGTCGAAACACGGGCCGGTGACAGTCCCCGGCGAGCCCTTTGGCGTGATCCAGCCGACGCTGTGGCAGTGCAGC
>JAAYAB010000293.1 GCA_012719595.1 Bacillota bacterium
CCAAGCTCGGAGGCCGAAGCGAGGGTTACCTCCGAGCTTGAGGCCGCTCTGGGCAAGTGTCGGAGTTACATGCTGTCTTGGGAGACAGTGAAGCACTTCGGCCGAATCGATCCCTGCAATGCAAGGCTACGTGCGCTCATGGACCAGAAGATCGAGCCGGGAGCCTGGCGACTGTTGTGGATACCTCCGTCACTACCCTACTATGAGGTAGCTAGTGGTCCGTACTCTGATCGAGGGCTGCGAGGCTTTACCAAGGGATTGATCTTTTCCTCTTGGCATGTCGTGCCCAAGGCCATCGCCATGCTCTGCAGTTATGAGGCAGAGAGGTTAATGGTCGCCTCCGCCGGCCAGAAGGCTGACTACCAAGAGATCAGCCGACAGCGCACCGCACCGCTGCGATTCCCGATTGTGGAAGGGAAGCCGGGAGGAATGTCCGCCTTGACCTTGCTGTACCCGTGCCTTACCCTGGCGGAGGCGATCGATCCACTTATGATCGGGCTGGAGTTGGTCGGCTCGGATCTCCCAGGTCTCGAAAAGGTTCAGGACGTTGTAGCCAGGAAGGTAGACGGACTTCTGACTCCCATCATTGCCCGATACACCGATTATTCGGACCGGAGTGGGCTGCCTGACCCTCGCTGGTACTGGGCTGCGTTGGCTTTACTCGACAAGACATACCGTCCTAGAGAGGTGAGCAGCTGGCTAGGACACCAGCACGACGATCTGGCCTGGGGAGAGATGGCTCAGGAATCGCGCGACCAGGAAGCAAGTACTGGTTTCGCAGCGCATGTGGCCGCATTCAGTAGGTTTGTTGAGGAGCCTTCTCCCTTGGGGCGACCGCCTGATGACCTTGTCGCTGTCGTAACCAAGATCGCTCTGGGTTCACCGGCAGTGACAACGCTCCGCGCCCTTCGGAGGAGCTATAGAGCGGAGGTGGGCGTGGGATGTGAGGACCGAGCTGGGCGCGAGGAATGGGTTGGACCGGTGGACAAAGCCGCGTACGGAGAAGGGGCTAGACGTGCGGGGTTAACCCATTCTACTGAGACCGATCACTTATTGGAAGCATCCGCTCGGGTTGCATTGGGCTTTCGCTCTCTGTTCAACCTGCACGACTCCGTCGCCCTGCTCCGCAGCCTGAGTACAGCGGGTCAGGGCGGCTCGGACGAGGACAGCGATGCTGAGCGGTACTGGGAAGCTGTCCTCGATTACTGTGTTAACGGCAACATGCAGGCCCTCCTAGACGAGTACGTTCACATACTCCGAGACTCGCTCGGGGTTGCGGACAAGTCGCCTGAAGTGGCTATCCAGGAACTCGCGGACGAGATGGCGGCCACAGTTTCCATTAGGGCAGCGAGCCTGGACTTCGACGATCTAGAGCCCGGCAAGCCGTACTCCCTGAGGACACACGGCATTCGCTGCCGATACGCTCTCCGCTACGGTGACTACCAAAGTGGCGGAGATGAGTCCACTACTCGAAGGGACCAGGTGCGTAGGGCGTTCAACTCGCCATTCAGGCCCTTCATTCTCGCCTCTACATCGATCGGCCAGGAGGGTCTGGATTTCCATCAGTACTGCCATGACATATATCACTGGAATCTCCCTGCAAACCCTGTTGACCTAGAACAACGCGAGGGACGAGTTCACCGGTACAAAGGCCATGCTATTCGCAAGAACGTGGCAGGCGCCTTTGGCCTACGCTTGCTGCGCGGCAGAATCAGAAGTGGCGAGGACCCGTGGTTTGCTCTCTTTGAGCTTGCCGCATCAGAGCGGAAGCCCGGTTGCTGTGAGTTGGTGCCGTACTGGGTCTACGAGTGCGATGGAGGTCATAAGGTCGTGCGACATGTACCTGCCTTGCCCCTTAGCAGGGAGCTTACACACATATATGGCCTGAAGTCGACACTGGCTCTCTACAGACTGGTGCTTGGGCAGCCGAGGCAGGAAGACCTCGTAGGATATCTGTCGCAGAGAGCGGCAGACCGGTTGGACACAGACGAGTTGATGAGATTCAGGATCGATCTGGCACCGTAAGCACTCGCTACGTGACAATACGAGTTCAATAGCGCGGCTAAGTCAGTCATGGCCAAGTCCAGATCTCGGCAAATGATGTGTTCGCCTAGGATAGTCGATGAATGACTCAACTGGCGTGTCAACGCATCCACGATGTGGTAACATGGTGTTAGGTTATGTCGTAACGGCGAGGAGGCTGTACCGGAAAAGGCGGCAACCGAAGCACTGATTCGCGACATCGCGGAGGTTGCAGTATCCGAGTGCCACCCTGAAGCCATCATTCTTTCTGGATCCCACGCTACCGGCACCGCTGGTAAGGACTCCGACGTCGATCTTCTGATCATCAAAGCGGAGCCCTTCAGCAGTGGAGATGATCGCCGCAGGGAGATGGTTCGGCTTTGGCGAGTTCTGTCGCGATTTCCTGTAGCGAAGGACATCCATGTGTATAGCCGCGATGAAGTCGAACGGTGGCGCAGCTCGCGAAACCATGTCATCTCGAGAGCGCTGAGAGAAGGGAGGGTTCTGTATGGGAGCATCTGAAGAGGTGCGCCATCTGTTGGCGGTAGCCCATAAGGACTCCCGGGCTCTCCAGGGCATGTCAGACTCGAGCATCTTCGCCGACGAGATCTTCGGATTCCATGCACAGCAGGCCGCTGGAAAGGCTCTTAACGCTTGGTTAGCCGCATTCGGTGTTGAGTACCCTAGGACGCACGACTTGTCCCTACTGCTGACCCTTCTTGACGCACAGGTTAGGATGTCACCCCGTACCTGGGGTTGATAGAGCTTAACCCCTATGCTGTTCAGTACCGCTATGGAGCGTTTGAGGATCTGGGTAGTCCGATTGATCGAAGTGCAGTGCAGACGGCGGTTCATGCACTCATATCAGCTGCAAGCGATCTGGCCAAACTGCGGTGATATGCTGGCGTCTGTGATTCTAGACCACGTTGGCCTGCCCGATACGGTACAGACAGCGTAGAGGAAGACCTCCTTCTACAAGGCAGCTCTGGGTCAAGGGTATCTTTTGGAGTGGACAGAGCTAATGGCAAGCGACACTGAAACGGATTGGTTTCGAGAAATTGCCAACCATAGTCGCAGACGCTCCGACTGCTTTAGTCTCTGGCTTGCCTCACTTGACTTCACACGGTTGGATACTGGACACCTGCGTATGACTGAGCGCCCTACAGTTGAACGCAAGGTGTATCTTGCTGCAGTGATCGACGCCTTCTTCGAACGGATAGACGTGGCTGACGCGTAGCTCACTAAGGGCTGCCATCTCTGACTTCGCAGAAGCGTTCTACAATCGTTGCCGACACTCCAGCTTAGAGTATCCTAGTTCCGACAACTACGAGAGAAGGTGGTTTGTCTCTCATCACATGAGTTAGCAATCCGCCTTCTAATCGTGAACTGCCCACAAAAACGGGGCAGCTTCATTCTGTACTCCGCTTATCCGGGAGGAGTTGGATGCTGCGGGTGGTGGCAGAACTCTCGGCAATCCACGCATTGTAAATGAGCTGCTGTAACCAGCTGGAGGAATCCGGCAGTCAAAGGCGTATTACAACATTTGGGCAGACAATCCAAGGTTACGCCTCAAGAAGAGCCTCCGATGGGTGTTTCTCACGACGCGAGCGGTCGCGAGCTGTTATAGAGAGCCTTCCCGGTCAGATAAGGCGACACAACCTTGAGGACTGAAACAACACCCCGCTCGTACGACTCTGAAGGGCGTTCAACGCTTGCGATCATAGTCTACGTAGCCATGTATCCGCCGAGACATCGTGATTAGCCATCTGAACCGCTCTTGTCAGGGTTTTCACAACGGCGGTTGTGCATATCCGCATCAAGAGCAAGACGGCTCAGATCGATCATGTTAAGCAACTGGTGGTGAGGTCGCCTGTATGTCAGCGTCTGTGAAAGCAGCCTTGGATGTACACAAGAACCGACTACTGCAGCTTATAGACTACTGCCGAGAGACGGTCACGCTACGAAGCAAGCCGGTTTCACGTGTCGAGGATCATCGCTCTCTTGCCCTCTATGAGCATGAGGTCCAGGGGCTGCCGGGCATCAAAGTCAATATTGAGCGCGATGACGACGAGATCTGGTTGGTCGTTGATCGACTCCGAGAGACTAAACCTCCTGAGATCACTAGCGCGCTGCTCAAGCCTTGGGTGAACAGGTCGGATGATCCGTCGGTTGAGCCTGTTTTGCGAGGGTACGCTGACGGACTACTGCTGATTGAGGCAGGGACACATCGTCGAGTCTCTGACCAATCCCAAACAGACAAGCCGACGGTAGATCCTCTCGAGACTGTCCGGCTTGAGGACTATGATAGAGCCAGCGAGGTCAAGGCTCTGTTTACAACGTATCTGAACTCGAAGTGGCGACCGTGGGCTCAAATCGAGAAACCGCGTCGTGAGACGATCAGGATATACTCCGAGCTCTTTACGCTCGTGCAACAGCTAGAGGGTAGCATAGTCGAATCTCAGCTAGAGGTTGTATGGGGAGTTGGCGTAGGTGTCTGGGATGTCGGCGGTATTGTGGTAAGGTATCCAACCGTCAGTCGGTTAGTGGAGGTGAGGCTGAACAGCGATACTGCCCAGATCGAGGTCCGGCCCCGAGACGTCGAGCCGCGGCTTGAACTTGACTGGTATTCCTCTCAGGGTAATCCAGGAGTGGCCGGTGTTAAGCAGAAAGCCAAAGCCCTATACTCAGAGATCACCCAGACGTTCTCGCCATTCGACCACTCAACATTCGAGCCCATTCTTCGCACTGCCGCCTCAACTCTTGACAAGGATGGCGTATACTGCCCCGATGCGGCTTCTGGAACTGATCGAAAACTACCGGTACTCGGACCCAATCTACAGGTGACTGATACCTGGGTCTTGTTTGCACGACCTCGCACGAACAGCCTGTTTCTCCAGGATCTTGAGAGACTGAGAGAGGAAGTTGAGAGGGCTGAGGGTGGGTTCCCACCTGCCGTGACCAGTATAGTCACTGAGCCGGACAAGGAGAATCGGGCGATAGAGCTCCCGCGTTATCGAGGAGTGTCCGTATCATATCATGGCAGGAGCAGTGCTGGGTCCGAGAGTGCGCAGGAGCTGTACTTCCCTAAGCCGTTCAACGATGAACAGGTAAGAATCATCCAGCTACTGGAAGTACATAATGGAGTTGTAGTCCAGGGACCTCCCGGTACTGGGAAGACCCATACGATCGCCAACATCATCTGTCACTATTTGGCCCAGGGCAAGAGGGTATTGGTTACATCGATGAAGGACCCGGCTCTGGCCGTGCTACAGGAGCAGGTTCCAGACGACATTCGACCACTTGCAGTTCCACTGCTAACTAGCGAAGCGGAGGGAATGAAGCAGTTCGAGCACGCGATAAGCAAGATTGCCGCAGAGGTTCAGAGCCTTGATCGAGTTGCCGTGCAACGGGATATCAAGGATCTGGAGAAGACCATTGACACACTTCATGCCCAAATCGCAGCGGTTGATTACGAGATTAGCGAGTGGGCAGAAAGGAATCTAAGCTCATTCGAGCTCGATGGAGAAGGCATTGATCCACTGGAGGCCGCCCGCGAGGTGATAGATGGCGAAGATCTTGCTAAGGTGATTCCAGACAGACTCGGAGTAGAACCCGAGTTCCGGCCTCAGATAACCGATGAAGATATGACAGCTCTGCGTGACGCGAGACGGGCTCTAGGGAAAGACATCGACTACCTTGAGGCATCGATACCACAGCTCGGTGAGCTTCCTGACCCGGACGTAATCACACAGCTCCACCAGGATCTTGCCCAGTATGAGAGACTGAGACGCGCAGTCGAAGCCGGTGAGGTCCCTGGTCTGGCTAACTACGGACCTGGGATGCTCCAGTCTGCCAAGGAGCTGCTTTCACATATCGAGACTATCAAGGCCCTTCGTAGCGAGATCCAGCACACTGGCAGGAGCTGGACTTCTTATGTGTACCGTCTGATCCGTGAGAAAGCGAGTCAAGACTTGCTGCAGTTGTTGGAGGCTCTGGGGAGTGAGATCGAGCAGCTGGTAGGCAGGCATACGGCGTTTCTAGCTCGACCGGTAGAAGTGCCGAACGGTATCGAGGGCGATCCCGAACTCGTTCGGGCGATAGATAATCTGGCGAAGGGTAAGAGCGCCTTTGGTGTCAAAGGCCTACTAGGCAAGCGAGATCAGAAAACCAGATTAGCAAGTATCTCAGTGATAGGGAGTCCTCCGGCGAATGCCGACGATTGGAAGTACGTTAGGGAATATGTTGGTTTCCTAAACAGATGCCGCCAACTTGTTTTTCGATGGAACGCCATAGCCGCTGGTTTGGGGCTACCGGTCATGGACGAGCGACCTGGGAGTGTCTTCGTGCCGGCTCAGGAATACGCCCTTTATAGGAGAGTAAAGAGCCTGGTTGAGACAGAGGCACTTGTATCCAGCGGCGCTCCCAAAGTGCTCCCGACCTGGGTTGATGCCAGTGGCGCAGTGTACGATGAGGAGAAGCTATCAAGACTAGAGTCGATTCTTCGTCACCACGTAACTCAGGGCCAACTCTCGAATGTGTGGTCGAAACGAGAGCAATGTGCAACAGTCTTGGCAGATAGATGCGGACGAGTCGTTGATCGCATGCGCAGCTTCTTCCGGAACACACTGGGGAATCCCGACGTTGGTATCGACGCGTTACGGAGTGAGTGGTCATCGATCCTAACTGAGCTCAGGCGGGTTCATGCACTGAGTGAGCATCTCAACACCGTCCAAGTAGTGTGCGAAAGGATAGAGGAGTCTGGAGCACCTGAGTATGCCTCTCTGCTGCGCCAGCCCTTGGACTCAGTCGTTGATCAGCTCATACCGGACGACTGGCGCCAGGCGTGGCGCCTGAGGCGTCTCAACACATATCTCGAGTTGGTTGATGCTCATGAGCACCTGCGACAGCTGGCGTCAAGACGCTCAGACCTGCAGAACGAGCTTTCCCGGGCGTACCGCGATATTGTGGTGAAGCGTACGTGGTTGAAGTTGACCGAGAACGCCACACCCAATATCCGGTCAGCTCTTCAGGCGTACCTCAACGCGATTCGCAA
Source organism: Bacillota bacterium (assembly GCA_012719595.1). Lineage (GTDB taxonomy): Bacteria > Bacillota > DTU014 > DTU014 > DTU014 > JAAYAB01. The sequence continues at coordinate 7,076 of JAAYAB010000293.1, forward strand.
GATTGGGAAAGGTACGGGCAAGCGGGCCGTACGGTATAGGCGGGATGCACGGAGAGCTGCGGCAGAGGCGAATCCAGCAGTGCCGTGTTGGATAATGGCGCATTATCGGGTCTCCGAATCACTACCGCCGAAGCTTGGTTGCTTTGACCTCGTGATCATTGACGAGGCATCACAATCCGACCTCACAGCCCTACCAGCCATCTTGAGAGCTCAGAAGGTACTGATAGTGGGCGACGACAAGCAGGTTTCTCCTGAGGGCATCGGACAGGAAGAAGAGAAGATCCGTGCTCTCATGGCTCGCTCTCTTCACGATCAGGTGGACACCTACCGGGCGCAGATGTCGCCCGACCGTTCCATCTACGATTTGTTCAAGGTTGTATTCGCGAGCAGCTCAGTCATGCTCAAAGAGCATTTCCGCTGTGTGGCACCTATAATCGAGTACTCGAAGCGGGAGTTCTACAACCATGAACTGCTGCCGCTTCGAGTGCCTAAACCATCAGAACGCCTCGATCCGCCGCTAGTCGACGTACGGGTGATTGATGGCTACCGTGAGGGAGATGTGAACAAGGCCGAAGCCCAGTTCATCGTCGATGAGATCACGAGGATAACCCAAGACCCACGATTGCAGACCCGGTCCATCGGAGTGGTATCACTTCTCGGCCATAGTCAGGCTAGGCTGATATGGGACAAGCTCGTTATGTCACTCGGTCCAGAGGCGATTCAGAGGCATCGAATCACATGCGGTGACGCTCGTACCTTCCAAGGCAAAGAACGAGATATCATGTTTCTCTCGATGGTCGTAGCTCTCAACGATATGGGTACAGCCCTCACCCGAGACACCTATGCCCAGCGTTTCAACGTAGCAGCGTCCCGAGCCAGGGACAGGATGTATCTGGTTCGCTCGGTTGGGCTAGAGCGCCTGAGTCCTGCCGATACACTGAGACGGAACCTTATTGATCACTTCAGCACCCCGTTTGCGCAGGACGAGTCCCGAGTCGAGAGCCTTCGAGAGCTTTGCGAGTCTGAGTTCGAGCGGGAGATGTACGATGAGTTAGTCCAGCGAGGCTACCGAGTGATCCCTCAGGTTCGGGTCGGACGCTATCGCATTGACCTGGTTGTCGAAGGTCAGAACGACACCAGACTTGCCATCGAATGCGATGGGGACAGATACCATGGGCTAGAGCATTGGATGCAGGATATGCAGCGGCAGGTAGTACTGGAGCGGGCAGGGTGGCGGTTCTGGCGCTGCTTCGCGTCGTCGTTCGTGCGCAGACGCAAAGACGTGGTGAACGAGCTGATTGCGTTACTGTCTGAGCGTGGAATCGAGCCGATGGGATCTGAGGATCTACCACGAAGCTTTCACACTGAGTACCGCGAGGTTAGAGCGATGGCAGACGAACGGACAGCGGACTATGAGCGAAGCGAGTCATCTGAGCAGGTAGCAGTCACAGACGAACCGACTCAGACGCCTGACACCGCGGTTCCGAACAACGAGACTTCTGAGTCAGTTTCATCGCTTCTAGCTGGTACTCCTGGCCGGGACCATCCGTCGCACGAAGTCGGTGGATCTGAAATACGGAGTCGCGATCTGACCGCTCGAGTCTCGTCAGTTGACACACTGGCTGGATTACCGATCGCAGACTATGCTGAGTACTCGGGCCTACCCTGTCTCGACCCGCGTGCCGCCGGCCCGAGCCAGGTGACGGAAGGGTTGATCCGAATCATTGAGGTTGAGGGCCCGGTAGTGGCCAAGAGGGCCTATGACGTGTACCTAAGAAGCTGTGGGATCAAGCGCATGGGCCGTGAACTCCGAAGGATGATGGATAGGGCCTTGGCTCAGCTAGTACGGCGACAGTTGGTAGTTTGTGAGGATGAGCTGGGGACTGGCGACCTTCTTGACTCCGTAGTCAGAGCTGCTGGTACTCCGCCAGTAAGGCTTCGGCGCAGAGGACCACGAAACCTGGACGAGATACCTCCAAGCGAAGTACAGCTCGCGGCTAGGCGTTTGGCAGACATCCATGGTTTCTCGCCCGGCAGCGATGAGCACCTGCGGGCTATCTTGGGGTGCTTCGATCTGGTGCGTCTGACCACACAGGCAGGAGCGAGACTGCTCGACATCTTGGAGAGGGAGTTCTCGTGCGTGGACGAGCTCCTGAGAGGCTTGAACGAGTAGAAGAAGCATCACCCTCGGATACGGAGGCGCAAGAAAGACTAGAGTCAGGAGTTCAGACTGTTATGCGAGATCCCGTCATGTGACAGGATTCGGTCAGGTGGTACTCTGAGCACTTCTGTGAGTTCGGATCACACATGCTACACCCACTGGATCGCCAGGTTTTCCGGCAGGAACCGCCATGGTTGTGCCTCAGGATTGAGTTCAGGCGAAAAAGCAAGCCTTTAGGGAGCTGGGAATTCGAGGAGCCTTTGCGCCATTGACACACGTAGTTGGTTCTGCCAAGACGCACCGATCGGACCCATCCCGAGAGTGACGCATATTCCATTATACACAAGCCGTTTGTTAGGAGGAGAGGCGAATGAAAGCTCGCTGCATGGAGCTCCTCGATCGGGCCATTGCGGCTATGGTGGCAGCTATCGAAGTGTACAACCGGCCTAGCTTTACCTACAGAGTGGAATCGTTCACAATCCTGGCACTCAATGCTTGGGAGCTCCTACTCAAGGCTAAGTGGCTTGTGCTTCACAACAACCAGATCAGCAGTCTTTACGTGCTAGAGAATAAGGCGAACAATCGAAAACGTCGGTACAAACGAACTCGTAGTGGAAGCGCAATGACTCATAGCCTTGATTATCTCGCCAAGAAACTTATTGAGCAAAGGCTCCTTGACCAGAACGTCCAACTCAACCTTGATGCCTTGTGTGACCTTCGAGACAGCTGCGTGCATTTCTACCTCCATCGCAATGTGAAACTCAACGAACGCGTACAAGAGGTTGGTATGGCTTGCGTGAAGAATTTCGCTGCCGCAGTTCAAGATTGGTTTGGAGAGGATCTTTCGCGCTTCAATTTCTACCTGATGCCGCTATCGTTTGTGACACCGATGCCCAGCGTCGACGGCCTCCGGCTCAACCGCGAAGAGAAGGGGTTTCTGGAGTTTCTTGGTACACTGGCCGCCCAAGAAGGAGATTCAGTACCTCGCTACTCAGTGGCCGCGAACATCGAAGTGAGGTTTGTACGGTCCAAGGCAACGACAGCCATTCCGGTGCGCGTGACAAATGATCCAACTGCCCCGATTATCCGCTTGACCGAGGAACAGATCCGCGAACGCTATCCCTGGGACTATCGAGAACTAACCGACCGGTGCAAAGAATGTTACACAAACTTCAAAGAGAACAAAGAGTACCACGATCTGCGGAAGACTCTCGCAGACGACAAGCGTTTTGCTTATGAACGTCGTTTGGATCCGAAAAAACCGAGTAGTGCCAAGAAGGTGTTCTACTCAAGTGCCATTCTGGAGCAGTTCGACACTCACTATTGTCGGAAGCAGTAGATCATTGGCAGGCTGATTTGGGTGAGACCGTCGTGACCCCGCAATCACTCACTAAGAATGTAACCGTAGAGGGTACGGCTAACTCACGAGTAAATGTAACCGAGGGGATGTGTCGTGACGATGTCTCAGAACAGTACTCGTGAGTATCTTAATCAAATGCCTGAGCGCTACCAACGGGCCACTTCCAAGGCCGAGCGGTCGCATATTGTCGACGCAGTGATCGAGGTCAAGCACTACAACAGGAAATCCGCTATCAGAGTCCTCAACCAGCCTAGCCGGCCGAAGTCCCTGCCCATTCGCAGACCTCGGTCCATCAAGTACCGAGAGGCGCTGCCAGTAATCCGGGCTGTCTGGGAAGCTCTCGACTACCCATGTGCAGAGCGATTGCA
>JAAYAB010000294.1 GCA_012719595.1 Bacillota bacterium
AAAGCCCTGGCAGAGGAGAAGAAAGAAGAGGTCAAGCGTCAAGACCGGCCTGATCCGCCCGGAGGGAACAAGGAAGCCCCTAAGGCGAAGACTGGCACCAGTGAGGACGATAGCGTTAGTGTAGCTTCTGCGGTGGGCGTCAACGTTGTGACGTCGCTCGCGCGGGCAAAGGTAGCGGATGGTGTGAGCTTGATTACCGCCACTGCGGGGCAGAAGGGACAAGTGGCGATAACCTCTGCAGCCAACACGGATGTGTCTGTCAAGGCTGACGGCAGTACAGTGGATCGAGCCAAGCAAGGCGTTGGCGTGGCCTCCGCAGTGGCCATCAACAAGGTCACCTCCACCAATGAAGCCTATCTGGGAGGCGGGATCCACGCAGTCCGTGGACTGACTGTCCAGGCGAAGACTCTCGAGATCGAGGCCAGCGGTGATAAGCCCGCAGACAAGCAGAGCGAGTACAAGGCAGAGGCAGTATCCGGCGCGGGTGCAGGAGACGTAGGCGTGGCCGGCGCTCTTGCAGTCAACCTGTCCGACAGCAGGACGGCTTCATCGATAGATGATTCGGCCTGGATTACCGCGGGCACCGGTGGTGTCACCGTGTCCGCGCAGAGTGCGTCAAGAGATGAGGCCAAGGCTTCTCCGAAGGACGACGCATCGGGGTCAGATGTGGGCGTTGGTGCGTCCGTTGCGATCAATGTGGCTTTGGCCGAAACCGCGGCCGAAATCCCTGACGCAACGATCAACACCGGTGGCGGTTTGAACGTGTCGGCTACGGGCAGCCACACCGCCAAGACCGAAGCGAGTGCGGGAGCTCAGGGCGGGGTGGCAGTGAGTCCTGCAGTAGCCCTGTCTGTGGTGGCCAACAGGACCATCGCCTCTGTCAACTCCATCGACGTCAACGAAGACGTTTCGGTCCAGCAAAACTCCAGTATCAAGGCGACTAACACCGGCAGTGTGCAGACGACCGCAAAAGGGAGGAGCACAGGTCACAACGCCGCGATAGGAGCGCCTGTGGCGCTTACGTTTGCCGAAGACACGGCTGAGGCCGTGCTTGGCGGTGGTTTGGTCTCGAATGGAGGGTCTATTACCATCGAGGCCTCGAGCTCGACCAGCGCAGAGACATCCTCGGAGGCTGGAGCCAAGGGCGGCCAAAGGAAGCAGCCAAGCGATCCGGACGATGGCGTCGACCATCAGATAGAGGGCCAGAAGCAGCTGGCGCAGGCAAAGAAAAATGAGGCTGCCAGAGAGGGCAGTACCGTCACGACTCCCGCCGACAAGACGACTCCATCTGCAGAGACTGACGAAGGCAGTGTCAGCGTAGCTGCAGCAATCAGTGTGAGCGTAGTCGAGTCGGCTGCGAGGGCACATACGGCAGAATTGGCGGACATAGATGCTGACAAGAGTCTAACTGTCAAATCGAGCAGCAACACCGACGTAGTGGTCAAAGCCGACGGCAGTGCTGTGGATGGCCGCCAGCCAGACGTGGGAGTCGGGGCAGCCGTTGCGATCAACAGCCTGACTACGACAAACGAGGCCTATCTCGACCGGGGAACCTTTGAAGTCAAGGGCCTGACCATAGAAGCGAAGATGCGGAACACCGGCTCTGAAGATAATCCCGACACGACCGCAAACTCGAGAGTAGAGGCAGTATCCGGGGCCGGATCTGAGGATGTCGGAGTGGCCGGGTCACTCGCTCTCAACATCGTCAACAGCACCACACTCGCACAGATACGTGAACTCGCAGACGTCGACGCAGGCGGAATGGACGTTGTCTTGACTGCGGAAAGCCGGTCGCTAGACGTAGCTAAGGCCACTCCGCAGAAGGAAGGCGCAACCGGGTCTGTCGGCGTTGGTGCTTCAGTAGCGGTGAATATATTGACCGATGTGACTGAAGCCGGCATCGGATCTGAAGTGCGCGTTGGAGACGGAGCAGCGCTCACCGGCGCACGCAACGTAACAATCAGTGCCTCGTCGGATCATGATTCTGAGACAGAGGCCAAGGCGGGTGCCGAAGGTGGCGTGGCGATTGACGCCTCAGTGGCAGTCGCTGCACTGAACCAGCAGACCATAGCACACATAGCCTCGGGAAGCGGAAGTGCGAGCGGCATTGGTGCATCCGGCGCGGTTAGCCTCGAGGCAAGAGACTCCGGCGGCGGCACGGTGAAAGCGATCGGAAACACACAGTCCAGCAATGTAGGAGTCGGGGCTTCGGCAGCCGTCTTGAGCACTGATACAGAGGTTAAAGCTCTCGTCGACAGGAGTCTCGAGGCTCGCGGCGGCCTAACCATATCGGCCGAAGCAGAGCGCACATACCTTACCGAAGCGTCTGCAAGCGCCCTCGGTGCGAGAGACAAGACAGACGGTGACAACAAGGAGAGTACGAGCCGGAAGAAGCTCGATGAGACCCAGGACAAGCAGGCAGGTACCGAGAACAACGGCAAGGTGCTGGTAGCCGCGGCTGTGGCCATATCGGAGATGGACGACAACGTCCGGGCGTATATCGGCAGCGGAACGGGGCCGGGCGACAGGCGCAGCATCGGGGTTGACGGCAACATCAACCTGAGCGCCACCAACAGATCCAACTACAGCACCAGAGCTGATGGGTCCACCGCGAGCTTGTTCACATCCACAGGCGTCAGCAACTCCGTGGCGCTGAGCATAGTCGAGAACGAAACAGAGGCCTACATTGGGAGTTACAGCACTGTATCGCCAGCGAATTCGAGCTCGATGGGAGATATCACTGTAAGGGCCGTTTCGACGCAGAACACCAGCGGCGACTACGTCAACAGACTCGCTGCCGAGGCGATGTCGGGCTCCGGTGCCCGAAAGGTAGGCGTGGCAGGCGCACTTGCAGTCACAAATAGCGATGCCGACACCAAAGCATATGTAGGCAATGATTCAGTTATCCAGGACGCAGGCAACGTCAGCATCGCCGCAGACAACACGAGCAAGCTCTCCGCAAAGGCCTGGGACGGCGCTGCAGGCGCCAACGTTGGAGTCGGTGCGTCAGTCGCCACCATAGTGTCCCGCAACCTGTATGACGCTCACGTTGGTGAACGCGCAAGCATAAGCGCAGCCAGCCTGGAGGTCAGCGCGAAGAGCAACAAAGTCTCGGGCGGCGTGCCGTTTGAGTTCACGGGCTTCGACAGCCTCAATCTGCAGCCTCTGCTTGGACAGAACAACTACTACACAGAGGCCATTGCGGGCGGGGCGGCCGAGGAAGCTGCCGTGTCCGGAGCGTATGCAGTCAACTACTTCGAGGATGTGCTGACGGCTTCCATCGGCGCGAGTACGCTCGTCGAAAGCACGGGCAATGTGACGATACGGAGCGAGTATGACGCGCTGGCGAAGGCGTTTACCGGGGCCGTGTCCGGCGCATTCAATACAGGTGTGGGCGGCTCCCATGTCAACGTGGTCAATAAGACAAAGATTGAGAGCAGCATATCTGACAATGCGTTGGTAGTCGCCGGATCCGTGAACGTGCTTGCACGCTCCAGACTGGATGTGGGCTCGTTCGGGGTCAGCGCGGCAGGTGCAGACACGGCTGGCGTCGTGGGCGTGACCTCTGTAATCAAGTCTGAGAACCATGTGAAGGCGTTCATAGGCGATGACGCAGTTGTGCGTGCAGGCCGGGACGGCGTCGGCGAAGGCGATCACATTGTTGAGGCGACCAATGAGCATAAGGCACTCACCATCGCTGGAGGCGCTGCTGGCGGGAGCAAAGCAGGAGTAGGCGCGTCTCTGGCTACCAGTATCATAGACAACGAGACGGAAGCCTTTATCGGTAAGGCTGACGTATGGGCGTATAGGAACACCACGGTGTCGGCGGAGGCGAGTGAGGATCTGACTAGCATTGCGGCTGGTGTCGCGGGCGCCGGCTCCACCGCCGTGGCCCCGTCTTCTGTCATCAATACCTTGACTCAGAAAACCAAGTCCTACATAGCCTCAGGCGCGAAGGTCAACAGCACAGGTGACCTTGTAATACCGGGCCCTTCGCAGTCTGTGAGCGTGACTGCGAAGGACCTCACAGACCTCTTGAGCGTAGCAGGAGCCGCAGCCTTTGGCGCAAAGGCCGGAGCGGGCGCAGGGGCTGATGTAACCGTCATCGGAAAGACGACGCAGGCCTATATAGCCTCGTCTGAGAGCGGTAAGACAATAGCCAACGCGGCCCGCACGTTGAGAGTGCTCGCTGAATCGAGTGAAGACATAACCTCCGTGTCGGGAGTCGCCGATGGTTCGTTGGGGGTCAGCGTGGCCGGGTCAATGTCTGTGTTCCGCATCACCAATACGACTCAGGGCTACATCGGAGATCATGCTGTGGTCTCGAGCCGCAACGTGCTGGTCTCGGCTCGTGACGACAACGAGATGCGCTTGATCGACGGCAGCGCTGCATTCGGAAACACTGCGGGAGTCGGCGCCTCGGGAGCTGTTGCAGTCATCGACAAGACCACAGAGGCGTTCATTGGCGCCGGAGCCAGGATCACGGCGATGGGCAGCGATGAGGCGGCCGAGGTCGATGCCGGGCGGTACATCATCAGCTACGAAGCGCTGTCCAGTGGCGACGGCAGGGTCAGGAGGCCTACATTCGGGGCTGCGGAAGATCTCACTGGCGACGGCAAGGTTGACGAGGAAGATCGAATCGAGAGCGAGTCGCTGACCAAGGATAGGGTGGCGACCGTTGCGAAGACGAGTGTTCGAGGACTAGCGGTGACTGCCTCAGCCAGAGATCACGTGGAGAGCATCGCCGCAGGAGGATCGTTTGGCTCTGTCGGCGTGTCTGCAGGAGCCACAGTGACAAAGGTCAGCAATGAGACTCGCGCGTATATCGGCGCCAACGCGGAGGTCAACCAGACCACGGCCGTCTACGGCCCAACTCCGGCTGTCCTCGTGGCTGCAGGCACGGACTTCTACCACCTCGGCATCGCCGGAGCTCTCGCAGGAGGCATACAGGCCGGTATAGGCCCCGGCACCGACATCACCATCGTGGAGAATACTACTGAGGCGTACGTTGACGACTCCAGCAGGGTCAACGCAGGAGGAGACGTCTCGATTCAGGCTCATTCCACAGAGGAGATCCTGTCGATCGCTGCTACCACTGCGGCCGGAGGAGCTGCAGGAGTGGCCGGCAGCGTCTCAGTCAACTACATAAACAACCGCACACACGCTTGGGCTGGTGGTGGCTCACAGATTGACTCACGAGGGTCAGTGACGCTGGTCTCTGAAGACTCGACTGAGATCGACATAATAGACGGAACCTTCGCATTCGGCGTGGGCGCCGGTGTGAGCCAGTCGGTCGGCGTCACCATTATCAGCAAGGATACGCAGGCCTTCATTGAGGCCGGATCGACAGTCAATGCCCATGGCAACTCTCACAATGAGGCGTCGGGACTCTTGGTGAGCGCCTTCAGCAAAGAGGACATCTTCAATGTGGTGGCTGGCGGCGGCGCCGGCGTATACGCAGGAGTCGCGGGCGCGGTAACGGTCAACAAGATCGATTCCAAGACGGTTGCGTTCATCGACGATGAGTCGAGGATCAATATAGACCAGAGCCAAGCCAGCAGTGCACAGTCAGTCACCGTGAGTGCACAGAACGATGTGGCTGTGAAGTCCATTACTGCCGGCGTAGGCGGAGGCGTCGCCGGAATCTCGGGTGCCGTCAACGTAGGGTTGATCAGGAACGACACTGCGGCATATCTTGGTCAGAACGTCGAACTGAACGCCAGAGAGAACGTGAGCGTTACCGCTACAGCGCGCAGAAACCTGAAAGACTACACGGTGGTCCACGCAGGAGGCGCTGTCGGAGTGTCCGGAGGCGTATCGGTTTGGTTCGTCGGCCGCGGCCTGGATCTTGACGTTCAGACACCGGCGGGATCCCTCAGGGATGTGCTCCAGTCATCAGACGGCAAGAGCATCGAAGGAGTCATTGACAAACAGCTAAGGGATCCTGATGCGGATGCAGCCCGTTCTTCATCCGACAGCATGAACATGGCAATGATGACTGGCGGCACTCAAGGACTGAGCATCGAGGCATCTGGCGATCAGGGGAACAGCTTCGGCGAACTAGGCTTCTGGAGTATCGTCGATTTCCTGCTGGGCGGCTTGATCGGCGACTTCACGGCCTTTGCAGAAGCCGTCGGTGCGATTAGAGATATCGTCAACACCACGATGGGCATTCTGGCTGACGTAGACCTCATCGGTGACGACAGAAGGGTAGACGAACGCGCAGCACTGCCTGAGGACAGCGACAGCGTGTCTATGGCGATGGCGGTCATGAGTGCCGGTGCAGGCATTGTGCCGTCAGGGACCAACGCGTTCACACAGGATGGCGTCCAGATCAATGCCCACGATATCTCACTGTCGGCCAAAGAAATCATCGATTTCGACCAGTTGGCAGCCGGTGCGACGATCGGAGCCTTTGCCACCGGAGCCGCAGTCAGTGTGACCACGCTGCAGCCGGTCGTGAGTGCGTATACCGGTTCGAATGTCACGTTCAACGGTGGGGGAAGCGTCGCCTTGAGTTCGTACCTCGATCAGGACCACGATGTCAAGACGATGTCTGGCGTCGGTTCAGCGTTCGGCGATCTGGGCGGCTCGATTATCTACCTGAGTGATGAGGGCCAGTCCATTGCTGAGACAGGTGCGAGCACGAAGATCACGGGTACGGGCGGAGTGAGCATCACCGCAACATCTGAGCGCACCTCGAACTTGCAGGCATTGATTGGTGCCTTATCTGGAGGAACGATCTCGGGGGCGGTCATCTACGCAAAGGACTCCGGGATCACCAAGGCGGCGACCGGTACCAGTGCTGGGATCTCTGCGGGCGACGACTCGGACATCCTCGTGAAGGCCGGATCGGTCGTTTCGTTGATAGGCAAAGCAGTGGGACTGCAGGCCACTGCAGCTCTCGCTGTGGGTGTCCCGTACACGAAGCTGGAGGATGCCAGCACAACGACAGCTATCGTGGGCGACAACTCAAGGATTGACAGGGCTCGAAACGCAAGCGTTGTGGCTCAGCATGTGCCCCATGTCAATGCTGAGACTACAGGAGTAGGTGTCAGCGGAGGGGTAACTGCACAAGCCGTGTTGTCTCGTGCAATGGTGACTGGAAGCGTGAAGTCATATCTTGGAGACGGGGTCACAGTCGGTGCTGCTCAGGGCATGTCTGTGGGCAGCCTAGATGTTGTCGCCTCACTCAACCCGCCGGCCCGCGTCCGCAATGCCGCAGTCGCGCTTGTCGACGGCGGTGCTATCGGAGCCGTATCGGGAATCGGGGCTGACGCGGTCGCCACGATTGACCCGATCATTGACGCCCACATCGGAGCGGCCGCAAGGGTCACAACGTCGCGGGACATCACAGTCCGAACTGAGTCGCTGGCAGGTGCGAAGGCAGAGGCCAGAGGACTGAATCTCTCTGCGCTTTTCACCATCGGAGTGAGCATAGCTGAGGCGAAGCTGGCACCGGACATCAAGTCGTATGTCGGTTCCAGTTCATCTTTGAACTCCGTCACGGGGTCCATCATAGTGCAGGCGCGCCACAACACTGATGCGAACGATAGGCCGCTCGCCGACTATGGAGCATGGGCCGACGCATGGTCGGCAGTAGGTTCGCTCGGGCTCGGCGGAGTCGGCTCAGACGCAGACGCAGTCTCGTCGGCGCACATAGAATCGTACGTTGCGGGCGGTGCCGGATCTCTCCTTCAGGCAGCAGGAGCTGTGACAATTGCGTCCTACTCCAGCAACCGGGCAAATGCAACAGCAGACGGACATGCATACTCGGTTGTCGCAGGAGGAGCTGTGCTGGC
>JAAYAB010000295.1 GCA_012719595.1 Bacillota bacterium
CGAGCAGCGCAGAACCCTGCAGCAATGCAGGATTCTGCTGACGCGCAAGGCCATGTTGGGACGCAGGAGCCTGAGGAAATGCCGGACTCTGGGATCGAGGGCGTGTAGGGAAATCCAGGACTCAGGGAACGAACTCAGCTGCAATTCGTCCAATCAGAGTGAATGAGGCCGATTGTTGGAAGGAAGGTGAGTCCATGCATCATTTGCGCACTCATACCCGATCGATGTTAATCTTAGCAGCTGCGCTGATTGTTGGTGGGCTGTTGAGCGGCATGCCGGCCGCAGCCCAAGGGAGCGCTCAGACCGCAGACAGCGATGCAGCAGCGGCTGACCAGGGCAGGCGCGTGTTCTTGACCATCTACAACGGTGACCTTGCCTTGGTCAGGGATGTAAGGGTGTTGTCGGTGGCGCAGGGGAGATCGCTCCTGTCGTTCACAGACATACCGTCTCGCATCGATGCCACCTCAGTAAGTCTGAAGTCATTGACAGAGGAAGGCAGCATTCGAATCCTCGAGCAAAACTACGAGTACGACATGGTCAGCGGTGACCAGCTCCTGCGCAAGTACCTGGGACAGCGCATAGAGGTCTGCACGCAGGACGGGACGGCGTACGTGGGTTATCTGATCAGTGCACCGGGCAGCGGCGAGAGCCTGATTCTTGCGGAGGAGCCGTGGGGCGGATCGATAGTCGCAATTCAGCGCAGCGAGATCAGAGTGATCCGCTATCCGCAGATTCCGGCTGGACTGGTCATGAAGCCCACACTCGTTTGGTCACTGGAGAACATCTCGGCACAGACGGAGCATGAGATGGAAGTCTCGTATCTCACAGGCGGCCTGTCGTGGTCTGCAGACTACATTTTGACGCTCGATGATGACGACCAGTTCGCTGATTTGACAGGATGGGTCACGATCACTAATACGAGCGGTGTCGAGTTCGAAGACGCGGAACTCAAGCTGGTGGCAGGAGATGTAAACAGAGTGAGGGACGAAGTCTTCTACTATGAGCTTGCCAGGTCCGATAAAGCACTGGCACTAGGCACAGCTCCTGCGTTCGAAGAGCGGTCGCTCTTCGAGTACCACCTCTACAAGCTCGGGTTCCCGACAACTGTGAAGAACAATCAAACCAAACAGATTCAACTGCTGTCGGCATCAGACATACCGGTTGAGAAGCAGTATGTATTCGGCAGCATCCCGGGTTCTACGCGCTGGTACGGCCAGTCCGACAAGGCCAAGGTTGTCCTCAGGTTCAAGAACTCCGAGGAGAACAACATGGGAATGCCTCTGCCTGCAGGAAGAGTCCGAGTGAACAAGGCGGATGTCGACGGAAGCCTCGAGTTCGTCGGCGAGGACTCAATTGAGCATACTCCCAAGGACGAAGAGCTGACTCTCTACGTCGGAGATGCATTCGACGTAGTGGGCGAAAAAGTGAATGTCAGCACGACCAGAGTCGGTTCGAACGCACGCAGGGAGAAATACAGCATAGAACTTAGGAATCACAAGACGGAAGCCATCGATGTCCATGTAGTGGAAACCATGACATCGGGGTCATTTGAGATCTTGGAGAAAAGCCACGACTACAAGAAGATCGATGCTTACACGATCGAGTTCGTGGTTCGGGTTCCTGCTGATGGCAGCGCAACCGTCACCTATGAGGTTATGTACACCTGGTGATGAGGTCGCGTACCGGGTCGTGAGGTCGCGCATACTTGGTCATGGGACCACGCATACTTGGTGAGAACTAGCAGATTGTCGGATCGGCGCAACGAGCAGAGGCGGGGGCGACCCGCCTCTGCTCAGCTGATCAGGGTGCCAGAAGATGGAGTGCAAACCGGGCGATTGAGCAAATGCTCGATGCTGGCATTACGATCTCATGGCCTGTTGAGCCTTCCTAATCGCGGCCTTTACCAGCGATCCTGCTTCCCTGGTGGTGACGTTTCCCCAGTCGCCGTTCTGGACCTTGTGCGCGAATCCGAGTTCTTTTGCCAGCTCGTACTTGAACCGATCTGACATCAGTTTGGCCACTGAAACACCTCCTCGACTAGTGTTCCCTCGCGCA
>JAAYAB010000296.1 GCA_012719595.1 Bacillota bacterium
ATGGGCCAAACAGCACAGCTGTAGCTTGGGTTGACTTCGGCAGCCCGGCCATCATAGCATCAGCAGTAGACCCGTGGCTTTGCGTCCCTGTCTTTCAACAGGTTTGCTCTTATCGGTCACCTATGCAGTTCTTTGCTTGTCCATTTCTTGACTTGACTAATGCAATATATGCACAGTCCTATTCTGCATGTCCACAGTTATTCCTTCAAGTCGACAGAGAATTTGGCAAATACATGAACTATTAAAGACAACAAGGGTCAAATCGTGTATCTGAATTCCAAAGCGAGCGCAGGGTCAAACCTGGCAGCGATATTTCAAGCAAGAGCAACACATTCTGAGAAACTGAGCTCACACGCGCTCCAATTTCATTTGACGTTCTCTCCCGCGCTCGATAGAGTACTAGTGAACTAGTCTACTAGTTCACTAGTTATGTAAGTCACATAGGGACTGAGATGGCGACGGGGGATCGACATGAGGATCAACATCGATGTGTCAATGCCCATATACCAGCAGATCATCGACGAGATCAAGAGGGCGGTTGCCAGAGGCGATCTCAGGCCCGGAGACAAGTTGCCCTCGCACAGGGATATGGCTAGAGAGATCCAAGTGAACCCGAACACTGTGCAAAGAGCCTATCGGGAGATGGAGCAGGAGAAGCTGGTGGCAACTCTTCGCGGGCAGGGCACGTTCATCAGCGATGATCCGATGCTTATCGACAAGATCAAGCGGGAAATGGCGGACAACTCGGTGTCGTCGTTCGTGCGTGAGATGGTGGCGCTGGGCTTTACTCCAGAGAAGATAGTCTCACTGGTCGCCGACAGGATCAGGGGCCTGCCCGCAGGCTTGCCCGGTGGCCCGCCCGGCAGTCTGACGGCCGACCTGCCCGACAGTCCGCCTGGCCGGCTGCCCGGCGATCCGCCCGGCCGTACTGAGCAACCCGTCGGTTTCAGGTCGAACGAATAAGCGAACTGAGGTGGCTTCAATGAACGAGAGCAACCAGGCCGTTGAGACAGGCGACGAGGTGCTGTTGAGAGTCGAACATCTGTCAAAACGATATCTGAGAGCGCAGGCGCTCAAGGATGCTACGCTGGAGATCAGAAAAGGCACAGTAACAGGGCTTCTCGGGCCGAACGGCAGCGGAAAGTCCACTTTGCTCAAATGCATAGCCGGTCTCTGCCGACCGTCGTCCGGCAGGATCTTCATCAACGGGAGAGCGCCAGGGATACATACGAAGCGGCAAGTAGCCTATCTTCCTGAAGTGGATCCGCTGTATCCGTGGATGACGGCCAGGCAAACCATTGAGTTTGTGAAGAGCTTCTACGACGATTGGGACGATCGGAAGGAAGCCAATATCCTTGAGATCGCCAAGGTCGACCCGAGCATGCCGGTCAGGGCCATGTCCAAAGGGCAGAAGGCTCGGCTGAGACTCGTCCTGACGATGTCCAGAAACGCGCCTTTGATCCTGATGGACGAACCGCTGTCGGGGATCGACCCTCCTTCCAGGTCGAAGATACTGAACGCTATCGTATCGGAGTACAGTGAGACAGAGCAGGCAATACTCCTGGCAACCCATGAGGTGAGCGAGGCCGAGAGCATATTCGACAGAGTGATCTTCCTCCACGAGGGCCAAATCCGCCTGATGGGCGATGCAGAGGAGATACGCAAGCAGTACAACAGCTCTATACAGGGGCTTCTCGAGGAGGTCTACGCATGAAGCGTGCAGCGCTCCGATTCGCCAAGCTGTTCAGAAAGGAGCTGGAGTCGCAGAAGGTTTTGGTGTTCTTCATCGCGGCAGCGGTAGTCGTATGGGATGTCTTCCTGTGGACCAAATCAGCGAGATGGCAACCTGAGTTGATACTCACGTTGACGTTTCTGCCCATCATGCTGATCGTATTCTGGTCGTTCTTGGCCACTGTGTTGAGACTGCGCCAGGAGTGGGAAGGAAATCACCTGCATCTCATCCTCGGTCTTCCCGTGCGAGGATGGTATGTAACCGGTTCCAAGGCGTTCGCAACACTCGTGGAGATCGCTGCTCTTACAATCCTCGTAGCGGTATGCACTGCAATCGTCAGCAGAACCGAGTTCTTCCTACAGCTCAACGTCGGCGCTGCGTATTCCGCTGCAGACCTGGCTCACATGGTGCTTCAAGTATTGATCGCATTCTGGCTGTCACTCAGTATCGTTATAACGCTGGTGCAGTTTGCATGCATCTCAGGACGGATGTATGAGAGGTTCTCAGGGCTGATCTCCGTATGGGTTCTGGTGCTTAGCGTCTGGGTCGGCGTCCGGTTCGGGGCACTGTTCGAGCCTGCACTGAGATGGCTGCCGGACTTCAAGCTCAAGTCGGTCAGAATGATCAATGACTACGTGTCTTTCGAAACCGTGATGGTCAGCAGTGCTCCTCTTGCATCAGCGTTGCTGTGGGCGCTGATTCTCTTCGTCGCAGGATCATGGTTGCTCGAACGACAGGTCGAGATATGAGGAGTGAGCTGGATGAGTTTTCGTCAGATCTTCCTGCCTATACTGGTCGGGCTGACCATACTGATGGTGCTCTCGGTGTCCGGAGGTGTTCGCGACGGAGACCTGGTTGATATCGGGTCATTTGAGAAGTTCATCTGGTCTTCTCCGTCCGGCTTGACAGAGTACCTCGAGCGGTGTCCGAACAGCGACCGTTCGGGCAAGTCGTCAGTGCCTGCCGGCGGGCTTTCCCAGTTCACCTTGGTCGGCTCGTTTGGCGACATTTCGATCAAAGGGTCAGACGGAGACCGAATCGAGATAGACCACACGATTACAGTATTCGCCGATACGAGCGAGCAGGCAGCCGAATACCTGAGTCAGTGCCACATATCTGAGGAGCTCCGGGACGACCGGCTTGACGTCATACTGACTGAGCCGGCTGATCGGCCAGCACACATCAGAGGAGTCTTCGCCAACTACGAGATACTGATCCCCCACGGCCTCAGCGTCGACGTAAGCAACCAAGTCGGGGAGGTTTCGATCACGGACTACCAAGGCGGCGTTGCTTTGGAGAATGGGTTCATGCCCACGACAGTCCGCAACGTGACCGGCACCCTGACAGTGAACGCTCGGCACGGACCGCTCAGTGTCGAGAATCTTACAGGATCTGCAGACATCTCGGTCGGGTTTGCGAAGGTGAATGTGACAGGCATTGAGGGAAATGCCAAGATCAGCGTGGAGCACTGCGACAGCGCTGTAGTTGGAGGCGTCACCGGATCCGTCGACATAAAAAACCAGTTTAGCAATCTGAGGATTTCGGACATCGGCGGTTTCGTGAACCTGGACTCGAGGCACGGATCGGTCACTGCCTCAGGGATCTCAGGGCCGATAGACATCTCAGCGGAGTTCTGCGATGTCGAGCTGTCTCGCGTTACGGAGACGGTTGACGTGACAGCCAGCCACGGGCAAGTATCGATTGGACTCGTCAAGGATCCAAGCGCAACGGGGGGCTATTCGATCCGCACCCAAGTCTCCTCCGGCAAGACCATCTCGGATGTTCCGCTCGACGAGACTGAGATCGCCAGGGGCACGAGGAGAGCGACAGGAGTGTATGGCTCCGGTGCCATTCCCGTGACAGTCTGCAATGAGTACGGCAACATAAGGCTCCGGCTCGTCAACTGAGGCGAGTCACACCAAGTCTAAGGCTGACGAAAAAGCCCGCCGAGACCGTCATTGGTCAGGCGGGCATGCTCATTCAGTTGGCCGCGCCTGCAGTCAGCTGCGCTTACAGTCGGCAGCTCTTGCGGCCGGCGGCAATTGCAATCTGCAGCCCCTGCACTCGGCGGTGCTGGCATCTGCAGCGCCTGCAGTGGAAGCGTTTGCATGCGCCAGCGGCGAGCGGCGCCGCACGCTGTCATCCGTTTAGCCGCTTAAGGAGCCATGCCATGTTCTCGCCGAGCCTATCCATAGTCTCGAGTCCCTCATGGTCGTTCTCTACGTCGCCGACCTGTCTTCCCACTGCCAGGTTCCAGTAGGTCGAACCCGGTATCACCAACTCATTTATGAGAAACCAGGCGTTCAGTGAGTTCAGGACGTTCATGGCTCCCGCCCGGCGGACCGCAGTGACCGCTGCACCCACCTTTCTTCTGAACATGTTGCTGTTTGCTCTCGCGACGTATCCGGTCCGATCGATCAGTGCCGTCGTCTCTGCAGTGAGCCCCGCGAAGTAGACCGGGGAGCCAATGATGATGCCGTCTGCTCCAAGCATCTTGTCTATGCAGTAGTTCACTACATCTGTCCCGATCGAGCAGCGTCGGTCCCTTCGCTGCCTGCACACCCCGCAGGCCGTGCACCCGCGGATCAGATGACCCGCAAGCTGGACCATTTCGCACTCGATCCCTTCATCCTCCAGCTTCGAGAACACGCGGCGTATTAGTATAGCTGTGTTGCCGTCCTTGCGAGGACTCCCGTTGAACGCCACCACCTTCACATGCGACACCCCTTTTCGTCTCCTCTGTCATGTGTCACAAAGCCAGGTGTGAGAGTTCTACTGATCGGCGATGCTACGGCGAAGCCCCCGGAAGAAGCAATTCCTTCCTCCAGGGGCTTGGTAATAACGTCATGCAATCGATGACGGGGGCATCTATGCTGTGTGTTCCGTTGCGCGGTCTTGTCTACACTTCCCTACTCGCCGGTGATACCTGACGTGCCCATGGTCTGAACGATCTGGCTCTGGTTGATGACGAACACAGTGATGGGCACGATCATCAAAATCACCGTAACTGCTGCGGCCGCACCTGCTCTGCCTATGCCTCCACCCACTATCTGACCCAAGGCGTACGGCAGCGGCTTCAGCTGCTCCGCATACAGATAGAGCGAACCCTGGTTGCCCCAGAGGCTCTGGAAAGCGAGGATGATCAGCGTCAACCAAGCCGGCTTGACTATCGGCATCGCGATACGCCAATAGCAGTCAAACTCGTTCGCTCCATCCATTCTCGCGGCCTCAAGCAACGTGTCGTGAACCATCGCATCTATGAAGTTCCTCATCAGGAACACTCCGAGCGTCATAGCCCATGCTGGCACTATGATCGCTGCGTAGGTGTTCATCCACCCTAGATACGAGATCGTCAGGTAGTGAGGTATCAACAACACAGCTCCGGCGAACATGAGCGACAGCAGGATGAGTTCGTTGAAAACTCTCTTGCCCGGAAAGCTGTGCTTGCTCAACGCATAGGCGCACAGCGACCCGAAGACCACGTTTCCTGCTGTTCCCGCCGCCACGATGAACAGCGAGTTGAAGAAGTACCTGCTCACCGGCACCCAGCTCTTCGCCATCAGAACGAACAGGTCATTGAAGTTGTCCATGGTAGGATGCCTGACCAGGAACTGCGGCGGATATATGAAGAGCTCGTTCAGGGGCTTGAACGCGTTGCTGATCGTGTACACCATGGGCATAGCCATGAAAGCGGCACCCGCAGCCAGCATCGTGAAGATCACCAGGTCTCCGCCTGTCGATCTGCTCAGCCTTCTGTGCCTTAGAGATAGATCCAGTGCCATGCTCGCACCCCTCCCTATCCTACCTTTTTCAGCAGTCGCTGAACCATCTTCTGCATAAACACCATGGCGAAGAACAGCAACACCGCCATTGCCGACGCGTATCCCATCTCATACCGAGCAGTCGCGTGGTCCTGCATGTGCTGGACTATCGTCCATGTCGCCCAGTCCGTCGGTGTCGGCCCTGTCAGAGCCTGAATGCTTTGGGTCGCAGTGAACGACTGGGTGATCGCTATGATAGCGCCGAACATCAGGTACGGCCTCATCATCGGCAAGGTCACGAACCACAGCTCCTGCCACCTGTTCTTGACCCCGTCTATCGCAGCCGCCTCGTAGTACATCGGGTCAATGCCCTGCAGGCCGGCGATGAAGGTCAAGAAGCTCACGCCCAGGCTCATCCACAGAGTGACCATTATCACTATGGGCATCATCCATGTGGTGTCAATGAGCCATTGTATCGGCCGGTCAATGATTCCCCAGTATAGGAGCTGTCCATTGATCCAGCCGTACGTGTCGCCGTCAAACAGGAATCGCCATACCAGGTAGGCGTTTGCCGAAATGGACGGCGCATAGAACAACAACGTCAGAAAGGCTCTCAGCTTCGGTTTGAGCTCATTGATCAACCAGGCGAACACGAAACAGAGCAAGTAGCTCACAGGCCCCGTTATTACTGCGAAAAGCAGCGTGTTCTTGACAGCTATCAGGAATACGTCGTCGGACAGGAACATCCTGAGGTAGTTCTCCCACCCGACCCACTGTGGTGGTTGCACCATGTTGAAGTATGTGAAGCTCAGACCAAACGACACGAGGATGGGGAGTACTGTGAAGATAAAGAACAGTATCCCGAACGGCGCGATAAACAGATACGACACCTTGTGTGCCTTCATCTGCGCCCACAGATCCGCCATCTTCTCCCTGAAGGTCGGCTCCACTCCAGTGCCAGTCACTACCGGCGCAGCCGTGCTCATACGACGCCCCCTCTCTTTCAGTGCACCCGAAGCCGTGAACGGCATGTTCCGGCTTCGAGTGCTGTATGTGCTGCAGCGGTTCTGGTTACAGATTCAGACCGAGTCCACTGAGACCTAGACCCAGATCCAAACCTAAATCCTGCCATAGCTCCAAATCAGGTTTCTTGTCCCACTCAAGTCTGGTGATATGAGTGTAGTGATCCCAGTAAAGCTGCTTCCACTTCGGATCGAGCTTCTCATAGTCGGTCTCATAGCCGAGCTCTATCCGCTTCCTCGTGATCTCCCTGTCGATCTCTCGGTTGCGATCAAGGACCGATTCTCTGATCGGCTCGTTGTCCAGAACGATCGCTCTGAACAGCCAGTCGAACTGTCTTGTTACGTAATATCCGCCAAGCACCGGTGGTATTCCTTCTACCCACTCCCACTGTGCCATGAGCTGCTCGCGGTCCTCGACCTTCCACGGCAGCTGCTGCATGGCCTCAACGTTTGCAGTGGCCCATCTTGCAGCTGCTCCGACTAAGGCCTCCATCTCTCTTCCGAACCTGACTTGGGTGTCGGTCCTCGTCCACCACTTCAGGAACTCCCAGGCCTGCTCCTTCTTCTTGGACTGCTCCATTATGATAGACCCGGTCGTCCCCTGAGGCATCATCGTTCCGAGGAGCGTGGCCTGGTGGACAGGCACTGTCCTGTTGATCGTCCCGTCTTCCTGTCTGACTCCTGGGACAGGAGCGAGTCCCCACTCACCTCTCAGCTCAGGTGCAAACACCGCCAATGTGTTGAACTCCACATAGCTGGCGATAGCAAGCGGCATCTCGCCGGTTCTGAATCTGTTGATGAAGTTATACACCAGCGGCAACCCATACAGGATGTACAGGTCCGTCATCTCTTCAAACGTTGCGATGGCCGCTTCCGACTCGAGGTTTGTCGCTATGCAGTCTTCCTTGTAGAGTGGCACACCCTTCTGATACAGGAACATGGTGTAGGTGTACATGTCGGGCCACAGTCCGAACTCCAGGTGTCTCTTCTGCAGCTCCGGGATGATGGCATATACATCTTCCCATGTCTGAGGCACTTCGAGCCCAAGCTCGGCGAGCACGTCCTTCCTGTAGAACATCATCGGGAACGACTGCGCTTCAGGCAGTGCGAACACCTTGTCTCTGAACCTGAAGGTCAGGAGTGCGCTCTTCTTGAACCGCTTCGTGACCTCTTCGAAGTCCGCGAACTGAGTCAAGTCAGCTACCGCGCCTCTGAACGCCAGGTCCATGTTCGCAGCGCCAAGTGCCACGTCAGGTGCTGTTCCGGCTATGGTGGCAGGCACCAGCAGCGCCCCCATCGCGTCTACCAGCTCCAGCACTACCGGAATCCCGGTCTCAGGCGTGAAGCTGTCCTCGATCATCTGCTTCAGAACCTGTGCCTGGTCTCTGCCGAGCCCTATCCATACCTTTATGGCCTTGTCTTCTATGTCGGTCTGCGTATCGTCAAGCTCCTTGATATCTCTCACCCCGGTGTAATCGTGGGTGAACGATGCCAGGAACGCTCTGATCTCATGCCACATAGCCTGGAAGAACGTAGGTGTGGCTCTCGGCAGCTTCGCATCGGGCGCAGCAGCCATGATGTAG
>JAAYAB010000055.1 GCA_012719595.1 Bacillota bacterium
GACTGCCCAAAACAGGAGATCCCCGAGGTCGGTTATGAAGCGGTGCGGCCGGATCACTCCGCGCACGAGCCTGTACAGATCGAACAAGAACCCCGTGATCAGTCCTCCGGCGATCATATGAATGAGTGTGGACAGCTGATCCCTGACTGACTCCACCTTCATCACCTCGCGACGAAGTCTGGCTGCCAATCTAGGTGTATTGCTGGAGCCGTGTGACTATGCGAGGAATGGTGGCGGAAGTGCTAACGAGGGAAGACGCAGTGGGCCGGAATGCATATCAGGGCGCGCCGCCGGAAAGAGCCCGGCTGCAGGACGGTGCGCGCGGTGGAGGAATGCAGGACGGATGGCGCAAGCGGCGGGAGGGCTACGACTTCGGATCGGCCATTCCGGCCTTCCTGATCACCCAGATGAAGAACACGAACCACATGATCACGCTGGTGACTATGAGCCAGCGCTGCATCCTCCTGGCCAGGTTGAACTTGTTGACGTCGAAGTTTGCTGCATCGTGGCGAATCCCAGACCAGTAATTCACTATTCTCTGAACGTAATTGCGGGTCTCCGGAAACGGAGGAACTCCAGCAGCTTCCTCGGCCTCGAACCGCATCACCCTGGCTGCGCCGGCGTTGTACGCAGCTAGTGCCATGATGACGTCTCCGTCGAAGCGGTCGAGAAGCGCCCGCAAATACGCGATGCCGGTCCTCAGGTTGGCCTCGACCGCGAAGATGCAGTCGCTGCCTGTCGCGGGCGGATCGTGTTCACCCGTGCACTGCGAACCCGGGTTGAACTCCCGCCAGGTCGTGGGCATTATCTGCATCAGTCCTCTGGCGCCGGTCTCTGACACCGCAGTCGGCTTGAAGTGGCTCTCCTGGCTTATTATCGACGCTACAAGAGACGGGTCCAGGTCGTACTTGACCGAATAGAGGTTTATCAGATCAGAGAAGGGAAACGCAGTGACCTCGCTGCGCACCTGCGTGTAGCTTGAGAAGACAGAGGCAGCCTTGTCCGCCTGCTGGCTCACGTACAGCACTGTGGACCACGACAGGCCGACGACGAGGCCCAGTATGACCATGAACCAGGCTGACCAGACGCGGGAGACGCTGCGATTGCGTCTGAATATGTCCACCAGTATGACGAACGGACTGAAGACCAGCATCACCGCAGACATGAACACGGTTCTGATGATGCCGATCAAGAAGGTGAATGGAGTCCTTGCTGGACGAGACGAGCCAGGCCGAGCCACGTAATACCCCCCGGAGACCACAGCCGCTTCCGCCCAGGACACTCTGCACGACGGAGAAGCGATGATCAATACTGCCAACACCTGCATAGATTCTTTGTTCGGGCCTCATTTCCTCTCGCCGGGTGGCTAGGTGAAATCGGGGCTCTCAGTGTGATCGCAGGCGGCAGGGCGTAAGAGGCAAGCCGGCATTCACGCCGGGCGGAGGCTCCTTGGCTCGGCGGGGCTTCCCGGTCGCGCCGCTTCGCGCCGATCCGGCCCTTCTACGGACGAATCAGCGGAAGAGACGCGCAAACCATCCTCTCTTCTTGTCCTTTATCTCCTCGTATTCCATGGCGTCCAGCCGTCCGTCGATGGTGGCATTGCCTGTCTCCAGGTTGAGCGATTTGATGTGCAGGCCGCTGCCGCGGATCAGGAGAGTGCCTGCACTCGTCTGCAGAATGACCTCCTCGTCGTCGAAACTCCGCACGTCCGCGACTCCTTCGATGCTCACAGACTGGCGATCCGAGATCAACAGCTTGTGCGGACGCTGCCCTTCCCTCGAAGGACGATCTCCTTCGCTGCTCTCCAGTCTCACTGCGATCCCTCCGATGCGCACCTTTGCACGCACTAGATTTCCACACCTATGACTATTCGCCGCGAGACCGGAACATGACCGCGGGTCAGTCCCACAACTTCTGAACCTCTACGTTCTTGAAGAAGTACGTAACGATCTCCTCTGGCGAGCGGCCTTCCTGTGCCATTCCGTAGGCTCCCCACTGGCTCATCCCGACTCCGTGCCCGAAGCCTCTCCCCGTCATCTGTACCCCAGCGGAGGTGCTCTCGAACCCGGTGATCAATGTCGAGCGCATACGGTCGGGCCCAAGGGCGTTTCGGAATGCCGCTCCAGACATGTCTGTGCGCCCCCCTGTGTGCTCGATCCGGACCTTGGTTGCGCGGCCTGTCGGATCCTTTTGGACGATCGAGACGCGGCTGATCGCTCCGATTGAGAACCCCTGCGCGTTGAGAAGGTTCCGGACTTCGGCTAGCGAATAAGTTGCGCTCCAGTGAAGCTTGTCATCCGGTATGTGGCGCAACTCAGCCGGAACCTCTACTCTCTTGGTGTATGCAGGCTCGGCTCCCTCATAGGCAAGGCCGTCCTTGGCAAGCGTCGTCTCTCCTCCACTCGAAGCGTGAAACCACCCCTTCACGTACCTTCCCGAGTGC
>JAAYAB010000297.1 GCA_012719595.1 Bacillota bacterium
CCTTGGGAGGCCCCGTATCGCTCATGGGCTGTATGGGTGGAGCGGAGCGAGAACCGGGGAGAGACGTGGTCGAAACACGGGCCGGTGACAGTCCCCGGCGAGCCCTTTGGCGTGATCCAGCCGACGCTGTGGCAGTGCAGCAGCGGTGAGATTCGCATGTTGATGCGCTCCACCGAGAGGATCGGACGCATTGTCGCCTCGTCGTCAGCCGATGGAGGGCGAACATGGACACCGGGCCGTGTGACTGCTCTCCCAAACCCCAACTCCGGTATCGATGCAGTGAAGCTCCGCGACGGCCGTGTCGTCTTGGTGTACAACCACACATCCGGGGACAGGCATGCCATTCATCTCGCAGTGTCCGAAGACGACGGGGAGACGTGGACCGAACCAGTCCTCTTGGAGAGCGGTCCCGGCGAATACTCATACCCTGCAATAATCCAGTCTGAAGACGGAGCCATCCACATCACATACACCTGGCATCGCAAACGAATCAGGTACATTCGGTGCGCTGTGTAGTGCTGATGCTCTCACGCGGAAGCACTGCTGTGGCTGGTGCAGTGCGCGTGCGCCTTTGCTCGCCAATAGCGTTGGCTCAGCCTCTCCCGGAGATCACAAGTTCACCCGATCAATCATCCTCTTGGCGGCAGGTTCGACCGCCCGCTCGTCGAAGCTATTGTTTGGTAACATGTGGGGGAGCCTTCTGACTCGGTGGTCTTACTCGACCTGGGTCATCAGCCGAGTTGACGAAATGAGGAGCGAGAGGAGTTGATGCCAGAATGAACATGGTAGTGGTGGACGCCCGCTTCTTTCTGCTCAGACATGCAAGGGTGCTGGAGCGAAGGCTCTACGAGGTGCGCTTTGAGGGTGGTGATCCGTCGGGCGTGGCTATGGCTGTGAGGGCGTATCAGAACCCGGATGGTGGACTCGGACATGCGCTTGAGCCAGACGTGCGGTGCCCGGAGAGCCAGCCGCTCCACGTGGCTATGGGGCTCGCTGCACTTGCGGAGGCCCGCTACAGGGATCGGGAACTGTCGACTTCGGTGTGCGTCTATCTTAAGTCTGTTTCGGACGACAACGGCCTCGTGCCGTTTTTCACTGAGCTGGCGCATTTATCGCCGCTGGCCGAGCATTGGTACCACGCGAAGGTGGTTCCCGCCGTGAATCCCACGGCTGAAATCTGCGGATTCTTGCACTATCAGGGTGTACAGCATGACTGGCTCTCGCGGGCGACTGAGACCTGCCTCAAGCTGATAATGAAAGACCCTCCTCAGGATGCCCATTCCCTTCTGGCAACTGCCCGCCTGGCGGAATACATACCCGACAAGCAGGCCGCCCAGAATCTCATAGACGTGATCGCCTCGACGCTGCCGAAGGCCCAGTTATACATACCGGATGCTCCGGTGGAAGAGTACGGGTTGACTCCGCTGCATTTCGCCCCACGACCCACTTCGCTCCTAGCACGGATCTTCACCCAAGACCAGATCGATCGCCATCTCGAAGATCTGTTCAACAGGCAGCAGGAAGACGGCGGGTGGCCGATACACTGGGAAGCTCCGGGGCCAGCCGCTGAGCTCGAGTGGCGTGGGCGCTTGACACTGGACGCGATCACAACGCTGCGGGCCTGGGGCTTTATCGGCTGATCAACTGGCACCGTATGCTGGACGTGAAAGGCGGTGCTCGTGGTGTGACCGCGTGGGTGGGTATTGACTGCGGCTACTCTCAAATGAGTGTCGCCGTGCTGGAGCAGGATGGTCACGTTCTGGCCGCCGAGCGCACGCGCCTCCCTAGCGGTGACGGGCACTCTAGGGAAGTGGCGCTTGCTCGGGTTCGGGTCTTGCTTGAGCGCCTGAATGGGCTGTCGCACCTGCCGGTGCGGTTGGCTGGCTATTGCTACGATCACTCGGGAGTCGTCGAAGCGTTCAGAGGCAGCGGGTGGACAGTCATCGGCGCTGATCCGCTGAACGACGTGGTGGGCATATACGGGCTGACTGACATG
Source organism: Bacillota bacterium (assembly GCA_012719595.1). Lineage (GTDB taxonomy): Bacteria > Bacillota > DTU014 > DTU014 > DTU014 > JAAYAB01. The sequence goes on from JAAYAB010000297.1 coordinate 1,997, forward strand.
CGCGGCAACGTGGTCGTCGGAGGGTGCGGCAGCTGGCCGCAAGTAGTTTACATCGACAAGGCAAACGCCGTCTGTTGGCCAGGCGAGGACGTGGCCGCCGAAATGCCGGAGTGGCCGCTCTCAGGCTGGCGGTACGCAAGGTTCCTTCTGGACCTGTCGAGGCGCGACGATCTCGGTCTGTCTAGCTGGCTAAAGGAGGCCGTGATCGAGAGACTTGGCGGTGAGGATCTAGATCGGTCCAGTGGCAGTTGGGGAGCCCTCGGACCGCTGTTGCCAGAAGTGTTGGAGCGCGTGGAGGCGCGGCGTTTCCTATCTGCAGCAGCCGACGCCGTTGTTGAGACCAGAAACGTGCTGTGGAAGCATTCGGGGTCCGATGATGCTCCAGGCGTAGTCATCGGGGGCGGTGCAGTAGGCGATGAGAGGATATGGACTTTCTTGCGCAGCGAGTTCGAGTCACGTTCGATTGATGTTAGGCGAGCGGAGGGTCACCCTGCCGAAGGCTTGGCCCGGTTCGCCATGCGAAACCCGCAAGCGGACGCTTGGGCTTTCATCGGCCAGGTAAAGCCCTCATGGTTGCGCTGAAGTTCTGCCGGGGCCCTGTCGGTGGACCAGTAGCGGCCAGGCAGTATAGGTGAGCTGACCCCAGCACGACTTGGATGTCGGCTCGGGTTTGCGGTTCGATCAGAGTGAGGAGTGAGATCAGTGAGTGCCTCAATAGACCGCCCAGCATATCGAATAGAGACTGAGAGAACAGTCATCCGTTGCTGGGATCCTCGTGACGCTCTTCTGCTTAAGGAGGCAGTTGACGCGAGCCTGGATCATCTGAAGCCCTGGATGCCGTGGGCAGAACAGGAGCCCACTGACGGGGAGGCGAAGGTGCAGGTTCTCCGGGGATTCAGAGGGAAATTCGACCTTGGCCAGGACTTCACCTATGGAATCTTCGATGCGGACGAGAGGCAAGTGATCGGGGGCACCGGCCTGCACACCCGGCTCGGGAAAGGGGCTCTGGAGATCGGCTATTGGATACGCGCAGACCACATCAACCGTGGACTTGCGACCGAAGTCGCAGCTGCGCTTACACGGGTGGCATTTCAGGCTTACGATGTGAATCGCGTGGAGATCCACTGCGACCCGCAGAACGTTCGAAGTGCTGCGGTTCCGAGGAAACTGGGTTTCACTCATGAAGCGACCCTCAGGCAGCGCGTGCCGGGGAGCGGTGGCCAACTCAGAGACGAGATGATCTGGACCTTGCTCAGAAGCGATTACCCCGAGAGTCCTACAGCGCGGTGCCAGATCAAGGCGTATGACGCAATAGGTGGCAGGATCATTTAGGAAACGAGGTGTCCGGTAGTGGACGTCCAGTCCGCGATAGCCTATGTGCGGCA
>JAAYAB010000298.1 GCA_012719595.1 Bacillota bacterium
CCGGGAGAGATAATACCGCCGGAGCGGGAACTGGCAGACGAACTTCAGGTCAGCAGGTACACGGTTCGCCGGGCGATCCAAGAGCTCGTCGACGACTCAATCCTGTATCGTGTCCAGGGCAACGGCACCTTCGTCCACGAGAAAAAGCGCAGTATACAACCAAGAAACGCCACGATAGGCATTGTGCTTCCGTTCTGCGACGCAGAAATGGAGATGCTGCTGCTCAACGGAATGCAGAGGGCTTTGAGAGACACGAAATACGGCACGACCCTCCGGGTCTCCAATAACAGCAACGAGAAGGAACAGGAGGAAATAAGGCACCTCAGAGACGAGCAGGTCTCTGGGCTGATCATCATGCCCAGCGAGGAGCCTTCCGGAGGGTCGGTTGTCTTTGAGCTGAAGGAAGAGGGATTCCCATTTGTTCTAGTGGACCGGCGAGTCCCGGGATGTGAGACGAACTGCGTGATGTCCGACAACATCCAGGGCGGAAGGCTGGCCACAGAGCATCTCCTCGATCTTGGGCACGAGCGAATCGCGTTCATCAGGCATGAGAGTGACCAGACTAGCAGCATGAGGGACAGGTTTACAGGATATCAGCAGGCGCTTGCGGCGCGAGGCCTGGGTAGCGGTGTGATGTTCTCCTTCGATTTCCGGACAGGGCTGCCCGAGCTCAAGGAGTTCCTATCGGGCGGATGCTTCACTGCAGTCGTCGTGGTAAACGGCTATGTAGCGGTCGACGTGGTTAAGGTATGCCGCGAGTTGAAACTGACGATTCCCGAAGACCTTTCTATCGTCAGCTTCGACGATCTGAGCATCACTCGGTTGCTCGATGTGCCTCTGACAACGGTGGCACAGTATTCAGAGTTGATCGGCTACACGGCCATCAGGCTTCTCATAGAGAAGATCGAGGCTTCGCAAAACCTAGATATCGGAGAACCCATGCCCTTCACGCAATGCTGCTATCCCACCAGACTCGTAGAAAGGCAATCCTGTCGGAGACTTGTGGCTGAGTGACGAGAGGAGTGGAAGCGTGGGTAGACGGGCTAGGTTTGTCCTGACGAGCCTGCTTCTGGCTTTGCTCGCCTTCTTCGGCGAGGTTCAGGCGGTGACGGGTATCGCCACCGGCCTGCGAGGGTACAAGAGCGCTGTTGAATACGAAGTCTATCTGCGTCAGCACCTCGACGCAGGAGTCGTAGAGCCTGAGCATGAGATCGTTGTCCAGGGCTGCGACTACAGCAGAGCCAGCGGCGAGGTCGCGGCGGCAAGCATAGAAGGAGTCGACTGCGTCTACACGGGTGAAGATGCAGTCGTTGAGTGGGAGATCGACATCCCACGCGCCGGGCTTTACAACATCGAGCTCGAGTACTACCCGGTCGAAGGACGAAGCACTTCCATCGAGCGTGCGATTGAGATAAACGGAGAGGTGCCGTTCGAAGGAGCCGAATACCTGCAATTCTCGAGGATCTGGGGCGACGCTGAGGAGATCGTCAGAGACAACCAGGGCAATGAACTGCGTCCTCTTCAGAGAGAATACCCCTCCTGGACCCGCCAGGTTCTGAAAGACTCGATGGGGGACTACCTCGAGCCCTACAAGTTCTTCCTCAATGAGGGCAGAAACACCCTGGCGCTCCGCTCGCGGCGTGAGCCTGTCGCCATCAAGTCAATCCGTGTCTTCCAATTGGCAGAGGTGCCTAGCTACAAGGAAGTCCTGGCAATGCAGACGGCGCAGGGGTATAAGCCTGCGACCGGAGTCATGATCAAGCTGCAGGAGCGTGACTCTACATTTCGCTCGAGCTCAACGATGTCTCCTCAGCCTGACCGAGGCGATCCAACGCTTGAGCCGTATCACCCGGTCCTCCTGCGCCTGAACTCCATCGGTGGAACCGAGTGGAGCCAAGCCGGCGAGTGGATCAGGTGGGACTTCGAGGTTCCTCAGGACGGGTTCTACAAGATCGCGATCAAGGCCAAACAGAATTTCCTCCGCGGCGCCTACAGCTCCAGGCGGATCACTATAGACGGGCAGCTGCCGTTCAAGGAGCTGCAGACTGTCAGATTCCCATACAGCACTTCGTATCAGATGAACGTTCTGAGTTCGCCTGACGATGGCGAGCCGTACCTGTTCTACCTCACCAAAGGCCACCACTACATCACGATGGAGGTAGTTCTAGGCGACTTCGTCGATCTGATACGGACAGTCGAGGCCAGCCTCTATGACCTGAACACACTCTACCGCAGGATCATCATGATCACGTCCCCGACTCCCGATCCCATCAGGACCTATCAGCTGAAAGAGAGAATCCCGGGTCTAGTGGAAGAACTCACGCGTCAAGCAGGAATAATCAGTGAAGTGGC
>JAAYAB010000299.1 GCA_012719595.1 Bacillota bacterium
TGGACGGACCGGCAGCACGATCAAGCTGACCAGACCCATGCTCCCCGGAGACATCGAGAGCGCCATTCTCAAACCGCAGAAGGTCAACATGCAATTCGTCTCGCCGGATAGTCTGAGGCAGGATCGCCCGGACCCCGCGGCGGACCTCTATTCACTGGGCGTTCTGCTGTTGTTCCTCATAGCGAGAGAGGACCCGTCCACTGCGAACATGTCCAGCCTGCTTGAGGACTGCAGAAGGAGCGGACGACTGGGACCCTTCTCTCAGGTGATCGACCTTCTCTTGGCCCCGATCGGTGAAAGGTGCAGAGACACGCGGCAGGTCATTGCTCGCATCAACAAAGCGATGGGAACCGATTACCCCCGGTTTGACAGAGCCGCAAGAGACAAGGTCGTCTCCAGCACCAAACTCATCGGCCGCGACACTGAACTAGAGCAGCTCGACAAATGGAAAAACCAGTTCCTTCGGGAGAATCGCGGAGCCGGCCTGACGCTCATCAGCGGCAGTGTAGGGATTGGCAAGACCCGCCTCGTCCGCGAGTTCGCCTTCTACATGGAGCTCGAACGAATCAGGGTCTTTGTCGGGAGTTTCTCTGATGACCGTCAGATCACGTTCGATCCGGTATCGCAATTGATCCGGAACATGGTCCCATTTGCGAACAGTGAAACTATAGCGAAGTATGGCCCCGAGCTGATAAAGATCGTTCCAGACCTCAGGAGTACGACAGATATCCAACCGACGCCGGCCTTGCCTGAGGAGCGCGAGATCCAGAGGCTGAACGACCGGATAGCGAATTTCATCCTCGAGACCTTCGATAGAGATCCAGTTGTCATCGTGCTCGACAACGCGCAATGGGCCAGCAGCCGCACACTCGAGCTGATAGATCACATCCTAAACGCATCGAAGGCTGTCGCTCTGTGGATCATACTCGCCTACAGAAAGGAGGAAGCCGAGAATGGACCGATCCGGCTCTTCCTCGACAAGTGGCAAAGCCGGGCGAGCACGACGCAAATGGTCTTGTCCTCTTTCGGTTTCCAGGAAACCATGGAACTCATTGGGCAGATGCTAGGGACAAGCGCCATTCTGCCCAAGCTCTCTGCACGAGTCCTTCGTGAAACCGAGGGCAATCCGCTCCTGATCAAGGACATCATCAACGCCCTGCACGCTCAGAAACACCTGGTCCTGCGGGACGACGGAGAATGGCACGTGGACTTCGACATAGACGGAGATCACACCAAACTGCCGTTCCCTGGAAGCGTGTATGAGGCCACCTTGGACCAGATCGAGACCCTACCGGACGACGCTCGCGCGGTTCTCAAGTTGCTCTCTGTCTTTGTCGCTCCCGCGCCTCTCGAAGCACTCCAAAGCGCATCCGGCATCTCTCGAGACAGAATTGCGGGGATCCTCGAAGACCTCATCGCTCTCCAGCTTGCGGACGAACGAGTTGGTGACGAAGGGTACGCGTACGACATCCACCTGAGGAGCATCAAACGAAGTCTATACGAATCAATGGACGAGCAGGTCAGGCGTGAACTCCACGCCAGAGTGGCCCAGTCTCTCGAGTCGTTGCCCAACAGAGATGACATGGAGATCGCCTATGAGTTGGTCCACCATCTGGTCAGGGCTGGAGAGCCCCGGCGCGCCCTCGAATCGGCGCTCGAATCGGCGGAGAGCCTCTTCAGACTCGGAATCGACTCGCACGCCCTCACCTTCCTCCACGAGGCGTACAGGATAGCCGCGGACCTCGGCGCTGATGACGAGACCACTGAGATCCTGTTCATGTTGGGCGAAACCCATGAGCGAATGGGCGAAAACGAAAAGGCGCTGGCCACCTATCAAGAAGCTCTCAGGCTCGCTTCGAAGAGAGACGACGTCGAAGCAAAGGCACTGGCTAAGCAGGGAATCGGACTCCTTCAGGTTCGAATGAACAACATCGCCGCCGGGTCGAGCTCCCTCTATGAGGCCCTGAGTCTGGCTGAATCCGCAGGCTTCGTAGAAGGAATACTCAGGGCGAGCTACAGCATATGCGTGATGATGCTGGCACAACAGCGGTACGACGAAGCCATAGAACTGTCGTCCAAGTGCCTCGAAACCTATACTGACAGTGAGTTTGTCCACCTCCACGCCCTCCTTCAGAACATCCTCGGCGCGTGTTGCGACGGCCTCGGCCAGAGCGACGATGCAATCGCCCGGTACCAAGCCAGCATTGACCTCTTCACACGCGCGGGCCGGAGCTGGGAAGCAGTCAGGCCGATCAACAACATCGGCAACATCTACAACGAACACCACCAGGACCCGGTCATGGCTAGGCGTTACTACGAGGACGCCCTCGCAATCGCAAGGAAACACAGCCAACCTCTGGTGATGGCGACCATTCTCAACAACCTGGGTGAAACCCATCGGGTGCAGGACGAGTACAGCCGCGCGCTTGAGTTCTACCTCCAAGCTGAGCGGCTCGCACTTGAGGCAGGCAGGCATCAGCTTGTCTTCGTGTGCAGGCTCAACATACTCCTATCCTACCTGATGATGGGAGAGTACCAGAAGAGCTACGACTATATGCTTCTCGGGCAGCAGGACGTCGAAAGATACCACGGCGAGCTGGGCAAGTACATAGCCGGCTACTACCGATATGCCGCGCGGCTGCTCTACGTCCTGGGCGACTTCGAGCGAGCGCTAGCCTGCCTGGCTGAAGCCACGAAAGCGCAGCCTGACCGCAGATCTGCATACAACCTGGACAGCAGGGCCCTTGAGATCTGCATCAACTTCGAGAAGTCAGGCACGGTCGACCATGAACAGATCGACCAGTTGGTGGCGGAGTACAGGAGAACAGGTTTTGTGAAGGACAGGCGAGACTGGCTGCATGCCTTCGCGCAGATCCACATCGACAGCGGAGTCTACGACAAGGCTCAGTCACTTCTGAGGGAGAGTGAGAAGCTCAAGGCCAGGTCCGATACTGTAAGGCTTGCGGGAGAGATGTCTCTCCTGCGCGCTCTCATGGCCAAGGATGAGGACCGCGTCGCACAAACCCACCGAGCGCTGGAACTTTGCAGAAGTGCACGCGATCCTCTCCTCGAGTTCCGCGCTCACAAAGCGTACGGTGACGCATATCGCATCGACGGAGACGTCGCATGTGCTGCTCGTGCGTACACCTGCGCCCTCGACTTGCTGTATAGGCTGGCTTCGAAAGCTCCTAAGAATCACCGGCGCGACTTCCTGTTGTCGCACAGAAGACGGGATGTTCGTGACCGGTTGATTGCCATCAGAAGGGGTTTCCTAGAAAACGAGCACGCTCGAACTCTGGACGAAGAGAGTCGCAATCTTACCGGCGAGGCTGACGCGCTGGGTGCATTCTTCAGTTTCATGGACACACCGGATCAAGCCAGAAGAGAGGTTGCAGCCGGCCTTGCGGCGAGTTCGGTCGGGTCGGCGGATGCCGTTCCTGCATCGCTCAAGAACTTGCTCGACAGCTTCACAACAAACAACCAACGCAACCTCGACATCCTGGTATCAGAGCTTGCGAGAATAGCGGACGCTGACGCCGTGTGTGTCTTCCTGGAGGAAGACGAGGGGCGGAGCCTGCTTTGCTGCCGGGGCACAGCTCCGGATATGGCGAGATCACGGCACATTCTGGATTACGTTCGGGCTGAGCAGAAGGGAGTCTTGATCTCCGAGAGGTTTGGAGGCAAGCAGTCAGGCGCAGAAGTGGCACTTCCCGACGGCGTCAGCGCAGTGATATGCATCCCACTGATTGAGGGAGGAGCTGAGGAACCCAGCCTCAAGCCTGAGACTGCCGACAAGCCTGATCAGAGACGAGCAAAGAGCAGGTCTGCCAGGAACGTCCTAGGATACCTGTATCTCTCCTCTTCATCAGTGTTCAATAATCTGGACCAGCGCACATTCCGCGAGTGCCAGGCTTGGGCCGGCATTGCCAGGTTGCTGATGGAAAACCACCATCTGAGGATCACATCATCGATCGACAAGGTTTCGGGCGTGTACACCCGCAAGTTCTTCGAACAAGCCATCTCCAGTGAGCTGAGCAGAGCTGCTCGTGAGCAGTACCCGCTGTCCGTGCTCATGATAGACATCGACGACTTCAAGAATGTCAACGACCGGTTCGGTCATCAGACCGGCGACGAAGTGCTCAGGGGCATTGGCAAGACCCTGACAGAGAACACCCGGCCGAGTGACATCTGTTGCCGCTACGGAGGCGAGGAGTTCGTCATACTGCTGCCCGACACTCCGCTCGATGAGGCTGAGCTGGTTGCCGAGCGTCTGCGGACAGCCGTGGAATCGGCAAAACTTACGGGTGCCGGCATGTCGCTGACAGTGAGTGTAGGTGTCTCTGCCTATCCCATGCACGGCGAATGGCCGGACGAGCTGGTGACTCGCGCGGACCAGGCCCTCTACTGGGCGAAAGAATCGGGAAGGAACCGAACGTCAGTCTGGAACCCTTCGATTGGCAGCGCAGCACGGCGGACGGACAGGCTGGCAGGGATCGTCACAGGAAACACCGTGCAGGATCAGAGAAACGTGCTGGCGTTGGTCGAGATCTTCGAGCTGATCGACAGCCAGGTCCCGGTCGAGGATAAGCTATACCTGTTCCTCGGGCAATCCATGGGCGTCCTCGATGCGGAGTCGGGCGCCGTGATCCTGAAGAACGGCGACGGAGCCCCGGAACGAGCGTACGTCAGAAAACGGCTGGTCGACGGGTGGGTTACTGACGTCCGGATCGGCCGCCAGCTGATTGATGAAGTCCTAAGTTCCGGAACTGGACGGTGCACCATCGACTGGGACAGCGCCTGCGACATCGACCCTGTTTCTGGGAATCCCATCTGGCACTCCGTCATGGTGGCCCCGATACAGAGGCGTGAATCGATCCTCGGTGTGCTGTGCCTGTCGGCTCCGATCAACCGGCACGAGTACGGTTCCAGTGAGCTGAACTTTGCCAACACGCTTGCTGCTATGGCCGCCTACCTGATAGAGTCATGAATCGGCCGGCTATCTATACACGAAGTCTCCGATAAAGGGTACGCCGGTGATCTTGGCAGTCCGTTCGTCCAGGGCGTACATGTCCTCTCTGCCGACCTCACTCAGAGCGGTCTTGCCAAGGGCTCGCACGCATTCCCTCATTTCGTCCACGCAAGATGACAGGAAGTTGGCCAGATAGAGGGCTCCTTTCTCTACATCGAACTTGTGTGACAGACTGCCTGCATCGTACACCAACTGGGTCGGAGGCTCAAATGGAAGGGCCTTCAGTATCTGAGTGTGTGAGACTGCAAACAGCGCCATCGTGCCTATGGCCACAGCGTCCGCTCCGAGTGCCAGGGCCTTCAGGAAGTCGCCAGGAGTCCGCAGCCATCCGCTTATTATGACAGACACTCGATCCCTCACCTTCTGATTCACGAGGAAGTCATGCGTCCTTCGAACTGCCGCAACGGTTGGCAGCCCGAAGTCGTCCAGAAGTGCCGGAATCGAATCACGCGTAGCCCCTTGGCCGCCATCGACCGTGACTACATCTACACCCGAGTCGATTGCCACCTTCAGATCTTCCTCCAGAGTCCAGCCTGCGGCGATCTTGATCGCTATCGGCAGTCCATCGGTGGCATCTCGCAGTTCCTTGACCAGTCTCGCGAGCTGTCTCGAAGAAGTGATGCCCGGGAGCCTCGCGTGGGCAACTGCGTCCTCGCCTTCGGCCAGCCCCAAGAGTGCCTTCACTCTTGAACTGAGCAGATCGTGCTTCCGGGAGTGGCCGATCCCGCCTCGCGCTCCCTGGCCCACTTGGATTTCGACCATGTCACACTCTTTTGCCGCATCAAGATTGTGAGTCCACGCTGATCGACCGTACTGGTATATCAGGAATCGAGCGGCTTCTCTCTCGGACTTGAGAA
>JAAYAB010000300.1 GCA_012719595.1 Bacillota bacterium
ATGATGCACATCGCTCTCGAAGCGTCGAGTATAGGCAGTGGGTGTCTCCTGGGATTGACAGAATAGTGCAACACAAACGCGTGATAGCCTGCAGCTGCGAACTGGATGGCTATGGGTTCGGACTCGCGAGGAGACGTGACCTGGTACCCACCGCCGGGGAAGATGAGCACAGCGGGGCGCTGCTTGGCACCTTTGAGCACATAGGTCTCGAGCACTGGTCTGAATCCGTCGGGTCCTTCTCCGAGGTATGTAAGTCCACTCCATATGTCTATGGTCGAGTGATGCAAGCAAACCACCTCCTTACTGGAGTATACGGCTCTGGGAGCTTGGCTGCAAGTCTGCTGTGCCGCAGTATGTACAGGCAGGCGGATTCTGCGGATGCCGGCACACGAGGAGGTTTCTCTCCAGCCGCTTCCTTAGGCAACAATGGCATCCATTCAACGCAATAAACAGGTATGTTTACGCAACTTAGTATCAGATGTTGCGTTAGCCAACTGTTCGTGCTATACTGAATCTGCGGTCAAAAATCACTCATGCCCATCGGCGCCGGTTCGTTGCATCTGTGCAGTGGCTCAGGACAGAAGAAGGTGAGTAAGCTGCGGAAAACGATCCAGAGCATTGCGGAAAAGGCGGGTGTTTCGGCATCCACGGTCTCTCGGGTATTCAGCGGGACTGGGAAGATCTCACCGGAGACTGTTCAGAGAGTTTTGCAGATTTCAGCAGAAATGGGCTACAGACCGCGCAAGTATGTTAAGAAGGACGAAGTGCAAGAAACGGGCAACATTTGTCTGCTGAGCAGCAGGTTCCACAATATCATCAACAACACGTTCTACAGTCAGATCGTCGCCGGAGTCGAGGCGATACTCAGAGCCCACAACTACCAGCTCATCTTCAAGATGCTCACTGGAAACGCCCAGGACGACCTCACCACGATTGAAAGCCTGGTGGCAAACAAAGAAGTAGACGGCATAATCCTCGTGGGATACGAGGTCGACCTGTCTTTGATCGTCCGAGCCAAGGAGCGCGGAAAGCCGTTGGTCCTGGTAGACCACGACGCATGGGAGATGGACATCGACTGCGTGGTAAACGACAATGTCGTTGGCGCTAGGCGCATCGTGAATCACCTCATAGAGCTCGGACACGAGCGGATTGCATTCATCGGAGGGCCCCTCAGCCATGTCTCGCTCGATGAACGGTACATAGGGTACAAACAGGCTCTCAAGCAAGCAGGGATACCCAAGATTCAGAAGCTGATAACGTTCTGCACACCCTTTTTCGGGGTCGATGACGGCCATCGAGCCACAACGGAGATGCTGCGCACAGTGAAGGAGCCACCCACGGCCATATTCGCAGCCAGTGACGCTCTTGCGTTCGGTGTAATCAAAGCTATCCAGGATCATGGATGCTGTGTCCCGGAGGACATATCCGTCGTCGGGTTTGATGATGAGGAGATGTCCAGACACTTTACGGTGCCCCTCACTACAGTCCGTGTGCACAAACAGGAGATGGGCATCGAAGCAGGCAAGAGGCTGATTGAGATCATAAAAGGCGAAGTTACCAAGCCGGTTAAGATAGTCCTTTCTACTGAAGTCGTCGTCAGGAAGTCCACTGCTGAGCCTCCTAAGGCCCGCAGAGTGTGCTAACCCAGTTAGACATGCGAGACTAGTGAGTTGTAGCAGCGAAGGAGCGGCCCGATGAGACGAACCAAGTCGGCTCTTGCATCATGCCTGAGGTCCCGGTTCGTTGGTCTGCAGTCGTTGGTGGTGCTGATTGCCCTTGCGGTGATCGGCGCCAGCGCCAACGCCGCAGTGCCGTACAGCAGCTACACCTATAACTACTGGGAAGAAAAGGTCCCCAGTCCGCACGCATATGTCCCGACAGCAGTGATCGACGGCCAGACTCTTGGAGTGGGAGACTTGAGGACTCCGCTCGATGTGGTGGTCGGCCAGAACGACACCATCTACCTGCTAGACTCCGGCAACAACCGGATCCTGTGCCTAGATGCATCCTTCAGCGTCACCCGAGTGATCAGCGAGTTCGACAATGACGGCCAGGTCGATCGGTTCAGGAACCCCTCCGGGCTGTTCCTCACAGATGAGCAGCACATCTATGTTGCTGATACCGGAAACGCGCGAATTGTCGAACTGGACGAGACCGGCAATCTGGTCAGGACTATAGGTGCTCCGACCTCGGACACGGACGAAACTCTCTCGGAGGGTTTCGTATACCGGCCGAAAAAAGTGGGCGTTGATCCGGCCGGCAGGATGTATGTCATAGCTGAAGGCGTGTTCGACGGCCTGATCTCGCTCGATGTGGCCGGCAACTTCCAGGGCTTCATCGGAGCCCCCAGGGTAGCGCCGAGTGCAGCCGACCTCTTCTGGAGCAGAGTTGCCACTCGCAGGCAGAGAGAGAGAAGGGCCCTGTTCCTTCCGATAACCTACAGCAGCCTCGACATAGACGATATGGGCTTCATCTATGCTACGGTTGACACAGCGATCGACAGGACTGCCGAAGAAGACGCGAAGAAGGACATTACCAGGACTGAAGAAGTCATCAAGAGGCTCAGCCCCTCCGGAGTGGACGTGCTGCGGCGTGAGGGGTTTACGACGCCCAGGGGAAACATCGTCGAGCTGACTTCAGAGGCTGTATCGATCTTTCGAGATATCACTTATCGCAGCTTCAAGGGATACAGTGCTCTTGACGGGAACAACCGGCAGGTCTACACCTACGACGACAATGGCAACCTGCTCTACGTGTTCGGAGGCAAGGGGCTGCAGGTGGGCAACCTGCTCGAGCCGGTAGCCCTCGACGTTATGTCCGACGAGAGGATACTCATCCTTGACAAGGGTCGCAACATCCTTACGGTCTACAGCCCGACTCCGTACGCGACTGCGATACACCTGGCTCTGAGGTTTTACCAGGCCGGGATGTACGACCAGTCTACTGAGATTTGGATGAACGTCCTTGCGCTGAACTCGAACTACGATCCGGCTTACAGAGGGATAGCCCGGGCCAGGCTGCAGGCTGAGGACTACGAAGGCGCCATGAGATACGCAGTCCTTGGCTACGATCGCAAGACCTACTCCAAGGCCTTCAGAAACCTGCGGGAACTCGCCATCGAGCAGCATTTCGGGAAGGCGGCACTAGTCGTGATTGCCGTCATCGCCGCCATCCTGATAGGCCGAAGGGCGCTGGAGGCCTGGCGAAGGCGTTCCAGCAGTGCGATGGGCGCGTCGAGTTCACCGTATGCGCTGCCCGACAAGGGGATGTCGCCGATTGGTGGGCACGTGCCTGGCGGGCGCGCGCCCGGCGGGTTCGGGTCTGAGAGGCGGGCGTCTGGCGTGCTCGGACCTGACGAGCGTGTGTCTGGCGGCGCCGCGTCTGGTTGGCATGTGCTAGCTGCAAAACGCCTGCTCGATAGTCTGAAATACTCGCTGTTTGTCATTCTGCATCCGTTCGATGGCTTCTGGGAACTCAAGCATGAGAAGAAAGGTAACGTTGCTTCCGCGACGATAATCCTGGTCCTCGCGTGCATATCGTTTGTGGTCTTCAGGCAATATGCCGGCTTCCTGTTCAACTACAGGAACCTGACAGAGTTGAACATCTACAGGGAGATCTCGAGCATCCTTGTGCCGATTGGTCTGTGGTGCGTTGTCAGCTGGGCAATGACCACCCTGATGGACGGGAAGGGCACTGTGAAGGACATCTACATCGCCTCGTCCTACGGGCTGACACCGCTAGTACTGCTTCTCACCCCTACGACCCTGTTGAGCAGGGTTTTGGTCCTCGAAGAAGCTCAGCTGTATGTGTTCCTCGTGGTGCTGGCGACAGGATGGTCGTTGCTGCTGATCTTCCTTGGTTCGATGGTGATCCATGACTACGACGTGATAAAGAACGCCATAACCAGCGCCTGCTCCCTTGCGGGCATCGGAATGGTGATTTTCATAGCGCTGTTGTTCTCGAGCATACTTGCGAAATCGCTGGCATTTGTCATGGACGTGTACTACGAGATCGTGCTAAGGCTGTAGCCGGAGGAGTTAGCCAAGATATGAGGCTGAGAAAAGCCCGGATATCTCCCATAGCTGCTGTGATCCTGCTCGGAGCGTTCCTGGCAGTGGTTGCGGTTGCCGTCGGGCTGGGCGGCGACCGCTTGAATGCCATTCAGGCGCTCTCAGGCCAGGCAATGGCTCAGGGCTCCTCGGGCCAGGTCTTGGCTCAGGACTCCTCGGGCCACGCCTTGGCTCAGGACTCCCCAGGCCAGGCATTGGCCCAGGACTCCTCAGGCGAGGCATTGGCTCAGGACTCCTCAGATCAGGTCTTGACTCAGGGCTCCTCGGGTCAGGCTTTGGCTGACGCCTCGTCAGGCCAGATTCAGACCCAGGCGTCTTCAGGCCAGGCGCAGGCGTCTTCAAGCCAAACGCAGACGCTGCCTCAGACCCAGGCGTCTTCAGGTCAGGTGCAGGCACAGGCGTCCTCAGGTCAAGTGCAGGCCCAGCCTCAGGCTGGGGCATCCTCGGTGCAGCCTCAGACCCAGGCTCAGGCGGGCGCATCGTCGGCCCAGCCGCAGCCTCAGTCTCAGCCCCAGCCTGAGATCGAGCCGCCCCGCGGCTTCACCAAGGTCGCGGAAAACGGGTATCTGGCCCTGTGCGTGAACGAGGAGACCACCGAGATCGCCGTCATCGATAAGCAGTACGGGCAAGTTTGGTTCTCGAACCCTGTCAACCGAGCCACGAACGAGAAGATCGCAAGAGGAGCAGCCAAGAACCGGCTTAGTTCGCAGCTCACCATCGTGTACTACACTCCGACCCAGGCTCGGAAGGAACTGGACAGCTACAACGACAGCGTGCTGTACGGCCAGTTCGAGATTCTGCCCTTGGAGAACGGAGTCCGTATCGACTACATCATCGGGAAGCAGTGGGACGAGGCCAGCTTCCTGCCTGTCTTGGTCTCTGCAGAACGGTTACAGCAGATCGTGGACTCTATTGAGAGAGATCGCGACAAGAAACTCTTCTACGACAACTACCTGCCGCTCTCTCTGGAGCCTATCGGTCCGGACTACGAACGGGTAGAGATC
>JAAYAB010000301.1 GCA_012719595.1 Bacillota bacterium
AGTCGGTCTCTCTGAGAAGTCGTTTGGCCTGATCGATTTTGACGCCCGTGACGTAGTCAGTGAAGCAGGTTCCGGTGCTCTGTCTGAAGATAGTGCTGAGATAGCCCGGGCTGATGTTGATGGCGGACGCGACCTGTTCGAGAGAAACGCGTTCCATGTAGTGGTCGAGAATGTACTTTTTGGCCTTGGCAATGAGGCGGCGGTTCCCTTGTTCGTCTTCTCTCGCCACCAGTCTGCAGAGCCTTTGCTCGAGGCCGATCAGCCAGTTGACGATCTGCGCGAGGGTGCCCAGCCCCAGTATCGTCTCATGCAGACTTCGACCTCCTAGGATCTCTTGGAACTGGGCATCTGCCAGTCCGGGCGAGCCACTGATCGAGTACGCGATCTGGAAACAGACATCGTATGCCTGCTTCCTCGAGAAGTTGGGTTCGTTCACGAGATTGATGAGAACTTCGAAGACCTTGCCTATCATCTGCACGTCGTGCAACTCGATTGCTTCAGCAAGAGCGTCGCTCAGGCACGACACGTCTACCGGGTCCGGATGCCCACAGCTGCCTGGCACGTCCGAGAAGAAGAGGACGGACTGGTCCCCGGTGTAGTAGCATTGCTGGGCTGCCCTGCATGCTTCGAAGTAGGCCGGTGCGATCTGGGAGTACCGCTCGAATGGGTCGCTGATGCCTACGGACACTGACACGTTGAAGTACTGGTTCAGAACCTGAACGATTCGGTCGCCTGTGTGGCCGGCCTTCTGCATCTGAGCAGTCACGCTTTCCGCACTGGGGGCGCAGAAGATCGCAACGAACTCGCCGCGACTCCACGCAAAGGTGTAGCCCTCGAATGAGTCGTTCACTATCTCATTGACCGTGCTGCGAATGGACGCCTCAAACGAGTGAACCTCTTCGTCATCGTATTTGTCCAGCACCGACATGTTGTTGATGCGGATGACTGCGCAGACGATCATCCCTCTCAACTTCATCCCGAGGTATTCGGCCTGTCCTTTCAGCTCGGCCTCGCCCCGGTCCGGTCTTGAGATGATCTGCCTGAAAAAGCTCTCGCGGAGGAGATGCATATTGCCGCCGACTGCATTTGTGAGCTGTTTTTCGTCAGTGACCCGGTCGCGCTGTGCCAGAGCCTTGACTCGCGCTGCAGCAAGGGCTTCCGCAAGAGTATTAGGCTCGAGATCCAGCTTGATCAGGTACTCCTCGGCTCCCAGCTTCATCGCACGTTTTACGAGTTGAAACTCGTCATAGCCGCTGAGGACTATGAATCTGGGATTTCGGCCCGCCTCTGCTGCCAGGCGCATCATCTCAAGGCCATCCATAACGGGCATCTTGATGTCGGTAATGACTATATCGGGGTCGCTCTGCATGATCAGGTCGAGACCCTGTTGCCCGTTAGTGGCCTCGCCGACGATCTCGTAGCCGAGCTCCTCCCAGCGCAACATCGACTGGAGCCCGAGCCTCACCAAGGCTTCGTCGTCGACTATGACTACCTTGAGCATAGACACCACCCTAATCTGTCAGTGCGTCATCGCCCCGATCCAGTGCCGCAGCGATGAATCCTGACGGAGAACCGGACTCAACAAGACTGGCCTCAAGAGGAATCTCCAGGTACACCTCGGTGTACTCACCCACGACGCTCTTTATGGTCAAACCGTATTCCTGACCATAGGTGAGCTTGATCCGTTCATTTACGTTCCTGATACCGATTCCGGACAGTCCGCGAGTCTTGGCCGATTGCGAGGGTGCCAGCGCAGACTCGATTTCCTCTGGCGTCATTCCGACCCCGTCATCCCTGACACAAATGACCAGTCGGCCGTCCCGCTCGGACACACTGATGTCTATTCTGCCGGCATCCCGCTTGGGCTCGATCCCGTGGAAGATGGCGTTTTCAACGATCGGCTGCAGAGTAAACTTGATGATCTTGCAGTTGAGGTGCTTCTCATCGTCAAGCTTGTAGTTGAGCTGTATCCTTCCTTGATAGCGCATGTTCTGGATGTAGATATAGTCATTCAGCAGCGAGATCTCTTCTTCGAGGGTGATGGTCTCAGCGGTGTTCTTGGAGATATACATGAGCAAACGGCCGAGGGCGGTAACCATCTGTTTGATGCCTTCCGCCTTTTGGAGGGAGGCCATGACCTTCAGTGAGTTCAGTGTGTTGTGGAGGAAGTGGGGGTTCACCTGGTTCTGAAGTACCTCGAGCTCAAGCCTGCGCTTCTCCTGCTCGTTTGCAATGATTGTGTTCAGGAGATCACGGATGTTATCGGCCATCAGGTTGACTGCGCGGCCGAGTGTGCCCAATTCGTCCTCTCCCTCAATCGACGGGTCGCGCTCGAAGTTCCCCGAGGCTATCTCCCTGGTCCGCCTTAGAATCCTGGTCAACGGGCGGGTGAGGTTGGTCGACAGATACACGGTCAGGAACGATACAAAGACGAAGCTCGCGAAGGAGATCGCGAGAGTGATCTTGATGAGCATCCGCCTCTGAGTATTGAGCTCGGCCGACGAAAGCACTTTGATGATGCTCCAGCCTGTGGTGTCGGACCTCGCAAACGTAATGTGCCGCTGTTCCTGATCGATCCTCGCCCGCAAATCGCCCTGCAGCGCTCCCTGGTCCATGACTTCACGGACGTAGTCGAGCTCGCCGAGATATTGTCCGACGAGCGCGGGGTCGCTGTGGTAGACAGCGTAACGGCGAGGGTCTATCACCATCAGCGTCTCGTCCGCACGAGCCTCCAAACCTTTGAACAGGTCTGCGATCAGGCTGACCTTGAGTCCGATCATGTGCCAGCCTATCTCCTGGTTGGTCGTTGAGTGGAACACAGGTCTGACGAGAGGGAGGATGTATTTCTCGTACTTGACTGCGGCCGGGTTTGGAGCAATGCCGTACCAGGATTTCTTCCCCTGAAGGCTCATGCCGTACTGAAACCACTCTGTCTGCTTGAGCGCGTCGATGTCAATCTGAGTGCCTTCAGGATGCCCCGCTCTCAGGTCCATTCCGTTCTTGCCGTTTATCACCACTGAGTAGACATACGTGCCGACTGCAACGTTGTACCTCAACTGGTAGTCCTTCAGCTCGAGAAAGGTCTCGATGTCCTTGTCATATCCCAGCTCAGGACCTGGATACTCCTTCGTGAGGACGACATCCAGGTTCTTGTTCATGAAGAGCCAATCCGACAGGTGCGCGGCGTTGTTGAGCTGTTTATCCATGAGCGTAACTGTGTACGCGAGGTTGCTCACTGACGTATCAACCATGTTCTTCTCAAGGGTCTGCTGAGAGGTCCTGAAGAAGAAGTAGCTGATCGCCACCGATGGGATGATCGTGATCGCGAGGAAGTAGAGGATGAGCTTGCTCTTGAGAGTCCTGGTAAAGCCTATCCCGAGCATAGGGGCCGCCTCCACAGTCGTCCCTCTGACTGCTCTTGATTTGGACTGCTCCTGATCCAGTTTGGCTGCCTCAGACCAAGTACGGCTACTCCTGATCCAGTATGGTGCCTTTCCCCTTGCCTGGGGATGAGCGCTCATAGACGTTGGGCAGACGGCGCTCAAGCGCTGCGAGAGAGTACTCTATCACTTCCTCCGCCTCTCTCGGGCTCATGGTTCCGACAGTGACCATGTCGCAGTCTCGGATGGTGTTCCATACGAAGTTCAGGCCGACCAGGGGTGTCAGTCTGCCCGCAGCCATCGGTTTGATTGTCATAACGGGCTTCTTTGCCGTGTGGATCAACCTCTGTATGAACTCGACCTCCAGCTGCATCAGGAACCCTGCGGCGTTGTATATTTGGATGTATGCCTCCACATCCTCGTTGTTTCCATCGCAGTACATGACCACCTCGGGCATGTGGGCGGAGAGGCCGGGTATCATGCCGCGGTCGCGGATCATCTTCGTGTAAATCCCGAGACGGTGTATCTTCTTTGCCCTCTTGTCGACGAACTGCTCAACCATCTGGTGGTGCGGCATGCAGATGTCTACGTCGTTTGCCTTGACTTGATCGAGAAGCCTTTCGGCGGCTGCTAGATCCTCAGGGGAGTCGCCCATGTTGAGGAACGGGGTGTCGACCTTTATGAGTCGCTTGCCGGTGAGCTGCTCTGCTTCTCTGACTCCGGCAAGGATGTTGCGATGGTCTGTCATCGGCCCCATGATCGTGTCGACTCCGGCCTCGACAAACACCTTGATGATCTGTGCCATCGCCTTGGAGTCCGGCACATTGTCCCAGATTAGTTGGTCTTGGGACGGCCCCGTGTGGCTCCAACCTGCGAACCAGTTCGTCCCTATGATCATCCTGGAGACCGACAAACCACCCACAGTTGTACGCGGAAACGTGCTCATTCAGGGTTACCTCCAGTCATTGCTTATATCAGATTGCCGCCGATATCTGGGCGCCGCTCGCTGGCCGCATCAGAGCGCCGCTGACGTCGGGTCGCCGGTGGCGTCAGCCGGCACCGGACTGCCGTCGACGTCCTGCCCGCCGGACTGTCGCAGCAGGTTTGCGCCGGCTAGAGGAGCGCCAGGCACTCGCAACAGATTCGCTCGGCAGATGCCGTTAGCGGTACCTGTGCTTTCGACATCCGATGGCGTCTGTCCTGTTGGCTTAGCTCAGTGATCGCGTGCCCTTGACAGGGAAGATGTGGGCGGGCTATATTGCAATTAGCAGTACCGTTAACGTTTACGCTACCCATAACATGCCAAGTATCAGGTCTATTGTTCAGTCGATGGGGCACATTGTGAGAGTGCTGCACCGCACTGAACCTGGTACTATGGCCAGTATGCAGCGTAAACGATTTCGGGATCGAGACCGGTGTCTCTCTGGTGATTTCCCGGCTTTCTTGATCGTTCGCTGCTGACCAAGACCACATCAAAGACCTGTGAGAGGAGCGATGGTGAGTGAAGAAAACCCTGTTCTCAGTCTCTTTCGCAGCGGTGCTCATTCTTGTCGCGTGTATCTCAATGGCAGCAGGGGCTACTGGCGCTCAAGACCCGGAAGCTGAGACCATGGCAGCGTTCTTCGGAGTGAATGCAGTTGTCGCAGACAACCCGCCGGACATGGCGCCGTTTGCAACCTGGCTCAGGGACTACACCAGCTGGGAATGGTTCGAACCCGCGAACAACCAGCTCACGTTCACCAATGTCATGGGCACGTACAACTTCGACGCCCATTACACGCTATGCGATGAAGTCGGCGTTGATGTCCTCATGTGCGTTCAGCGCAGCCCTATCTGGATCAGCAGCAATCCTGAGCACTCCCAGTACTATGGCTTTGCACCTTCAGGCGATGCGCCGGGACTCTCGCCTGAGGATTACCGCGAGGCTGCGGAGTTCTACTTCCAGCTGGCAGCTAGATACGGGTCTGTCGCTCACCCGGCCGAGAGCTTGCTGACGGCAGATAAGAAGTCCGGACTTGGCCTGGTTGACGCCATCGAGGTCATGAACGAGGCGGACGGAGATGCGAGCTGGGGACATCATATGACCCTCGAGCAGTATGCGGCGCTGCTGAATGCCGTGTATGACGGTGATCAGGGAAGGCTCGGGCCCGGGTATGGCATAAAGACCGCTGATCCCAACATGCTTGTGAGCATCACCGGTGTATCCTATGGAGTGGAGTCACTCAAGAAGATCACCGAAGCAGCAGGCAGAGCGCCGTATGACATCGTCAACATTCACCATTACTGCTGGGTATTTGACCAGCGCTGGAGCAAGTGGATCGGCGTGGCGCCGGAGTGGGGCGGACTCGAGAAGCTGATCCGCGACACAGTGGCGTGGAGAGATGAAGCCGCACCAGGAAAGCCTATCTGGTTGACGGAGCTTGGATGGGACACACTGCCGTCAGACGCTACTCAAGCCGTGACAGAGCAGGACGCCGCGAACTTCTTGATCAGATGCATGATACTTTCCAAGTACGCCGGCGCAGACAAGGTCTTCTGGTTCTACTACAAAGACACCGATGACCATGCCGAGGGACAGTTCTCCACAAGCGGTATATACCGCAACCAGACGATGCTGAACCCTGAGCCGCCTCCGAAGCTCATGCCCAAGCTTACATACTGGTACTTCGCCACACTGAAGAACCTGCTTGGCCCAACCGTGTATCAGGGCCGTGTCGACGCGGGAAATGAGACGATCTACCACTTCGAGTTCAAGCATAAGGATGGCAGGCAGACTATATCAGTGCTGTGGTATTGCCCTGTGTACAACCCAAGAGCTCGGGTCGCGCCGCCTTCGCAGGTGCCGTATGAGTTTGAGGTGGGTCAGTCGCAGGATCGGGTTCGAGTAGTTCGCCCGGCCGCTGGCACAGTAGAAGGCGAAACCGTGACCGCGAACTGGACCGGGGAGAAGACACTGAGCCTGGAGCTCACCGGGACCCCGGTGTTTGTGATAGTCGATCAGATCTAGTGCCTAGCTCGTGCAGGGATTGAGAGCACATCCTAATCCCGGTTGAAACGGATCACAGGCTAACACGGATCAAAGCTGAGAGAAGAGGGGAAACGGTCTTGCTTCCCCTCTTCTCTATATGTTTCTGTTACTTGTGCGCCAGATCTGAGGTTAGGTCTGCCTGGCTCGCTGTCTCTCGGACTACTGGTGATCCAGGGCGGTGCTTCTTCTCTTGACAGTCCTGAGCAACTCGTCGACTATTGAGGAGGGAGCACGTCCGAATGTTGTAGGACAACTCGACTGTGGAGAACGTTGTTGCCCTTGTGAGACTCGAGTATGTTGCTTCAGTGAGGCTGGAGGAGGAACAGCGGTGGGTCTGAGTCGTTGCGAGTATTACAGCAAGGTATACGGATGCTGGCTGGGCAAGACTTGCGGTGGCACTCTAGGTGCCCCGCTCGAGAAGGTGTATGGTGAACGCGAGCTCTTCGATGTTTGGTGGTACCCGAGCCTTCCGGAAGGGGGCATACCCAACGATGACCTCGAACTCCAGCTCGTGTGGTTGCAGGCTCTCGAGGAACGAGGTCTCGACATCGATGCCCGAGTTTTGGCTGAATACTGGCTGGACTGTGTAGCCTACAACTTCGACGAGTACGGGCTCCATAAGGTCAACCTAAAGAAGGGGCTGCTCCCGCCGCTCTCGGGCTATTACAACAACTGGTTCAAGGACTGCATGGGATGTCCGATACGGTCTGAGATCTGGGCGTGCATCGCTCCAGGCATGCCCAACATCGCAGCCAAGTACGCGTATGAAGACGCGATCGTGGACCACGCCGGAGGTGAGTCTGTCTACGGTGAGATCTTCAACGCAGCTCTGGAGTCGGCGGCCTTTGTGATCGATGACAAAGAGAAGCTGGTCGAGATCGGCCTGTCGTTCATTCCGGCAGAGAGCAAGACAGCCATAGCTATCAGAGACGCTCTCGGCGCCTACAGACGAGGACTGGACTGGAAAGATGCAAGGAACTACGTCCTCGACAGGTCGTACAGCCAGATTGCGCAGTATTCTCCCGTCAATCTCGGTTTCCAGACGATAGGTCTGCTTTACGGGCAGGATTTCGGCGATGCTATATGCAAGGCCGTCAACTGCGGGTACGACACAGACTGCACCGGCGCTACGGTCGGCGCGATACTCGGCATAATCGGCGGCAAGGAAGCAATACCGGAGAAGTGGTCGGTTCCGATCGAGGACAAGATCACAACCAACGCGCGATGGGGAGGAATCGTCAATCTGCGCCAGCCGCAGGACTTGGATGAGCTTACTCGAAGGGTATGCGCAATCGGTGATGGAGTGCTGGCGTCGAGCGGGGTATCGCTAGCTGAGATCGATGATACAAGGCTGCAGGTTAGCGATACCACGAAGGCGCTGTGGAACCAGCCACCCAACGTGATCAGCTTCGACCGAGGCGGTGTCAGGGCCACCGTCGAGTACGTCGATGGCCCAGCTGTGGCAGCTGGCCAGAGCAACAGAGTGAACGTAGTTCTCGAGAGCAGAAGGCTGAAAGAGCTCAATGGTGAAGTTACACTGTCACTTCCGGAGGGCTGGACCTGCTCACCAGTCTCTATGCCTTTCAAACTCGCTGCAGGCGGAGGCATTAGGCTCGCCTTCACCGTTGAAGTGGAGGACCCGGCGGATATCGACATCTCCAACAGGGGCAGCGCGAGAGTGTGGCTGGAGAACGAACCCTGCTGGGGGGACATCCCGGTGGTGTTCCTGGGCTCACTCAAGTGGCTGGTATCTGACAGAATGGATGGAGACCTCGACACTCCGCACGAGATTGAGCGGAATCTCGGTCCCTCTGGCGCTGGAGATGGGCATCTGGCTGACGCTGGAGACGGGTGGAGGGTATTGGTATCGCCTGATTTTGAAGTTCCGATCGAGGGTCTATTCGGTGGGAAGCCCAGCGTTGTGTACCTGCGCCACTACATCTACAGTCCCTCAAGCAGGAGCGTCCGAATGGGCTTTCCCTCTACGTGCCCATTTAGGATGTGGCTGAACGGGGAGATGGTTCACGAGGCCCGCGACGAAGGAGTGCTTCGGCCGAACCTCGGCGGAGACCACCGAAGCTATGCCACAGTGGAACTCCGAGAGGGGTGGAATCAGGTACTGGTCAAGGCAGTTAGGAATGACGAGCCTGTATCTGCCCACTTCATTCTCTCGACCGGCAACGACTGGTTCTCTCATGGCCTGACCGATGTTGTCCAATGTAGATTCCCGTGGGAAAGCAAGTCTGATAGCACAACTCCAGCTGAGTGATGCTAGCATCACTCAGCTGGTTGCCGATGCAATTGACTGTTGTGTCAGGGGCTAGGTTACCGTGAATGGGCCACCTCTATTACCTGAAGGTCACCATCTACGGCATAGCTGCTCCCTGCGACTGTTGGAAACTCCCTTACCAGTTCCCCATACCGCACTCTGGCTGTGTTTCCGGTATGGGAACGAATGACCGCCGACACAAGTGAGCCCTTTGACCAGGTGATATCCACCTCGAAGCCGCGTCTGGCACGCAGACCGCGCACCTCACCGGATCTCCACGCACTCGGCAGAGCTGGTAGGATTTCGATCTCGCCCGCATGGCTCTGCAGGAGCATCTCTGCGATTCCGGCGGTTCCACCGAAGTTGCCGTCGATCTGGAACGGCGGATGGTCGCTGAACAGGTTCGGCAGGGTAGACTTGGCCAGCAGTGTCTGGATGTTCTCGTAAGCCACATCTCCCTCCCCAAGTCTCGCCCAGAAGTTGATTATCCAGGCCCGACTCCACCCGGTGTGACCGCCGCCGTGCGCGAGCCGCCGCTTGAGGGTTTCTCTTGCCGCATTCGCCAGTTCAGGGGTCTGCCTTCGCAGAATCTGGTTGCCCGGATGCAGGGCAAACAGGTGGGACATGTGACGGTGTCCAGGTTCAGCCTCCTCGTAGTCCTCCACCCATTCCTGTATCTGACCGTACTTGCCTACTTTGGGCTTAGGCAGACGCTCTCGCATCTCAGTCAGCTTCGCCCTGAACTCGTCGTCGATGCCGAGCAGTTCAGACGAGCGAATACAGGCGCTGAACAGCGCGTAGAGTATTTGGCTGTCCATGGCCGGTCCTGCGCACAGCCTGGCCCTTTCACCGGAAGGTAACACGTAGGTGTTCTCAGGGGAGAGAGACGGGCATGTGACCAGCCTGCCTTCGGAGTCTTCGATCAAGAAGTCTATGAAGAACTCCGCAGCTTCCTTCATAGTCTCGTACGCTGACGCCAGGAAGCTCTTGTCCTGGCTGAACTCGTAGTGCTCATAGAGGTGCAGACACAGCCAGGCCGCACCCATCGGCCAGTAGGTGGCGGACACTGCGATATCCTGAGGAGCGGTGTCAGCCCAGATGTCAGTGTTGTGATGGGC
>JAAYAB010000302.1 GCA_012719595.1 Bacillota bacterium
GTTCTTTTGCAGCGCCTCCATCTGGAGGCCATGAAGCATTCGGCTGAAGAACGGGTGCGGAAGCAGATCATCCATGAACCTGTTCTGAGTGTAGACGAAGAAGATGTGTCGGTATGCTCTGCCCATTCTGAGGTTGCGCGCAAGCCTGTTCGGCTGGTACTGCAACTCCTTTGCAGCCTCGATGACTCTGTTCTTCGTCTCATCAGTGATGCTGATGTCGCCAAGCTTGTTGCTCAAGACCCGCGACACAGTCGCGATCGATACATTGGCGCGCTCAGCAACATCCTTCAGAGTGACTGCCTTGGTCCGCACTTGTGTTCTACCTCTCTTCAGGTTATGAAAACCTTATACGCAAACCTTTACACGAATGGGCATTCGACGCCTCGCGCGGATTTCCTTCTAGGGACTCCTGAACGACACCAAACTGTCCACAGCAGCGCGGTCAATAGACTACGTGTTCCAAATAAAGCCCTCTCGCAGGAGCGGTTGGTCCGCCCAGGTTCCTCTCGCCGCTCTCGAGCATTTTGAGAATCGTGTCCTCAGGCAGCCGCCCCTTCCCTATCTCTATGAGCGTTCCGGCGATGATCCGGACCATGTTGTACAGGAATCCGTCTGCGCAGACCCGGATGTCCACAGTCTGTTGCTCACTGTCGGCCTCTACCGTGCAAGCCGTCACTGTCCTTACCGTGCTCTCTACGTCGCTGCCCGTAGACCTGAACGCCCTGAAGTCGTGCGCCCCTACGAGCTGCTGTGCGCACCTGTTCATCGCCTCGATGTCAAGTATGTCCGGCACCCAGTAGGCAAGGTTCCGCAATAGGGCTGAAGGCGCAGGGCGGTTCAATATGCGATAGCAGTAAGTCTTGCTCTTCACGCTGAATCTGGCGTTAAACTGAGGACTCTCCTCGCTGGATTCGAGCGCGCGGATGTCCCTCGGCAGACGGGTGTTCAGGGCAGCGGCGAACCTGTCAGCCGGGATTCTCGAGCACGTGTGGAAGTTGATCACCTGTCCTTTGGCATGGACTCCAGAGTCCGTGCGGCCGCTGCCGACTATGCGAATCTCTTCGCCGGTCAGCGCATTCAGCGCGGATTCGATCTGCGCCTGAATCGTATTGGCGTTCGCCTGGACCTGAAAGCCCGCGTAGGCGGTTCCCTCGTACTCGAGCACTACCTTGATGTTTCTCATTGGAGCAACAGATCCATTTCCGCCTTGAGCCGTGCCTTGCTCATACTGCCGATTACTACGTTCCTGATGATCCCCCGGTCATCGATGAAGTAGTTCGCAGGGACGGCTGTGACTTGATAGAGCAAGAGCATGAGCGACGACTCATCCGCAAGCACGGTATGCGGCAGACCCAAGTCTGCGGCGAGCTGCGCTACTTGCGCAAGCCTAAACCGCGAGTCCACCTGGACCGACAGTATCTCCACCTTGTCTTTATACTCAGGATATATGGCCTTGATCTCGCTCAGCTCCTGTCTGCAGGGCCCACAGGTAACGGACCACAGGTTCAGCAGCACCGGCTTTTCTCCCTTGAACTGCGACAGACGAACCTGCTCGCCGCTGACGGACGGCAAGGAGAAGTCAGGAGCGTAGTAACCGGGCCGGAGCCCGATCTTCAATGCGCCGGCGACCTCTTCTGCGTGGGCCTCCGGCCCTCCGACGCCGATCAGCCCTTTCAGGTCCGCGGCGGTCAAAGCGGCCACCAATGCTACGAGCGCGACGACCGCAACAAGAATCGTTCTTCTGCGTGCGACTGAATGAAAGCTCATGTTCATTCTGTGATCACCTCCTGGTATGTCTGTGCTACTCGAATATCAGTCCGATCCGCCAGAGCGAATCGGTCAGGACAACCAACCCCAACAACACCAGCAGCAGTCCGGTAACAGCGCGAGTTATGGCAGCAACCCTGCTGAGCTTTCTCACATAGACTGACAGGCGATCGATGAACACTGCCGATAGCAGAAACGGGACAGCCAGCCCTGCGGAGAACGCAATCGACAGCTGCGCCGCTTTGGCCACATCGCCCCAGACCGAGGCATAGGCTGCGATCGATCCGGCGATCGGCCCGGCACAAGGCCCCCAGGCGAGCGAAAACGCCATTCCCATGGTCAGGGCACCCACGTAGCTCCCCCTCCGCTCCGTCTTGACTTCAGGGCCGCGGCTCACAAAAAGCCTGTACAGTCCGGGGAATCTCTGTAGCAGGGATCCATAGCGCTCCAATAACGCCTGAGCTAGGAGTACGAGTCCGAAGACGATCACTACTGTGCCGGCCACATACATGACAACGCTGCGCCACCTGAACAGGAATGTGGCCGCCGCACCGATCACAACTCCGAACACGACGTACACACCAGTGAAACCCAGCACGAAGAGCAGCGCCTTCACGAGCACGCCGCGGCCGCCTTCTTTCAAGACAGTCGGTCCTCCGCGCCTGCTGTCCGTTTCACGCACGCTCTCCCCTGCGAGGAAGAGCAGATATGCTGGAATCAAAGGCAGGATGCAGGGCGACAGAAAAGCCGCCAACCCTCCTGCAAACGCTACAGCTATTGACACGTCGGGTTTCATATGACCCTCCCGCCAAGATGCCGCGCGTCCGCCTAGGTGCGGTCTCACACGGCAGATCTGTCCTCCAGAGCTCTCAGCGCTCCCCTGAGTGCGACCTCGATCTCTCTCAATCGGGCGCTGTCGGCTTTCCGCCCGGTAAGGCCGCTCAAGACCTTCCTTGCGTCCCTTGCCCTCGCCTCTACGGCATCCAGGAGCTCCGCAACCGACTGAATACGCTCGTCCGCCAGCTCCTCTCCCTTCTCGATCCACTCCGCGGCGCCGTCCGGGCCGAGTTGCACGGTCCCCAGCAGCGCGGGCACATCCGCATGGACATCCAGTCTCTCCTCGACCAGCTTGGCAAAGGCGAGGCACTGTGACTCCTCTCCATGGACTACGAATGCCCTCTGCAGGTCTTTGACCTGACTGAGCCACCTCATCAACCCGTTCCGGTCTGCGTGAGCCGAAAACCCGGGAAGGGCCTCCACTTTGGCATCCACCACAACCTCTTCGCCGAATAGTGTGACACTTCGAGCGCCGTCGACCAGCTTTCGGCCGAGAGTCCCGACAGCCTGGAATCCGACGAACAATATCGTGGACTCCGTCCGCCACAGATTGTGCTTGAGGTGGTGTTTGATGCGCCCTGCATTGGCCATTCCGCTTGCCGAGATGATCATCGAGCCGCTGACGCGGTTGAGTGCCACCGACTCCTCCGTGCTCCTGGTGTAGGTCACCCCCGGGAAATCAAACGGGCTTTCACCCTCGGCACTTATTGCGCTCATCTCGCGGTCGAAGCACTCAGGATGCCGGCTGAAGATCTCGGTTGCGGAAATCGCCAAGGGGCTGTCGATGTAGATCGGAAACTCGGGTATCAGCCCCTCCTTCTGGAGGCGGTGAACCTCGTACAGAACATCCTGAGTCCGGCCCACAGCGAAGGCAGGGATCACGATATTGCCTCCGTAGCGGATAGTCTCATTGATGATCTCTGCAAACCTGTTCGCCCGATCCTCTCTATCCTCGTGATCGCGGTCTCCATAGGTGGACTCTATCAAGACGTGATCACAAGCTCCAATAGGCACAGGATCGCGGATGATGGGCTGATCGGTGTTTCCCACGTCGCCGGAAAAACCAAGTCGCACCTTCTTCCGTCCTTTGCTCACCGTGATCTCGATCGACGCGGAGCCGAGTATGTGGCCTGCATCTACAAACTTCACTTCGACGCCCTTCAGGATCTCGTAGGTCTTGCCGTAGTCGACTCCCCTGAAGCTCGATATGCACTTCTCCGCATCCCGCTGCGTGTAGAGCGGTTCAATGGGCGGCCGGCCGGCTCTTCGGCGCTTCCGATTGGACCATTCGGCTTCCGATTCGTGTATGTAGCCCGAATCTGCCAACATGATCGAGCAGAGATCCACTGTAGCGTGGGTCGCCAGCGTGCGGCCTTTGAACCCAGATCTGTAGAGACGCGGGATCATCCCGCTGTGGTCTATGTGCGCGTGAGTGAGAAGTAGGACATCGATCCCCTCCGGATCGAATGGAAAGGCGGCCCTGTTCAGCTCGTCGGAGTCGCCGGACCCCTGGAAGAGCCCGCAATCGACCATTATCCTCCCTGACGGAGTATCGACGAGAAAGCACGACCCGGTGACCGTCCGGGCAGCGCCGGCAAACGTCACTCTTACCACTGTCATCCCCCTCTGCCGCTTGCTCTGGCAGTTCCTTTGCCGCTTCTTCTACCGCTTCGCCGGTTCTTTGTGCCAACTCTCTACCGGTTCCTCTGCAGATCATTCTGCCGCAAATCAGGCGACCAACAGCGATGATACCTGGTCTCTGAGTCCTAGTTCATTCTAACATCCTCAGTTTCGCCGGGTCAACAAGACCGAGAAAAGGCGCCTGCTTAGGCGCCTTCATCCGTTGCATCACCAGTCTACGCGGGCGGACCGTTACCGACCTGCGTACCTGCCTACATAGTGAATTCTCCTGAGGGCAAGTCGATGACCTTGAGTATCCTTTCTTCCTCTCCAGTCAGTGCGTTGATGTACACGATGTAGTCGTCAGCCCCATACTTCCCTCGGAACTCGTAACACAGCGTGTCTTCGTCTGAGAATGACGGAATCACAGCTAACCTGGTCGTCTTGACATCCAACTCGCTGTTGACGCGCTCGCGCGCCTCGTCCTCACTGAGCTTCGGCTTGCGCATTTCTCTGTCGTCAATATGGTTCATGATGTAGCCGACTGCATCGAGCCCCAGGATATCGCCGTTGTCCAGAGCGACCTGCACTTTCACCATGTCAGGGTAAACCCGCACGCCGTCCACTACTGCCACAAACGGTATCGTCGCTATGTTGAACTCGATAGAGGAATAGGTAGCCTCCATGCCCTTGTATCCGATCCGCTCGAGAAAAGCCTTGGCTCGCTCTATAGCCTCGTCCCTTTCCATCCTCGCAGTCTCAACCGGCCTGGTACCGGTAAACCAAGTGACGATTCCTTTCCGGACCGACACCTCTATTGTGACAGGGTTGTTTGCCTGAGACGTTCCGCCGCGAACGCCCTCAAACGAGTAGGCCTTGATTCTGCCGTCGACGGTTCCGGCATCCCGGAGGTCAGAGAACTCGATGTCTGCGCTCCTGAGTACCGTCCTCGCCCTGTCCCTCGCCTCGTCCCTGGAGACTTCCGGCCCGTCCAGGCTCTTCGGCGTCCTGCCGATCACAGAGTCGGAAAACGGTCCGTCGTAGATCAGGGTGGGGTACTCCATCATCTGCTTGTCGATGTTCACGAACTTCCCGGTCAGATCATCCGACGCTTCGTCCAGCTCATCCTCTGCTCTATCCTGAAGCCGCGCCCAGGAGATGCCCCTCCGGTTCTCGTCCGAGATCTCCAGCAGCTTGGTGCCAAGGACACCTGCCTCAGTATGGAGTCTGGACAGGGTGTTCCGATCGGACTCTGAGAGGAGACCGCCCGAGGCGTTCTTCTTCGCCATCACTGTGGCGAAGTCGCTGACCTGAGCCAGGAAAGTGGCCGTCCGGTTCCTCAGGCGCTGCGGCAGAGGGAGATTTCCGAGGCGGTACTGCCCCATCTCCGCGTGCCGGGCGACCTCGGACAGGTGGATGATGTTGTTGCGCATAGAGCCGGATACGAGGCTCTTTCCGAGAGCGATCTCTATGTTCTCGACGCTGCTCACCAAGTCCTCGAATTCCTGCTGGTACCTGTTGTTCAGGTGGATGTTGAGTTGCGCCCTCGCTCCATACTGATTGAATCCCCAGAGCGCTGTCGCAACCCAAAGAGCAGCCAGTACTCCAACGACAATCCTAGATCTGTCCTTCACAGAGAACCCTCCAATACTAAGAACGGCTCCCGCCGTCGCTCCGCGGGCGTTTCGCAGGTGTCACTTGCCGAACACGTGTTGTCCTATCTGCCTCACTATAGGCCTGGACCATATCCAGGCGCTCACCCTCTTATAGGGATTCCAGAAGAACAGGGCCCCGTAGGTTGGGTCCCATCCGTTGATGGCGTCCACCGCAGCCTTCACGGACTCAGCCGACGGGGTCAGGTTGACTCTGCCATTGCTCACTGACTCAAAGGCTCCAGGCTGGTATATAACGCCCGCAAGGGTATTCGGGAATTGCGGACTCTGGACTCTGTTCAGAACGACTGCCCCGACTGCGACTTTGCCGAGGTACGGCTCGGCCTGCGCTTCTGCGTGTATTAGCCTTGCAAGCAACTGCACGTCGTTGCTCCTCGAGACGCCCGCAGATGCGGTATAGTTGGCAGGAGGCGAGGTCTGGGTACCGGCACCTCCGCCGCCAGTCCACAGGCCCAAGGCTTGCCAGGTAGCAGTGCCGACGATTCCGTCCACCGGGATTCCGTTCCTCGCCTGAAACTGCCTCACTGCAGCACTGGTCCGTGGACCGAAGATGCCGTCGATCAAACCGTCGTAGTACCCCCACTGCCTGAGCCTGTACTGGACATCCTTAACGTCCTGTCCGGTTGAGCCCCAGTAGAGAGTCCTTCGCTGAGCAGATATGAAATCGCCGACGCCTGCACTGACTGTCACCAGCACCAGACAGAAGCACAGCACTCGCAGAAGTCTCGTTGAAGAGTGTCTGGACATACGAGATTCGCTCCTTAGGTTCAGCTTTGTGTGGCAATGCATGGCAGGCATGCGCACCACTGCCGGTCAATGAAACACCTGTATAGAGTCGGTATGGATCAATCGCTATCCTAGTCTTCCATTCGATGGGCCGCTTTTATGCACCTGAGCTGCCTCCTGCACGCGCAAGAGCCCATCGCTCGGCTGCATCCGAGACGATGGGCTCCGTGTCGGCTTGGTGTATCGACTTCGTGTCTAGCAGGCTTCCGACCTTGGCTTACTTGTTCTTGTCTCGCAAAGGCTTGGGGAATGACTTCCAGATGATCTGTCCCTGCGGTGTCTCGTGCGCAACAGGTCGCGTGCCAGCATCCAGGGGTTTGGCCTGAGGAATCTCGGTCATCTGTCCTGGCCAAGCAGTCTGCGCAGTCAGCTCTCCTGGCCGCTCGGCCTGTGCCGCCGACTGTCCCAGCCACTCAGCCTGTGCCATCGGTTCCTGCGGCTGCTCAGCATATTCCATCAGTTCATCTGGCTGCCCGGCTCCTGCCATCCGCTCCCCCGCAACTTCCCCGAGCGCGTCGGACTCAGTCGCGAAGATGGCTCTCAGACCCTGCCGTCCTTCAAACTCCGAGCCGGTAGGCTCCGGTTGTGAGCCTATAGCCTCCGACTCTGTATCTCCAATCTCCGTCGCTCCGACCTGCCTGGGCTCGATGAGGTCTGACGCGCCCATCGGGCCCATTTCGTCGATCCGCATGATCGGAGCTGCCTCAACATCCACTTCGATGCCCGGCTCGAGGTCGAACCGGCGTTCCTGGCTCAGGAACTCCCCTTCCGCCACGTTCTCGCCCTGCATACCCTGCTCGAAGAGAGGCTCCGCCTCGCCGCCGGGGGGATTCACCGGGAACTGGCGATAGCGTGCCTGCACCCGTCTGTTTAGTCGTTCGCACTTGTAGTTCCACTGGGGTGCGCGGTTTCCACCGTCCGGGTGTTCTCCTTCCGGATCGCGAGCTGTACCTCTCCTAGCCTCATCGTCCCACACTATCTCCCACCCCGTCTCTCGCTGCATGCCGTGACATGAGCATAGTCTATGCAATAGCATATGCCCAAAGATCAGTCGGAGTGACTATGGGCGGCGTTGCTAGAAGACGACAGCGAGGAATACGACGAGGGATACGACAGCTGCTGAGGCGAGGTAGTCGCGGAATCCCATCCGGATGACCTTGAACCTCGTCCTGCCTTCGCCGCCGCGGTAACACCTGGCCTCCATGGCGACAGCCAGATCATCGGCGCGACGGAATGCCCCGATGAACAGCGGCACCAACAGCGGAATGAAGCTCTTCGCTCTCCGAACCAAGCTTCCGGACTCGAAGTCGGCTCCCCGAGCCATCTGTGCCTTCATTGTCCGGTCTGCCTCTTCGAGCAGTGTAGGGATAAAGCGGAGTGCGATGGTCATCATCATTGCGAACTCGTGTGCAGGCACGCCGACCCGCCTGAAGGGGCTGAGCGTCCTCTCCAGTCCGTCTGTCAGCGCCATCGGCGAGGTTGTCAGCGTGAGCAGGCTCGAAGCTGTTATCAGAAGGACAAGGCGGATCGTCATGAACAGACCGCGCTGTATCCCTTCCCTGGTGACTGTGATGATCCAGACCGATGCAACAGCCTCTCCGGGAGTGAACAGCGCGTTCACGGCAAATGTCAGAATGATGACTATGAGCAGGGGCCGCAGGCTTCTCAGCAGGTATCCCAGAGGGACCTGAGCCAGGACCGCCATCAAACATATGATCGCCGCAAAGCCGGCCAGCCCCTCAAGTCTGTGGACGAAAAAGATGCCGACAATGAGCGCCGAGGCGATCAGGAGCTTGCTTCTCGGATCGAGCCTGTGGATCATCGATTCGGCCGGGTAATACTGGCCGAGGGCCATCTCGCTAAACCTCACCTGCATCACCTCCGGCCTCGCCCGGTGCCAGCAGGGAGCGAATTAGCGATGCGCACTCGTCTACAGAAAGCACGCCGCCCGGAACGTCGAACCCGGACTGTCTCAGGCGGTGCATCAGACGAACAGTTTCGGGAACGTCCAGTCCCATGGCCGTCAGCCGGTCGACGTCGTCAAACACGTCTGCCGGTGTCCCGTCCATGACGATCCTGCCCCGATCCATGACGATCACTCGGTCAGCGAGGCGGGCCACCTCGTTCATGTCGTGCGACACGAGCACCACGGCGACGCCCTCTTCTCTGTGAAGTCTCTCGATGTGGTCGAGCATGTCCCTGCGCCCTCTGGGGTCCAGGCTTGCAGTGGGTTCGTCAAGCACCACGTACTTGGGTTCCATGGCAAGGACGCCTGCGATAGCGACCCGCCGCCTCTGCCCGCCGCTCAGCTCGAACGGCGAACGGCTGGCTACCGCGTGGTAGTCCAGCCCGACCATTTCGAGGGCACGCCTGACCCGCTCGCGGACGTCATCGTCTGTCAGGCCCAGGCTCCGAGGGCCGAACC
This sequence comes from Bacillota bacterium, assembly GCA_012719595.1. Classification (GTDB taxonomy): domain Bacteria; phylum Bacillota; class DTU014; order DTU014; family DTU014; genus JAAYAB01. Next base: position 9,109 of record JAAYAB010000302.1, read on the forward strand.
CGACATCACGCTCGACGGTTTCCTCAAACAGCTGATGCTCCGGGTACTGGAAGACCAGCCCGACCTTCCTGCGCACGTCCCTGAGCGCCTTCAGTTTGGACAGGTCTTGTCCATCCACCACGACTCGGCCGCTGTGAGGCTTGAGCAGCCCGTTCATGTGCTGAACCAGGGTCGACTTCCCCGAACCGGTGTGTCCGACGAGTCCCAGGAACTCGCCTTCCTGCACCTCCAGACTGCAATCCTCGAGAGCCTTGGCTGCGAACGGCGTGCCCAACCCATATATGTAGCTCAATTGCTCAATGACGATAGACATCAGACCGCCTCGCTGTAGCTGTGTTTGTGCTCAGTTCTGTAGCTCTGTTTGCGCTTGGTCTGTGGGCCGTCAAAGCATTTGCTGAGATGTAGTCCGCAAGGTCGTCGACAGTCAGCACATGCAGCGGGATCGAAATCCCGCTCTTCCTCAGCTCCTCGGCGATGCGCGCTCCGATCGGGGCGTCCAAATCGATCTGTTGGAGCCGCTCCGCCTGTGAGAATACCTCGCTCGGCGCACCCTGCATGACGACCTTGCCCGCAGCCATCACCGCCACTCGATCGGCGGCCGCCGCCTCGCTCATGAAGTGAGTGACGTGAACGACAGTCTTGCCCTCCACGCGGTTGAGGCGGCGAACCGCCTCCAGGACCTCCCGCCTGCCCACCGGATCGAGCATCGCGGTCGGCTCGTCAAGGACTATGCACTCAGGCCTCATTGCCAGAATGCCGGCTATTGCAACCCTCTGCTTCTGCCCTCCGGACAGGCGGTGAGGAGCCCTATTCTCCATCCCCTCGAGGCCGACTGATCTGAGCGCCTCCTTCACCCTCTGCCGGATCTCCTGCGTCGGGACTCCTATGTTTTCGGGCCCGAACGCCACGTCCTCTTCGACCGTCGTAGCGACCAGCTGGTTGTCCGGGTTCTGAAAGACCATTCCCACCATCTGTCTGATCGCCCACACGTGTCCGGGGTTGCTGGTTGACATGCCTGCGACTGTCACGGTTCCGCTGTCTGGGATCAAGAGCGCGTTGAGGCACTTGGCAAGCGTCGATTTGCCCGATCCGTTGGGGCCGATGATCGCCAAGTACTCTCCCCGCATAATCCTGAGACTCACCGACTCCAGAGCCCTCACCCGAGACCCCTGCACCGCAGGATACTCGAAGGTGACGTCGTGGACATCTATCAGGACATCCGGATCAGCAGCTTCGATCCCACTCGTGCAAACAGTCAACTGAGCAACGCCCTCCTGCCCACAGCCAGAGATTCTAGCGAAAAAGTGCGCCACCGGCGCACTCTTCGATCAGCACATCAAACTCTGATACAGAAGGCTCAGACCAGCTCAAGCAGTGCCTCTGGAGCGGCATCGCCTCGCCGTTGACCGAGCTTGACGATCCGGGTATATCCACCCTGACGGTCCTGGTACCTCGGTCCGATGTCTGAGAAGAGCTTCTGAAGAACCTCGGCATCGAGAAGCCAACCCGCTGCCTGACGTCTGGCATGCAAGTCTCCCCTCTTCGCCAGCGTGATGAGCTTCTCAGCGATAGGTCTGACCTCGCGGGCCTTGATCTGAGTGGTGCGAATTCTATCATTTCTGAACAGCGCCGTGACCAGACTCCTGAACATGGCCTTGCGATGGCTGCCAGTCCTGCCCAGTTTAGACTGCTGTTTCATGGCTGACTCCCCCCTAAACTAGTCCTCTCGGCTCGACCGCATGGAGAGCCCGAGGGCGGCCATCTTCTGCTGGACTTCTTCCAGTGACTTCCTGCCGAGGTTGCGTACCTTCATCATGTCTTCCTCGGTCTTCTTGGTGAGCTCTTCGACCGTGTTTATGCCTGCCCGCTTCAGGCAGTTGTACGACCTGACGGACAGGTCGAGCTCTTCGATGGTCATCTCGAGTATGCGATCCTTCGCTTCCTCTTCCTTTTCGACCATTATCTCCACGTCGCCGGCAACCTCGGTGAGCCCGACAAACAGCGCCAGGTGCTCGCTCATGATCTTGGCTGCCAGACTCGTGGCTTCCTTTGGACCGATGGTCCCGTTAGTCCAAACTTCCAGGATGAGCTTGTCATAGTCCGTCCTCTGGCCGACACGCGTGTCCTCCACCACGTAGTTGACCTTCTGGACCGGCGAGAACACCGAGTCCACCGGTATCACTCCGATTACGTGGTCGTCAGACTTGTTCTGTTCAGCCGCCACATAACCCCGGCCCCTCGCCAGCGTGATATCCATGAAGAGCCGTCCGTCCGATTCAAGAGTTGCGAGGTGAAGCGACGGGTTGAGTATCTCTACATCCGGTCCAGCCTTGATGTCCGCAGCGGTTACTTCCCCTTCGCCCTCCGCTTCGATTCGAACGACTTTCGTCTCGTCAGTGTGGAGTTTGCAGAGGAGCCCCTTCAGGTTCAGAATGATGTCCGTAACGTCCTCGACGACTCCTGGAATCGTGGAGAACTCATGAAGGACTCCCTCTATCTTCACTGACGTAACTGCCACTCCCGGGAGAGAGGAAAGAAGAATCCGTCTCAACGAATTCCCCAGGGTAATGCCGTAACCCCTCTCCAGTGGCTCGACCACGAACTTGCCGTAACGATCGGTGACATCGATGCACTCGATCCTAGGCTTCTCAATCTCTATCATGCGACTGAACCCTCCTCTTGGCCAGTTGCCCACTGATCGGTCGCGACCTGCACGAGGGTGGTCAAACTGCCACGGCGCTAACGCGAGTAGAGCTCGACGATTACCTGCTCCTGCACATCAGTGTCAATCTGATCTCGCGTCGGCAATGATAGGACTCTGCCCTCCATCGCCTCTACGTTCAGGTCCAGCCATTCTGGGATGATACGCTGAGACATCGCTTCCGCGGCCTCTACGAACTTGTTCAGGCTGCGGCTGGATTCTTTCACTGCCACGACATCTCCAGGTCTTACCCTGTACGAGGGAATCGACACCTTCTTGCCGTTCACAGTGAAGTGACCGTGTCTGACCAGTTGACGGGCCTCCGCCCGAGACGTCGCGAATCCCAGCCTGTACACTACGTTGTCAAGACGACTCTCGAGAATCTGAAGGAGTACTTCGCCTGTGACGCCCTTCTTGCGCTCCGCCATTTCGAAGTAGCGCTCGAACTGCCTCTCCAGGACTCCATAGACCCGCTTGCACCTCTGTTTTTCGCGCAGCTGCATTCCATACTCCGACTGCTTGTGCCTGCCTTGCCCATGCTGGCCGGGAGCATACTGGCGCTTGCCCACTGCGCACTTCTCTCCGTAACATCTATCGCCCTTAAGGAACAGCTTGTGTCCCTCTCTCCTGCATTGCCTGCAAACCGGACCGGTGTATCTAGCCATTAGTAGTCCTGCACCTCCTATACACGCCTGCGCTTAGGCGGCCGGCACCCGTTATGGGGAATCGGAGTGACGTCCTTGATCGCACTCACTTCGAGTCCCGCCGACTGCAAAGAACGGATGGCAGCCTCCCTGCCGGAGCCCGGTCCTTTCACGAACACCTCGACGGTCTTCATGCCGTGATCCATCGCAGTCCTGGCCGCGTGCTCTGCTGCCATGCCTGCGGCGAAAGGCGTTCCCTTGCGAGACCCCTTGAATCCCTGATTCCCTGCAGAAGCCCATGATATCACGTTGCCGGAAGGATCGGCAATCGTAACAATAGTATTGTTAAAAGTGGAACGAATATGTGCCACTCCGCTCTCGACGTTCTTGCGTTCACGCCGCTTCCTCGGTCTGGCCTGTCCCTTTGCCATGCTGTCTCAGCCTCCTTTGAGCGCTACTTCTTTCGGCGCACGCCGACGGTTTTCTTCGTGCCCTTGCGAGTCCGTGCATTGGTCTTGGTCCTCTGTCCTCGTACGGGCAGCCCTCTCCTGTGCCTGAGACCTCGGTAAGACCCTATCTCTATCAACCGCTTGATGTCGGCAGCAACCTGCCTCTGCAGGTCGCCTTCGACCCTGTAACCCTTATCTATGACTTCTCTAAGCCTCGTGATCTCGTCCTCCGTGAGATCGCGCACCCTGGTGTCAGGGTTCACGCCTGCCTTCGCAAGGATCTCCTTGGACGTAGTGAGACCGATTCCATATATATAGGTCAGAGCGGCTTCCACTCGTTTGTCTCTCGGTATATCAACACCGGAAATTCTGGCCACAGGCTTCCACCTCCGTTACCTCTCATCAACCCTGTCTCTGCTTGTGCTTGGGGTTCTCGCAGATCACCATGACCCGCCCTTTTCTCTTGATGACTTTGCATTTCTCACACATCGGCTTCACCGATGCTCTGACCTTCATAGTCGACCCTCCTCTGATCCTCCCGTCCAATGAAGCCGCGAGAAGCCCCCACTGGGCTGGAGAGGACTGGCCCTGTACAACCTCTCGAATCAGGACCTGTATCTATAGATGATGCGCCCACGTGTCAGATCGTATGGAGACAACTCCACTGTCACTCGGTCGCCGGGAAGGATCTTAATGAAATGCATCCTCATCTTCCCGGAGATGTGAGCCAACACCTTGTGCCCGTTCTCCAACTCGACTCGGAACATGGCGTTGGGAAGCGGCTCGACAATGGTGCCCTCCATCTCGATCGTGTCGCGCTTTGCCATACGGCTACCTATCCCCCTCTTGTCGCTCCTCTGCTCCCTGCTCGCGGAGCTCGGATCTGAGCTCCGAGTTTCGCAGCGGCCGTCCCTCTGCCAGGGCGGCCTGCAGGTCACGTCCGGCCATACCCACGAGTAGAAGGTGCCTGCAGTTCTTCTTCTTCGGCCTATTCCACACTCTCTTTTGCCCGTCCACTACTTCCACGTAGCGGTCATCCAGCACCTTCACTATCAGATATTTGGTTCCCGCATCCCGTCCTGCTGTCGACACTGCAATCTGGCCCGCCTGGGGCCGCTCTATCATATCGCTCCGTCACCTCAGCACGGTTAGGATCTCGGGTCCGCTCTCAGTGATCAGCACTGTATGCTCGAAGTGTGCGGATCGTTTGCGATCCCTGGTCACGACTGTCCAGCCGTTTTCAAGCACCTCCACTTCGAACCCTCCCACATTCACCATGGGCTCGATCGCCAGGGTCATTCCGGGCCGCAGCCTCGGTCCGACTCCCGGAGGTCCGAAGTTGGGCACCTGGGGATCCTCGTGCATGCTCCTTCCGATTCCATGGCCGACAAGGTCTCTGACCACCGAGTAGCCCTGCGACTCCACGTACGACTGGACTGCGTGTGAGATGTCTCCCACTCGGTTGCCCACGACACACTTCTCGATCGCTATCTCGAGAGCACGCCTCGTGGCATCCAGCAGTCTCTGGCTGTCCCGAGAGATGGCCCCAACCGGAAATGTTGCAGCCGCGTCGCCACAGAATCCGTCTACTGTGGCGCCAACATCGATTCCGATTATGTCGCCCTCCACCAGGACTCTGCTCCCGGGAATCCCGTGAACGACCTCTTCATTGACAGACGCACATATCGTCGATGGGTAGCCGCGGTAGCCTTTGAAGGCCGGGATCGCTCCGTTCGCAACTATCACCGCTTCAGCTATGGCGTCGAGCTGCGAGGTGGTCACACCGGGCGCCACGCACTCGGCCATCCGCTGAAGGACCATCGCGACGACCTCCCCAGCCCGCCTCATCGAGCGGACCTGGTTTGGCGTCTTGATCAGGATCATGTCACGCTCTCCCCAGTGCAGCCAGAGTATCTCGGTTGACTGAGTCGATGTCCTTGTCTCCGGACACCGTCCTCAAGAGACCCCGCTTTTCATAATACCTGATGAGCGGTTCAGTCTGCAAGCGATATACTTCGAGGCGCCGCCTGACGGTCTCCTCGGTGTCGTCGTCCCGCTGGTAGAGCTCGCCTCCGCAGACCGTGCACCTGCCGTCCGGTCCGGGCGGCTTGGTCTCCAGATGATATATCGCTCCGCAGCCCCTGCATACTCTTCTGCGCGAAAGCCGTCTCACCAACTTGTCTTCGGGAACGTCGATGCACACAACTGCATCGATCTTCTCCGACAGGTCTTTCAAAATCTCGTCCAGCGCTTCGGCCTGAGGAACCGTGCGAGGAAACCCGTCGAGAACGAACCCCGACCTCGCGTCAGGCCGGTCGAGGCGCTCCCTGACGATTCCAATCGTCACCTCATCGGGCACCAGCTTGCCGGCATCCATGTATGACTTGGCCTCTCTTCCAAGAGGAGTGCCCGCCGCTACCGCCTCTCTGAACATGTCGCCGGTAGAGATGTGCGGGATACCGAGCGTGGCTGACAAGCTCTCAGCCTGTGTTCCCTTTCCTGCTCCCGGCGGTCCGAGTAAAATCAGACGCATATGAGTTCCTCCAGAACGCCGTTGACTTGAACCGGCACTTACTTCAAGAATCCCTGGTACTGTCTCATCAGTAGCTGGGTTTCGATCTGCTTCATCGTGTCCAGCGCAACGCCGACGACGATCAGCAACCCTGTGCCGCCGAAGCTGATCGGCAGCCCGGTGATCCTCGACATGACGTTCGGCAGGACCGCGATGAACGCCAGGAACAAAGCTCCAGCCAGCGTTATACGAGTCATGACCTTGTCAAGGTACTCGGCCGTCGGTCTGCCGGGCCTCAGCCCTGGCACGAACCCGCCGTACTTCTTCATGTTGTTTGCGATCTCCAGCGGCTGGAACTGAGCAGCCGTGTAGAAATACGTGAAGAAGATGATCAACAACACGTAGATCATATTGTAGAACACCGCGCCGCTCTGGAGGTACTTCCCAACCCTCTCAAGCGCAGGCACAAAGCTGATTATGGTCGCGGGAAACGCCAACACGGAAGAGGCGAAGATCACAGGAATCACGCCTGCATGGTTCACACGCAACGGCAGGTACCGGCTCTGTCCGCCGTACATCCTCCTGCCGACGACGCGCTTCGCGTACTGCACCGGTATTCTTCTCTCTCCCTGCGTAATCGCAACGACCGCCACCACGACCGCGAGTGCGATCAGTGCGAACACCACCATGCTGAAAACGCCGATGCCGCCTGCTCCTCCGAGCAGCTGGAAGAAGCCTCTGGCTCCTTCCGGAATCCTCGCCACAATGCCGACGAAGATTATCAGGGATATGCCGTTCCCGATTCCGTGCTCCGAGATCTTCTCACCGAGCCACATCAGGAAGGCGGTTCCTGCAGTCATCACTGTGACTATCAGCGCCATCGAGAAGAAGCCGGGATCGACCAGGGCTCCTGCGGATCTGCCCCAGAGGGTGTATGCCAAGCCTTGAATCAGCGCAAGAACGATCGTGCCATATCGGGTGTACTGCTGAATGCGCTTCCGGCCCTCTTCTCCCTCTTTCATCATTTCCTCGAGCTGAGGAATGACCATAGTGAGAAGCTGGATCACGATCGATGCAGTGATGTACGGTCCGACATTCAGGGCGAAGACAGTCAGCCTCGAGAGGTTCCCGCCGGCGAACATGTCCATGAGCCCGAAGACACCGCCGCCCTCAATGAGCTGCTTCATGACATCCGGGTTGATGCCGGGCACCGGGATGTACGAGCCGATGCGATAGACCGCCAGCAGGCCTGCAGTGAACAGGATCTTCTTCCGGAGATCCGGTATTCTGAACGCACTCGCTAGAGCAGCTAGCACCTATATCACCTCGACCTTGCCGCCCGCGGCTTGAATCTTCTCGATAGATGCCTCGCTGAACTTGTGAGCCTTGACCGTCAGCGCCTTCTCCAGATCGCCCTTTGCCAGAACCTTGACAGTCTTGGCCTTCCTGGCTATCAGTCCGGCGCCGATCAGAGTCTCGGGCGTGACTACAGCCCCGTCCTCAAAAACGTTGAGGCTTTCGACATTGACATGTGCAATCTCTTCACGGAATCTATTCGTAAAACCGCGCTTGGGCAGTCGCCGCTGCAACGGGGTCTGTCCGCCCTCGAACGCAGCGCCTTTTCCGCCTCCCGAGCGAGCCAGCTGACCCTTGTTTCCCTTGCCCGCTGTCTTTCCAAGACCGGAGCCGATACCTCTGCCGACTCTCTTGCGCTCCCTGCGAGCGCCCGCTCCGGGCTTGAGATCATGCAGTCTCATCGTTCGTGCACCCCCTCATCATCAGTGCTGCAACACCGCAATTAGCCCTCCAGCTCCTCGACTTCGAGGAGGTGGCTCACCTTGAAGATCATCCCTCGTATGGCCGGATCATCGTCGAACACTCTCGTCTGGCCCAGCTTCGTGAAGCCAAGAGCCTCGACGGTACGTCTCTGGTCCTTTGAATGCCCGATCCCGCTCTTGATGAGGGTTACCTTCAGCTTGCGGCCCTCACCGCTCTTTGCCATAGTGGCTCCCTCCTCACTTCACCAGTTCCTCAACGTTCTTGCCTCTCAGGCGAGCCACTTCGTCAAACCGTCTGAGATTGCGAAGGCCTGCCATCGTAGCTGACACCATGGCGAGGGCATTCGAAGAACCGAGGTTCTTGGTCAAGACGTCTCGGACTCCCGCCAGCTCCAACACGGCTCTGACCGGGCCTCCTGCGATGACTCCAGTTCCCTCTCCTGCCGGCTTCAGCAGCACTTCTCCTGCACCGGCCTTGCCCACTACCTCGTGAGTGATCGTCGAGGCGATCATGGGCACCTCGATCATATTCTTCTTGGCGTCTGCTACGCCTTTCTTTATTGCCTCGGACACTTCACCGGCCTTGCCGAGTCCAGCACCGACGCGGCCTTGACCGTCTCCCACCACTACCAAGGCTCTGACACTCCTGGTGCGCCCGCCTTTGGTCGTCTTGGAGGGCCAGTCCAAGGCAACTAGCTTCTCCTGTAGCTCGGCTCCTGGTTGATCAATCCTGTCCATGAGCTTCCCTCCCTAAAAGACTAGCCCACCTTCCCGGGCACCTTCAGCCAAAGCCGCAATCCGGCCGTGATAGACGTGTCCACCCCGGTCAAACACAACCGCTTCGATGCCCTTCTCCTTCGCGCGCTTAGCCACGAGCTGACCCACAGCCTTAGCAGCTTCTATGTTGCTGCCGCGGCTAACTACGCTCTTGATCTCCGGGTCAAGCGACGATGCGGACACCAAGGTGTGGCCCGCGATATCGTCTATGACCTGTGCGTAGATGTGCGAAAGGCTCCTGTATACATTCAAACGGGGCCGACTCGGGGTGCCGGCGACCTGCTGCCGTATTCTCTCATGACGCCGGGCGGTAGCCCCTCTTCTATCGAACCTCTTGTACACGCACTACACTCCCTTCTCAGCGCAAAGGCCCGGCAGCCTACGCTTTTCCGGTCTTGCCAGCCTTCTGGCGGACCCGCTCGCCTAGATAGCGGATGCCCTTGCCCTTGTACGGATCCGGCGGCCTGACCCTTCTGATATCTGCAGCCACCTGGCCAACCTGCTCCTTGTCAATGCCTTTGACCGTGATCCGAGTGGGAGCCGGTACCTCGAACTCAATGCCCTCGCCGGCCTTTATCTCCACCTGGTGGGAATAGCCGACTGTGAGAACCAGGTCTTTACCCTGCTTCACTGCCCTGTATCCGGTACCCTGTATCTCGAGCTCCTTGGTAAAGCCCTCAGTCACACCCCTAATCATATTGGCCAGCAATGACCTGGTCAACCCGTGAAGTGACTTGTGGGGCTTCTCCTCGCTCGGCCGCTCGACCACCAATACATCACCCTGGGCCGTCACCTTCATGTCAGGATGAAATCGCTTCTCTATTGAACCCCTGGGACCCTTGACCACGACTGTCTGGCCGTCGATCTTGACGTCAACCCCAGAGGGTATCTTCACAGGCTTTCTGCCGATCCGCGACATAGCCGCACCCCCTCTTGTCAACTGCCCGTCTGTCTAGTCGATCGAGCTTACCATACGTAACAGACAACCTCTCCGCCGATGCCCTTCTCTCGTGCATCGCGATCCGTCATGATGCCGCGTGACGTCGACATCACTGCAACGCCTAGACCGCCAAGGACCTTCGGCACCTCGCTGCTCTTGACATAGACCCGCAGACCGGGCTTGCTTATGCGCTTGATGCCGGTGATGACATGCTCACGATTCGGGCCGTACTTCAGGAAGACCCTGAGCACCCGATGGCCGTCGACCTCAAGCGTGTCGTAGTTCCTGATGAATCCTTCGGCTTTCAGCAGATCGAGGATGGCCTTCTTCGCCTTTGCATACGGTATATCCACCGAGTCCTTATATACATGGCTCGCGTTGCGTATCCTGGTCAACATGTCTGCGATCGGATCCGTCGTCGGCACTGTCGATACCCCCTTCCACCAGTCTGTCGATTGCGAGTTACCAGCTCGCCTTTGTCACTCCGGGTATCTCCCCGCGGTGTGCCAGAGTCCTGAAGCAAACTCTGCACATCCCGAACTTCCTCATATATCCTCTCGGCCGTCCGCAGAGCTTGCATCTGTTGTGGACTCTGACTGAGAACTTCTGCGGGCGCTGCGCCTTGATGATCATCGACTTCTTTGCCACTCAGCGATTCCTCCTTTGACCAAACGGCTCGAGTTTCAGAGGCACCGTCACGATGCGAACGGCATGCCCAATGCCTTGAGCAGCTCGTACGCTTCTTCGTCGGTCTCGGCAGATGTGACGATCGTAATGTCCATGCCTCGGACCTTGTCGACCTTGTCAGCTCTGATCTCCGGGAATATCACCTGTTCCTTGATGCCCAGAGTGTAATTGCCCCTTCCGTCGAACCCGTTCCTCGACAGACCTCTGAAGTCTCTGATTCTGGCCAGAGACACATTCATCAGCTTGTCGAGGAAGTACTCCATGCGCTCGCCGCGCAAAGTGACCCTGCAGCCGATAGGCATGCCCGCTCGGACCTTGAAGTTCGATATCGACTTCTTCGCCCTGGTGATCTGGGGTTTCTGCCCGGCAATCAACGCGAGGTCTCTGACTGCAGAATCCAACGCCTTCGGGTCGGCGACTGCGTCACTCACACCCATGTTGATTACGACCTTCTCGACCCTCGGGATCTCCATCACGTTCGCGTAGCCGAATTTCGCCTGCAGCGCTCTTGTGACCTCGTTGACGTATCGTTCCTTCAAACGGGTCATTTCACCGCAACCTCCCTTCACACCGGTGTCCAGCCATGCTAGAGCTCAGCTCCACACTTCTTGCACACTCTGATTCGTTCGGTGTCGCCGGCCAGCTTGACGCCGATTCGGGTCGGCTTTCGGCAGCTTCCGCATACCACCTGAACATTAGACCTGTCGATGGGTCCCGGTGTCTCTATTACTCCGCCCTGTGGGGCTTCCTTAGTCGGCTTCTGATGCTTCTTCTGGATGTTGAGGCCTTCGACGATCACCTTGCCTGTCTTCGGCACGACGCGAAGGACCTTGCCCTTCTTGCCCTTGTCCTTGCCTGCAAGGATGACCACGGTGTCGCCCTTCTTGATTTCTATCGCCTTGCCCATTGCTCCCGAACACCTCCAGTCCCGGTCGCCTACAGAACCTCAGGAGCCAGAGAGACTATCTTCATGAACTCGCGGTCTCTCAATTCCCTCGCAACGGGCCCGAAGATTCTCGTACCTCTCGGATTGCCCGTGTTATCAAGTATGACTCCAGCGTTCTCGTCGAACTTTATATACGAACCATCAGGTCGTCTCTGCTCCTTGGTAGTCCTCACAACCACTACCCTCACGACGTCGCCCTTCTTGACAGCGCCTCCGGGAGCAGCTTCCTTGACAGAGCAGATGATGACATCCCCAACCCGGGCGTACCGCTTGCCGCCCAGGACGCGTATGCACATCAACTTCCTTGCCCCAGTGTTGTCTGCCGCGTTCAAAAGAGTCTGTACCTGAATCAATGCAGTCGCCTCCCTTTCCCCGGGACTAGCACGCCGAGGTGCCCCGTGTGGCGCTTACTTCGCCTTCTCGAGCACCTCTACGAGGCGCCATCTCTTCTCCTTGCTCAAGGGGCGAGTCTCCATGATCTTGACCTTGTCACCGATCGTGCACTCGTTTTTCTCGTCGTGCACCTTGAACTTGGAGGTTCTCTTCACGATCTTGCCATAGAGCGGGTGCTTCACAGACCTCTCTACTGCCACGACTATCGTCTTGTCCATCTTGTCGCTCACGACAGTGCCGGTCATCACCCTGCGGGCATTTCTCTCCATCTACTGACGCCTCCTTTCCCTCATCTGTCTACTCCGCCCGTCTCGCGCTCTCTCATGATTGTCTTGATACGGGCGATGGTTCTCTTGACGTCTCTGATTCTCATCGGATTGTCCAGCTGTCCGGTCACAAGCTGGAACCTCAAATTGAACAACTCCTGCTTGCTGTTTTTCAGCTGAGCATCGAGCTCCTCAGCAGACAGGTCGCGTATCTCCTTAGTTCTCACCGACTTCACCACCCGTTCCCTCTCGAGCGAGGAATCTGGTCTTCACCGGAAGCTTGTGGCTAGCCAGCCTGAACGCCTCTCTGGCGATTTCCTCAGGCACGCCGGCGATCTCGAACAGCACGCGGCCGGGCTTGACTACGGCCACCCAGTAATCGGGAGCTCCCTTCCCTGAGCCCATTCTCGTCTCAGCGGGCTTCGCGGTAACCGGCTTGTCAGGGAATATATTGATCCAGACCTTTCCGCCCCTCTTGATGTACCGCGTCATTGCGATACGGGCAGCCTCGATCTGTCTATCAGTGATCCAGCCGGGATCAAGGGTCTGAAGACCATAGTCTCCCAATTGCACTGTAGTCCCACGCTTGGCCTTGCCAGTCATGCGACCGCGCTGGACCTTTCTATATTTGACCCTCTTGGGCATCAGCATTGTCACTGCCCCCCTTTAGCTTCGAACAGTCTCAGACCGCTCGGGAAGCACCTCGCCTTTGTATATCCACACCTTGACTCCGATCTTGCCGGCTGTCGTGTCGGCTTCGGCGAAACCATAGTCGATGTCGGCCCGCAAGGTATGAAGAGGCACCTTGCCCTCGCTGTACCCTTCGGTTCTGGCGATCTCAGCACCGTTCAGGCGCCCGCCGACCTTCATCCTGACGCCTTCGGCTCCCGCCTTCATGGCTCTGGTGAGGGCCTGCTTCATGGCACGACGAAACGAGATCCTTCTCTCTATCTGAGCCGCAATGCTCTCTGCGACCAGCTGGGCGTCCAGGTCAACACCCTTGATTTCCTGGATATTGACCTGCACCTGCTTCCCGGACATGGTCTCGAGCTCTTTGCGGAGCTTGTCGACCTCAGTGCCGCCTCTGCCAATGACCATACCCGGCCGAGCAGTGAAGATGGTGACCTTCACGCGGTTCGCCGCCCGCTCGATCTCGACCCGGCTGATTCCGGCAGCGTAGAGCTTCTTCTTTATATACCTGCGTATCTTGAGGTCCTCATGAAGGAACTCCTGGTAGCTCTTTTTGTTGGCGTACCATCGTCCGTCCCAGTCCTTGATGATGCCGAGTCTCAGACCCAAAGGATGAACCTTCTGACCCACACATTACTCCTCCTTCTGTTCGACGACCACAGTAATGTGGCTGGTCCGCTTTCGAATCCTGTTAGCCATACCGCGCATTCTCGGGATGATCCGCTTGAGTGTCGGGCCTCCGTCGACCATCGCCTTTGAAACATACAGCGACCCGGGATCCATCCCGTGGTTGTTCTCGGCATTCGCCATCGCTGAACGGAGCACTTTCTCCACAGGTTCAGCGCCTGCGTGGGGCACGAACTTCAGGATCGCCAGTGCCTCGTCGCAGCTTTTCCCCCTGATCAGATCGACTACGCGTCTGACCTTTCTGGGGGACATCCGCACGTGGCGAGCGATTGCTTTTGCTTCCATATTTCAAAACCCCCTAGTGGCACCGACTACTTGAGCGCAGTCGACCGCTCAGTCCTGTCGCCGTGACCTCTGAAAGTCCGCGTAGGTGCGAACTCTCCGAGCTTGTGTCCGACCATATCCTCAGTGATGTATATCGGGACGTGTCTCCTGCCGTCGTGGACGGCTATCGTATGGCCGACCATTTCAGGGAAGATGGTGGAGGCCCTGGACCACGTCTTGATGACTTCCTTCTTGTTCGCGTCGTTGAGCTCTCGAACCTTCTTCAACAGAGACTCGTGAGCGTACGGCCCCTTCTTTAGCGATCTGGCCATATATGCCCCTCCTCTCTCATGGCTATCAAACCTTCGCTCTGGACCTTGCTACTTGCGCCGCCTCACTATCAGCTTGTCAGACGGCTTGGCCTTCCTGGTCTTGTATCCAAGAGTGGGGTATCCCCACGGCGTAACCGGGCTCTTGCGCCCGACCGGGGACCGTCCCTCTCCGCCTCCGTGCGGGTGATCCACCGGGTTCATGGCCAGACCACGAGTATGCGGCCTTCTGCCGAGCCAGCGGCTTCTTCCGGCTTTCCCGACGGTGATGTTCTCGTGCTCGACATTGCCGACCTGTCCGATGGAGGCTCTGCACTCCAGCCTGACAAGCCTGACCTCTCCGCTGGGGAGTCTGATGTGAGCCATGTCGCCTTCCTTCGCCATGAGCTGCGCTCCCGCGCCGGCAGATCTCACCATCTGAGCGCCCTTGCCAGGGCTGAGCTCGACGTTGTGAATGATCGTGCCCACTGGGATGTTCGCCAACGGCAGCGTGTTGCCCGGCTTGATGTCCGCATCAGGCCCGGAGACCACGGTATCGCCGATCTTGAGCCCCTCGGGAACCAGGATGTAGCGCTTCTCGCCGTCTGCGTAGTGCAGGAGGGCAATCCGTGCGCTGCGGTTCGGGTCGTACTCTATGGTCGCGACCTTAGCCGGGACCCCGTCCTTGTCTCTCTTGAAGTCGATGATTCTATACATCCTCTTGTGTCCGCCGCCGCGATGGCGTGCAGTGACACGGCCGTATGAGTTCCTGCCTCCGGTCTTCTTCAGAGGAACCAGGAGCGACTTCTCGGGTTCGGTCGTTGTCACGTCGGAGAAATCCGACACAGTCATCGCCCTGCGACCCGGAGTCAGTGGTTTGAACTTCTTGACCGGCATACTACACTCCCTCCAAGCTTACATGCCCTCAAAGAGCTCTATCTGCTGGCCCTCTTCGAGCGTTACGACTGCCTTCTTCCAATCCTTCCGCTTGCCTTCGTGCACGCCCATCCGTCTGCGCTTGCCTGTGTATCTCATGGTGTTTACGCTCTTGACCTTGACGCTGAATATCTCCTCGATGGCGTCCTTGATCATAGACTTCGTGGCCTTCTTGTCGACCTCGAAAGTGTACTGCCGGCCGGCCACCAACGCAGTGCTCTTCTCAGTAACGATCGGACGGATGATTATGTCTCGGGGATCAGGCATTGGCCCACACCTCCTCGACCGTCTGCAGGGCATCCTTCGTGAAGAGGACCCTTTCGTTGTTCAGCACGTCATAGACGTTCAGCCGCTTGCTCTCGATCAACTGCACCCATGGGATATTGCGCACCGACTTCTTCACGTTGTCATCGGCGTCCTTGACGACTAGCAGGACTTTGCTCCCGCCGGTGATCTTGTCGAGGACTGAGTGCATGGCCTTGGTCTTGGGCTCCCTCATCTGGAGCTCTTCCACTACAGCAATCTCGTCGTCGCCGGCCTTGGCTGACAGAGCCGACCGCATAGCCACAGGCCTCGCAGACTTCGGTATCCTGAACGAGTAGTCTCTCGGCTTGGGTCCGAAGTTGATTCCGCCTCCGGGCCAGAGGGGCGATCTAGTGCTTCCCTGCCTCGCTCTTCCGGTACCTTTCTGCCGCCATGGCTTCCTGCCGCCGCCAGAGACCTCAGATATCGTCTTCGTAGACGCTGTGCCACGGCGTTTGTTCGCCAGCTGCATTACCACGACTTGATGAAGCAGAGCTTCTTTGACCTCTGCGCCGAAAACGCTCTCATTGAGATCTATCTCGCCTATCCTAGTGCCTTCGCTGTTATATAAAGGCGCCTTGGGCATCCGAGTGGCCTCCTTTCCCGCTGCAATACGTCACCAGCGCTCTACCTGGCCTTGGCCTTCACGCTGGACTTCACAAATACATGTCCGCCTCTTGGACCGGGGACGGCGCCCTTGATCAGAATGACGTTTCGATCTGTGTCGACCTTGACTACCTCCAGCCCAGCGGCCGTCACTGTCTCTCCACCCATTCTGCCCGGCATTTTGCGTCCCTTGAAGACCCTCGCAGGGTCGGTAGCTCCAAGCGATCCGGTTCGGCGATGGTACATCGAACCGTGGGACATAGGCCCTCTATTGAAGTGATGTCTCTTGATCACGCCGGCAAAGCCCTTCCCTTTGGAAGTGCCGACGACGTCAACCACATCACCAGCTGCGAAAATGTCGACCTTCAGAACCTGCCCTACTTCGTAGTTGCCGACGTCGGAAGTCCGAACCTCGCGAACCACTTTCTTCGGGCTGACGCCCGCCTTGGCGAAATGCCCCCTCATGGGCTTGTTCGTCCTCCGCTCGCTCTGATCCGAATATCCAATCTGAATGGCGGAATAGCCGTCGGTTTCCTCAGTCTTCTTCTGAATGACGACGCAGGGTCCGGCCTGTATGACTGTAACCGGGACGACTTCGCCCTTGTCGTTGAACACCTGAGTCATCCCCAGTTTCTTTCCCAAGAGTCCCTTTCCCATTTTCAGCACCCCCTGTGTCGTATCACAGCTTGATCTCGATGTCCACCCCGGCTGGAAGATCCAGCCTCATCAGCGAATCAACAGTCTTGGGTGTGGGATCGAGAATGTCAATCAGACGCTTATGAGTTCTCATCTCAAACTGCTCCCGAGAGTCCTTGTTCACATGGACTGACCTCAGGACCGTGAAAACCTCTTTCTCGGTCGGCAACGGGACTGGGCCCGATACCCTGGCACCGGTCCTCTTCGCCGTGTCGACTATCTTCTCTGCAGACTGATCCAGCAGCCTGTGGTCAAACGCCCTCAATCTGATCCGGATCTTCTGGTTGGCCACCTGCTCATACCCCCATTCTCGCTCGGATTCGCACCGAACTACTCTGTAGAAATTCCCTCACTGAGTCCGTCCAGACGCTCGCGGCCGTTTTGGACCCGTGAGCAACCTCCTACGTCATCGCAAGAACTGACAAATGCGGGCGCAGGCCGGCAGGTCTTCCCGACCTGCACCCTGGCATCGATCTTCTACTTGAGGATCTTGGTCACCACGCCGGCTCCGACGGTCCTGCCACCCTCTCGAATAGCGAACCTGAGCCCTTCCTCCATCGCTATCGGCGTGATCAGCTCTCCCTTCAGCTCTACCCGGTCGCCAGGCATTACCA
>JAAYAB010000303.1 GCA_012719595.1 Bacillota bacterium
TATGATCGATCCACTCATGGAGGTTAGCCTAGTGCGACCGGTGCTGTGGACCGAACCATCCAGGATGATGTTGCCCTCGCTGAAAACGTCAACTTCTACCTCGTCGTCGCCTGGGTCATGCCCGATGAACTGTATGGGAATACCGTAGTTGCTTTTGATAGAGTGGCTGTAGACGATACTGCCGGTCATCTTGTACGTATCTTCGATGTGATAGGTCTTGTAAAGATCCCCGAAGTGATACTCTATCCACACCCGCCGGGCCACATGGTCCATTTGATCCAGCGTTACCTCTCCCTCGAACGGTGGATCAAACTTGTTGTAGGTGAGGAAGTAACTCCATGGCCAACCTTCGGCGTATATGTACTGACCATCGGGAAGGTCCACTGTGACGTCTTCGTATTTCTCAATACCCTTGTTGTACACATTTTCCGGGAGGTCCACGAGATCCCAGAACAGAGAGCTTGTCTCGGCTTTAGCTATCCAGATATACCCCCAGTTCTGACCGCGCGTCAGGAAGTAACGCGAGAGGCTTGGCGAGTACGTAGCCTCTCGCTGAGTGCCGAGCCCGGACGAACTGGCTAACGTGCTGCCGCGGTACTCATGCCGCCAGACCTCGCCATTCACGCGTTCATACACCGTCGTAAGTGGTACACCATTCGCGTCAGTCTTCCTGGTGTCGGTGATCCGAACCACTCCGTGGACATTGCCGGTATCAATCCCGTTGATGACGATGTCCTTGGACGTGTCGTTGAAGACCTTGATGTACCCGGAACCGTCCATCGCCTTGATGGCGCCACCACCCGTGCTCATGATCGCTCCGTAGAGCTCCACATATCCGCCCTGCACCTTTATTGGATCAATCTCAATCCTGTCGGTCTCAGCGTTGTAGTAGACGTCGACATCGTGATAGCTGTTAATCAGGTAGCGCGGCGACTTGCTCCCGTCGTTGTTGGTTGCCCAGTCTTCGGCAGCCCAAATCAAGTACTCGTTGAGAGTGCCAAGTTTATCCATTGTGACCGTGACCCCGGGCAATATCTCTACCTCTTCCTCGCCGACTTTGTACTGCCCAGAAGATCCTAGAATGGCTATGTTCCTGTCGGGAATCCCGCTTTGGATTGTCCCGTTTATATTGAGATAGCGCGCACTCAGGAAAATGTTGTTGCCGGCTATGAGCGAGCCGCCTACTCTCCAATCGTAAGACTCGCTGCCGCCATCATCCTCCGAATAGGTGTTCCAGTAATCAAGCCCAGCATCCTCTTTGATCCAGTTCTCCCGGTCTATTACGTACGATCTATGCGCCTCAAACGGATCGCCGCCGACGTGATAGAATCCGTCGACATAGGCCTGGAATATGTCTGCACCAGCAGTCATTTCGATCGTCGCAGCGATGATCCGCGGCGCCTGCCCAATGGTCTCGCCCTGGAGCTTGATACTTCCCTTGCGATTGCTGATCGTCACAGTCCCAGTTCGATTGAGGATCTCGCCGGTCAACACGATATCAGGCACAGGTACGTCCGTACCCGTAGGATTGAAGGTATTCGTTATGGTAATGGACGGGTTACTGCTCGAGCTGCCGGCTGCCTCTATCTGCAGGTTATTGGCCACTGAGGTGCCAGGGCGGTTGCGTGCACTCACTTGGTCCTTGCTCGAAACGGGAGCCTGGTTAAAGAACACCTTGCCACCCTTGTCCTCAATAATCACGTCGCTGAGGCGGAGGAATTTCGCACTCTTGTTTTCGATGAAGATCCCAGTGTCATTGGATGCCACTATTCTGCCACTACCTGTCAGGTAGTCTGCAGTCGCATTCACATCGCCACCTCGCGCCGCGACAGGGCCGACATTGATGTAGTCGACGATGGCAGTTCTGATTGGGATGATCCGTCCTTCATCATCCTGTTCTGCATACCCGAGGGAGAGCAGTTGATGCTCAATGAAGCTTATCTCGGCGTCGTACGCGGCTCTCACACTTGGGTCATCTTTGTACTCACCCCGGAGCATCTTCAGAACCTGGAGGCGCTCCAACATGTTGTTTACGACATCTTCTGTGGTCTCGGTATACCATATCCCTTCACTGTATTCGCCAGGTACTACATTGCCAGCTGCG
The DNA here is from genome assembly GCA_012719595.1 of Bacillota bacterium. Lineage (GTDB taxonomy): Bacteria > Bacillota > DTU014 > DTU014 > DTU014 > JAAYAB01. The sequence continues at coordinate 2,105 of JAAYAB010000303.1, forward strand.
TTGATCTCGAACCTTCGCTTGTTCCAGGTTCCGGCGTTAACGAGCCCATCCACGATCACTCCTGAGCTGGACTCGTGCTTGCTAGAGCCTCCTCGAATCTCCAGGGACAAGCCGCCATCGCCTATACCGACAACCTCGAGGGCATCGGCTATATCCTCAGCAAGCTGACGATAGAGATCCTTACCAATCCCTACGCCAGTGGCAGTGGCTGAACCTTTTGTGGCGACGAGATTCACATCGCTGGCGCTCCTGACTTCTGACTGAGATCCGGTCCTAATCAGGTTTTCCTGCGTAATGGCTGCATCAGCCGCTGGAACGGTTACTATCGGGAACGCGGTCTTGTTGAAGAGATCGGTCCTCGCAACCGAGCTCAGGTAGCTGTCGATTGCCTGGCCCAGATCGCCTCGTCGTGCGTCCCGTCCTGCGTAAAGATTCACGTCTCCGTCCGCACTGATCTTCGCGCCGTTGGCGAGAGTCACCTTGTTGCTGGAGTCTATGGTTGTGCTTGAGATTCCCCGAGCAGCTGCAGCCAATCCATAGGTCTTCGCGTCTGCACTCGCCTCGACTACCGCACGAGTGCGAGCAGCTAGGTTCACCGTGCCGACGGAGCCGAGACGGGAGTTGTCAAGCATCTCTACCTCGGCGACACTCGGATCGTCGTCAGAACCGACGTTTATGCGTGATTCGGCTAGTGCGAGCGAAATGGCGCCGCCGGCATCAAGCTTGGTTCTGTCTCCTGCCTCGATATCGTTGATCGCTATGAAGTCCGTCCTGCCCGGGTTCATGCGATCGCCGGTCACTTGGACTACTGCGTTCTTGCCTATCGTCACCCGTGTGTCCAACCGGATGTAAGACTCGCTCAGCGCTGCGGCTCCTATATAGGCTCCACCCGAGCCGGCCGTCACATTGAAGTCGGTGCCGCTCAACGCCGGCTTGCGGACTTTGTTCTCAGCAATCGCGACGAGATCCAGTGTCTGCAGCTTAGCCCCTTCCCGAATCCGAGCCGCGACTCTTGAGTCTACAGTGTTGTCTGCAATCGCACCGCTGGCACCGATGATAGCAGCGTTCAGTGTGTCGCTCTGCCCGTCGAAGGAGGCAATATGCTCGGAGTTCAGCGCCACCGCGTTCGCAACGAACGAAGCTGTCGACGAACCGCCTCCGATCTCTGCCGCTGTCTCAGACTCATTGACTGTACGTGCTGTGGCGGCCGGCGCGCCGATGACGCCTCCGGTTCCGGATACAGCCTTCGAATACGTGGCGTCGTGTCCGATAGCTTTGACAGACAGCGTGCCTCCCACTGAACCGGTGACTCCGTCACCCAGTGTCGCTGTGGTAGTACTGTCAGAAGTGGCATTCGCGAGGTGTGCTCCGACTCCCACGTATCCACCGGATACGCCCGCAACGGTCGCCCGCTGCCAGGTCGAGTTGTCGGCCAATATCTGAACGTCCCCGGTGATCTCGAGGGCCGAACCGACGGAGGCGGTCACAGTGGAGCTAGAACCTGCAATGCCGGTATGCACAGCTTCGCCGACCAATAGACCGATGGTTGCTCCGAGCGCAGTAGCCGAAGCAGTCGGTATATCGGTGCTGCTCGGGGAGGCGAGGGCATTGACTTCGAGACGCTTGGCAGTAATGCTCCCGCCCGTTCCGACTCGTGCATCTGTTGCAACGTATGAGGTCGCCGTAGCTAGGGAGGCTCCGATTCCAACGAGCAGGGACCCGGCGAAACCTTCGGCCAGCGCAGACACCTGAGGCTTGGAGAGCGCTTGCACCTTTACGGACGAATCCGGGCTCGAGACCGTAACGCCATTGCCAATGGCGGCTTTCACCTCTGCAGCTTGCAGCGGGCTTCCCACCAACGCGGTGGCAGCCGATCCGGCACCCGCGGCAACGCCGCCGGCGCCCGCCACGGACTTCGAGCTCACTTTCCCAGTGCGCTCGCTAGTCACCAAGAGCAGTCCGGAGGCAAGACCGACGTTAGTGGAAGGGCCGGAAGCAGTCCCTGCACCTATCAGAGAGACAACGTTGCCGCCCTTGTGTGCAGCAGCGCCTACGATGCCAGCCGCTGCGCTGCCGGCCGCAAAGCTATAGGCCTCTGCATTCACGTCTACCGAATCTGAAGCTCGAACGGCGATCTTCGCCATGTCATCCGATGCAGCGCTGTTGCGGATGCGATTGCCCGGGTTGGGAGCACCCAAAGCCGAGTTCTTCACATATGCCTGGGTCGTGTTGCTGCTCAGACTGACCAGAACGCTGCCGGCCGCGGTGCCGGAAGTGCCAGCCGCTCCGCTCGCTACGTAGTTGCGGATCTCTGACTCGCTGTCTGCACTGACATCGACGCCGTCTTCGTCGGTTGTCTGCACCGTTGAGTCGTCGATGTATGCCTTAGTGGTGCTGTCATCGGACACCACCGAGAGTGTTCCGGCGAGCGCCCCAAGCCCTCCAGCAAACCCTCCTGCTGCTATCAGCAGCCGACTGTCATGCTCGGAGGCTACAGTCAAAGAACCGGCAGTAACGTCAACAGAACGAAGGTAGGCTTCTGTAGTGCTTGCAAAGACCGCCACCACTCCTGTCCCTGCCGCGCCGACAATCCCACCCGCTCCACTCACTGCAAACGAGGTGGCGCTCTGTGTTGACTGGGCTTCCACTACTGCCCTGTCTTTCGCCTGGATCTCTCCGCCTTCCACATAAGCCTTGGTTGTGCCCGCAAAGACCAGTGTATCGACCCCTGCGCCCAATCCCGCTGCCCCGACGCCTATCGTGCCACTGACACTGAGGCCGTACGCATGGTCGCTCGCCTTGACGCTGAGAGACTGGCCGGCTCCGCTCGGCCCGCTGGCAGTATTGGTGTTGATCTTACTATGCTCTACAAAGGCATGGGTTTCGCCCGCAATGACGTTGACGGTCGTGGTACCGGCCGCTCCTACATAAAGACCTCCAGCGACGGTTGCTGCTACATTTCCGATCATGCGTGTACTGGATGCA
>JAAYAB010000304.1 GCA_012719595.1 Bacillota bacterium
CATCACGGCCATCAGCACTGCAACGGTCGCCATGAACGACACCGGTATGTGCCAGGTGATGTGCCCTCTGTACAACAGGTAGGCTGCACCGATCAACAGTGCCAGGACCGAGGTTTCACCGATGCATCCAGAGATATTGCCCAGGAAGAGGGCCTCGTTCGAGACGCGAATTCCGTGGTACCTCATCAGGGCGAGCGGGGTCGCACCAGTCAGGGCGTCAAGCCCTTGCCTTACGGTCTCGCCCGCAACGGCCGTCTCTATCGACCCGAATCTGGGCCATACCCACGTCGTCATTGCCACCGGCCATGAGGCCAGCAGTATAGCCCGTCCAACGTGTGCAGGGTTGAACGGGTTGTGGCCCAGCCCCCCGAAGAGCTGCTTCGCGATGACGATCATCAGGAAAGCCCCAACTACCGGGAGCCATAGGTCGACCGTGGGCGGCAACGCGAGCGCAAACAGAAGGCCTGCGACAGCCGCACTACCATCGCTTACGGTCACCGGCCTGCCCAAGGCCTTCTGGGCGAGCGCTTCGGCAATGACTGCAGTGACCACCGAGACAAGGATGATCAGAGCGGCCTGCAAGCCAAAAAAGACGATGCCGGCAATTGCAGCAGGCATCAGAGCTATGAAGACTTCGCGCATGATGACCTGAGTAGTGACACCTGTCCTAAGGTGCGGCGATGACGATACAGTGATTGCTGTGGCACTTTGCATGCCGATTCTCCTTCCGACTCAAGACCCTGAAAGTGATGCCTCCGGCTCAAGCGCCGCGGCTCAGTCTTGCCCCGCCAGGGCGTCTGAGCGCCCGGTGCGGCCGAGCGACTCGCACCGCTTGGTGCAGGCCGCACTCGCTACGCGCTGCGGCTCTTCCTTAGGGCGATCTCGGCTTTGCCCTGGCGTATTGCCTGAACAATCGGACGATAGGCCGGGCAGATGTACGCGCAGCACCCGCACTCGATGCAGTCAGCGATGTGCTCGCTTGCAGCCAGGTCGTATCTTCCTGTCTCAATCATCTGCGCCAGGGTCCCAGGCATCAACCCCATCGGGCACGCCTCGATGCACTTGCCGCATCGCACACAGGCAGTCGGCTGCGTCGCCTTCGCCTCGGCCTGTGAGTACACGAGAACACCCGACATACCCTTGACCACCGGAGTCTCAAGGGTGTGGTGAGCGATCCCCATCATCGGTCCGCCGTACACGACCTTGCCCAACGGTTCGGACAGGCCGCCGCAAGCGTCGACAAGATGGCTCACGGGCGTGCCGACTCTGGCCAGGATGTTTCCGGGCTGGCGCACTATGCCGCCGGTGATCGTCAGCACCCTCCTCACGAGCGGCATGCCGCTATACAGTGCATCTGCAATCGCTGCAGCTGTACCGACATTGATGACGACGACACCGACATCGATGGGAAGCCCTCCGGATGGAACCTCTCTCCCGAGGATCGCCTTTATGAGCTGCTTCTCGGCGCCCTGTGGATACTTCACTCGCAGCGGCACGACCTCGACGTCAGGCAGGGCTGAGACCTTTTCGGTCAGCACTTTGATGGCGTCGGGCTTGTTGTCTTCTATTCCGATGTACACGCGCTTCGCCTGAAGGGCTGCACGAGCGAGGTTCGCTCCTCGGATGACCTCGTCCGGGCTCTCCAGCATCAGTCTGTGGTCTGCAGTCAAGTAGGGTTCACATTCCACGCCATTCACGATGAGCGCGTCTGCGTGCTTGCCCTCAGGAATGCTCAGCTTGAAGTACGTCGGAAAGGCAGCTCCGCCCATTCCGACTATTCCTGCGTCTCTGATCCTCTTGATGATCTCAGACGGCTCAAGCTCGGCAGGATCGCCCTCAGCAGTGGCATCGGACGAGAGCTCATACTGCCCGTCGTTGCTGATGTTCACTGCGTGGACCCGCTTTCCGCCCGGCACCTCTATGTCCACTATGCCTGAGACCGTTCCAGACACGCTCGAGTGGACAGGCACGGTCAGCCTGGCGTCAGAGTCACCAATCTTCTGTCCTACCAGCACCCTGTCGCCCTTCTTCACGAGCGGTGCACAGGGTGCGCCGATATGCTGAGACAGAGGAATGAGTACCTGTTCCGGTGGTTCGACTGTCCGGATCGGCTTGTCTGCACTGAGTTCTTTGAAATCTCCGGGGTGTACTCCCCCCCTGAAATCAAGACGCGCCACGGTTCAACCACATCGCTTTCTACATGGTAACAGCCTGGGCACGATGCACCCAGGCACACCAACAGAATTATACCTCTTACTGCTGACCTGGTCAACAGCTCCGCAGGTACTGGTCGATTGCAGCAGCTGCTCTTCTTCCTGCTCCCATAGCCGCTATTACAGTAGCGGCACCCGTGACGATGTCGCCTCCGGCGTAAAGCCCCTCCGCGCTCGTTGCGCCTGTCTCGCAGTCAGCGATGATGTACCCCCGTCTGTCGGTCGCGATTTCGGGAGCGCTCTGTGTGAAGAGTGTATTCGGGCCCTGGCCGATCGCAACAATGACCGTGTCGACGTCGAGCGTATGCTCGGACCCTTGTACTGGCACGGGCCGCCGTCTCCCGCTCGAATCAGGCTCGCCGAGCTCCATGCGAACGCACTCGATTGCTCGAACTGCGCCGTTCTCGTCGCCCAGGATCCGCACCGGATTTGTCAGCAGCATGAATTTGACGCCTTCCTCTTCGGCGTTTACGACCTCCTCGAGCCTCGTCGGCATTTCTGCCCTCGACCTGCGGTAGACCAGGAAGACCTCCTTCGCTCCAAGCCTCACAGCAGTCCGGGCTGCGTCCATAGCCACGTTTCCCCCACCGATCACCGCGACTCTGTCTCCGGATCGCATGGGAGTGTGGTACTCCGGAAACCGGTATGCCTTCATGAGGTTGGACCGGGTCAGGTACTCGTTGGCGGAGTACACGCCTACCAGGCTCTCACCCGGAATATTCAGA
>JAAYAB010000305.1 GCA_012719595.1 Bacillota bacterium
ATGAGGTTCGCGTCAACGCTGTTTACCCAGAAGTTGAGAAACTTCGCTACCTCTTCCTTCTGCTCTGACGTCTTCGACATGCAGAGCATCTGCGAAGACATTATGGTCTGGGACAGCGGCCCATCCTTGTACCGCCTCGGCAGGCATACCAGCTTGAGCGGTCTGCCCGCAGCGTTGGAAAGCGCCACGAATTGGTTGCTGTAGAGCCAGGCCATGGCAGCTTCGCCCCTGACAAGCGGGTTCCCCTCAATGTCCTTGATCTCCGCCATCTGGGCAGGAGTGGGATACGCCCCTGCCTTCGTCAGCCTATAGACCATAGCCAGGTAGTCGGCTACATACTGGTCGTTCTCATAATCGAGCGCCAGTCTGTAAGGCTCCTCGAACAGGCTCTCGCCCGTGTCATACTGGCTGACGACCGTGGTCAGAATCCAGAACTCGTCACTGCGAGTCAGGGCCACTCCCAGAATGCCCAGTTTCTCTGCGATCGTCAACGCGGCCTGCTCGAACTCCTCCCATGTCCAGTTAAAGGCGGGCTCTGGGATGCCTGCGGCCGCAAACAGCTCAGGATCATAGGCAAGAGCGGGAGCATTGGTTCCGGATGACAGGCCGACTGTCTGTCCCTCCAGAGTAGTGATAGCTATGAAGCTCGGATCTGTGTTCGAAGTGTCGATCGTTCCATCCTCAAGATACGGATTCAGAATCTCGATGTGGTCCATGTAGGTTGGGAAGTTGCCGCCCATCTGCATGATGTCTGGGGCGTCATTGGCTGCAATGAGGATGTTGAGTTTGGAGATGTAGTCATCAAAGCCATAGAACTCAGGTTCGAACTCCACGCCAGTCAGCTTAGTGTACAAGTCGAGAACGGCAAGAGTTCTGTCATGCCGAAGCTGAGATCCCCACCACATGATCCGCAGCGGTTCGGCTGCGACGGCACAACCGACAGAGGCAACGACTAACGCCAGAGACAGAAGGACAACCACCACTCGTCTTTTCACGCGCGATCTCCCTCCTCACCGATTTTGTAGCCAACCTGAGCGTATTGCCGCGTCCGAGTGCAGTCAATTCACTTATCCGACATCGGACTCCAAAAACCAGAGGTGCTGAGTCGTCCTTTACGAATACGACCTCGGTTAATGTATAATGATGGTGTATTCCGACATTGATCTCAACTCACTGTCTGTCGACGCTGCGAGACAGCCTGATACACTGACAAATCCCACATCAGCTGTCATGGAGATGCGATTCCGTGACTGCCTGTGCGAGACTCGTCGAGCACAGGCGGCACTTCACTCGTAGATGTCGAGTGTGATTCCATGCGACTGATTCCTGTCAAGAAGGGCCTCTTTACCCTGCTGATCATGGAGGCAGTGGTCATAGCAGTTGTCTCGATTGCATTCATGGTCAACCTCTACGACACGTACACCAACCTGGTCTACAGGGAGTCGGCTGAGGTTCTGAGCCTTCACGCGCTCATTGCCGATGCCAAGCTGTCTGAAATCGAGAGCCTGTCGTTTGAGGTGCTCTCCAATCACGACATTCAGAGCAACTTGACGAAGTATTATGATTCGTCAGACCTCTACGGCTCCTACCAGGCAGCCAACGACCTCTACACCCAGCTGTTCACCAGATGGATCATGAACAAGAGCATTGTCTCTATAAGCTTTGTGTTCCTGGACGGCACCCGAGTCGATACGGGGCGCCTTCACATCGCAAACCTGACAGGCGAACCCCTTGACCATGTTATCAGCGTTGCCCGGGAGAAGAACGGGTCCTGCGGCTGGGTAGCCAACATGGCGGGCGACAACGTGATCACTCTCTGCCGCCTGATTCGGGACATCTCGGGCAACAAGTTCAGGCCGCTTGGCACACTCATCATGAATGTGGACGCCAGCGGTTTCTTGACTACTGCGCCCGTTATATCGGAGAAGTACAGTCCTGACATCGTGTGTATCGCAGGCGACCAGGTCCTGTCGAGAGCTCCTCTGGCTGTCGCGACGCAGCAAGTCCTGGACCGCCGGGGCAACTCGAATGCATGGGAGATCGTGAGGCTAGGCAATGAGCTTCACTTCGTCTCGACGAAGACGCTGTCTCACAATGACTGGTCGCTCGTGTATATGCTGTCGACCAGAGACCTTCTGAGCAGCATCAACAACATCAACGTCTTCTACACGATCAGCCTCGTGCTGATTGTGATAGTGGTTGTGACGATCGGTTACGGCTTCGCCAACGCTATCAGCCGCCCACTCATTCGACTCACAAAGGCGATGGGGGTGGTCGAAACCGGAGACTACACAGCCGCTTTGGACGACTATGTCTCAGATCCGCAACTCCCGCAGTTGGGGTTCACAGAGGTCGCGCAGCTCTCCAGAGGCTTCTCCAAAATGGTTCAGGAGATTGACCGTCTGGTCAGCGAGGTGTACACCCGGCAGCTCATGATCATGGAAATGAGGTACAAGATGCTGCAGCAACAGATAAACCCGCATTTCCTGTACAACACGCTCGATACGATCAACTGGAAGGCCACCCAGCTCGGAAATCAAGAGATACCGCTAATGGTCAGATCTCTATCGAAGCTCCTCAGGGGCTCGATAAAGGGGCCGGACATCATCACCGTCGGTGAAGACCTTGAGTTTGTCGAACACTACATCCGGATCCAGAAGACCAGGTTCGAGGAGAGGCTGGACTTCCATTCAGAGGTCCCGCCCTCCGTGCATTCGTGCAAGATTCCCAGGCTGACACTGCAGCCTATCGTAGAGAACTGCATTATTCACAACGTCGAGAAATACTCGGGTACTTGCCAGATTCACCTGTTCGCGGAGGTATCCGATGGCAAGCTCAGGATCAGCGTCGAGGACGACGGACGGGGCGTCGATCTGCACCACATTGAGATGGTTCTGAGCGGCCAGGTAGAGGCGACGAACACGAGCATAGGCCTTAGGAACATCAATGAGCGGGTAAAGATGGCCTTTGGCGAAG
>JAAYAB010000056.1 GCA_012719595.1 Bacillota bacterium
CCCAAGACTGTGTGGTCATCTGTGGTGACGGTTCTGGGCATGGGAGCGATGATCTTCATCGGCCTTCTGTTCAGCACGGTCGTGGGTCGAGTGGTTGGGTTCGTCAGTGACGTCTATCGCGAGATCATCTACAAGCTATAGTATCGGGCGGAGGCACTCGATTATGGTATCTCTGATCCCGCAACCACTGTCGTTGACGCCAATGCCGGGCGGATATGTGCTCTCCTCGCAGTCGAGGATTGCGCTGACTGAGACTACGCTGCGGATGTAAAGGTGCCGAGGGTTTCGTCGGTCGCGGAGCTCGGATTCGACCAATATGTCTGTCCAGGGGTGCGGGGTTGGAACAGGCTCATGAACGATATGGATGTGTCGTTCGCCAACATCAGAGGGATGGTTGCGCTCGGCCGCGAGTACCACGCGATCGGGGTCCTCAACACCGATTGGGGCGACCACGGCCACATCAATCTTTTTGCCAACTCGATGCCCGGAATGATCTATGGGGCTTCCTTGTCGTGGAATCCCGACGGCGATTCCGATGCAAAGGAGCAGTGGCGGCGTATTTCCGTGGTCGAGTACGGCGATTCCTCAGGCAGCCTCGTCGGGCTGCTGGCTGATCTTGCGCGGCAGCAGATCGTGTCATGGGGAGTGATCTCTGCCTGGGCCCATTCCAAGAGTGTGGGCTCACGGTTTCCCGAGGCAGATCGCGAGTGCCTGACTCAGTGCGACCCAGACGAGCTGGTGTCGGCAGGAAGCAGGGCTCAGGAAATAGGGGCTGAGGTTGCGAGGCTGCGAAGCTGCATTCGCAAAGACAGGTTCGACGATATGGACGAGTTTGAGGTGTCTGCACGCGGGATTCACCTGTGTCAGGCGCTCGCGTTGATCATAAAGAAGCGAGACCTTGGCCAGCACGTTCCGAGGCTCTTGATTGAGCCCTGGCCCCTGGCCGAACAGATGGAGTTGTGGATGACGGACTACGCCGCGGTTTGGCGAAGGAGGAACAAGGAGAGCGAGCTGTACCGGATTCGTGATGTGATCACGACGATTTGTGCTTACTTGAGGAGTTAGGCCGGGTCGTCGAGGGTGCGGGCGGAGCAATTGCATCGAAGTGGTCGATAAGGAGGCAGCCAGTTGATATGGACTCCAAAGCGAAGGCCTTAGTGCTGATGGCGATACTTACCATACTTGTCGCAGTCGCCGGCGGTCGGATCGCCTCCGCTGCTATAGAGGACTTTGAGTCGCCCGATGAATTCAATGCCGTTGCCTCGAATGAATATGTCACTCTGCTCTACAAGCCGAGCACGTCTGAGGTGGCGGTGAGAGACAATGAGACAGGCACGGTATGGTACTCCAATCCGCAGGACATCGGCTCAATTGAGAAAGTCCTGAGCGGCGCCGCGCAGAACAGGCTTAAGGCTCAGGTAGGGATCGAGTACTACACACCTGACCACATCAGAAAGACCATGGACAACTACAATGACAGCGTGTTGCTGGGCCAGCACGAAGAGACGATACTCCCTGATGGGATACGCATAACCTACCGTTTCGGCAAGCGATGGAAGGATGCTGACTATCTGGTCGAGTTGATGCCTGCAGACAGATTTGAGGAGCTCATCTTGTCCAAGGTCCAGTCGGAAGCCGATAAGACGCTTATCGAGAAGAACTACACTCCTATTCTGCTCAGGAAACTCCAACCGGGCGAGACCAGACAGAATGCAACGTTCGCCGATCTCGAGGTTCTGCTGCAGGACTACACGATGGTCTCTCTAGGCCAGCCACTGACCGGGAGAAACTGGCTCGATACGTTGCAGCACATGCTCCTTACAATGCTGGCATACCGCACTGACATCACCAGCGTACGAGACATGACTTTCGAAGATCTTGCTCCGCTCATCGATACACCGACCTATCTCATAAACAGGCGGGTCATGGCGTGGGATCGCGACGGTCTCATACGGATATTCAAGGAGGCCGGCTTCACACCGGAGGAGAAGTCCGCAGACCTGGAGGCGTTCGGCCTGAACCCGCTGCTGCCGAACCACGAGGTGTTTGCAGTCACCATAGAGTACAGGATTGACGGCCGTGACCTCCTGGTGAAGATCCCTGTCGACCAGATCGAGTACCCGATCGACGCGGAGCTCGCCACAGGTGAGCGCGCGACCTTGCCTCTCACCACGATCACCCTTCTGGAGTACTTCCACGCAGCAGGAACAGACCAGCAGGGTTACATGCTCGTGCCGGACGGCAGCGGAGCGCTCATATACCTCAACAACGGCAAGCAGCTCTATCCTTCTTACAGACAGCGAGTCTACGGGCAAGACCGGGCCATTGCCACGCCTGTGGCTGTCTATGCATACACCGACCAGATCTATATGCCCGTCTTTGGAATGAAGCGCGGCGACTCCGCATTCCTGGCCATAGTCGAGGACGGAGACGCGCTGGCGTTGATCAACGCGAACGTATCCGGCAAGGTCAGCTCCTACAACACAGTGTACTCGTCATTCATGTTGATTCCTTTGACCACCTTGCGGCTAGAAAACACTGAGACCCACTGGATGGACAGGTACGCGATCAACCTTTACCAGAGCAGGCTTCCCGACTGCAACGTCCAGGTCCGGTACACGTTCTTGCAGAGCGAAGATGCAAGTTACGTCGGGATGGCACGGTGGTACAGGGAGTACCTGATTCGCCAGTTCGGGCTCAAGCAAAGGACAGGGACCGACGAGTACCCGCTCTATGTGGACATAGTCGCGGGAATCGATGTCAACAAGCCCGTCCTGGGGTTCCCCGTCAGGCGGGTTATACCTCTCACGACGTTCGCAGAGGGCGGAGCAATGCTCCGCACTCTGGCAGAGCTCGGAGTCGGCGATCTGAAAGCGCGGCTCTGCGGGTGGCTTGTGGGCGGAATGAGGAACCATTTCCCCTATAGCGTCTCGCTGGAGAGCGCCCTGGGGTCTCGGAGAGATTTTCAAAACCTCCTTGACACAGCTCAGTCATTAGGCGTGGGGCTCTATCCCGACATAGAGATTCTCAACATCTGGTGGGACAAGGGATTCAGAGCGAACCGGGACGCGGCGCGTTCCCTTGACCGCAGACACGCCCTCATCTACAAGTACCACCCGGCTTCTTCCCGGCGCTTGGGCTCGCAGTCGGGCTACATCCTGTCACCTTATCGGCTGTCTGACATGGTGAAGAGCGTCATGGATCAGATTGTCAAGCTTGGCGTAGACTCGGTCTCTTTTTCGAGCCTGGGCAAGTACGTAGACTCTGACTTCCGCCGAGATCCCCAGCGGCTCGTTGACAGGCAGCAGAGCCTTCGCATCACCAAGTCGGCACTTGAAAGCATTCGCAGTGCTGCCGGCGGGGGCCTGATTGTCGAGGGCGGCAACGTCTATGCACTGCCCTATGCAGATTCGGTGGTCGGCGCTCCGACCGGACACAGTGCGTTCGCCATCGAAGATGAGAGTGTTCCTTTCTACCAGATTGCGATACACGGCCTCATTGACCACGCCGGGCCGCCCGTCAACCTTTCGCATGATCCTCGCGCAGAGATCTTGAAGGCGATCGAGACGGGTTCCGCCCTGAGTTACACGCTTTACTACCGCGATTCGTCACTGGTTATCGACACGGACTTCCACTGGCTGGTCAGCGGGCGCTTCAGCGACTGGCTGGACCAGGTTGTGGCGGCACAGAGGGCTGTCAACTCGGCACTGGAGGGCGTCCGCCACGAACCGATCGTCGACCACCGGAAGCTGGAGGAAAGGGTCTATTTGACGAGGTTCGCCAACGGCAGGACTGTCGTCGTCAACTACAACGACTACAGCGTCCAGCTGGACGAAGTCACTGTTCAAGCCAGAGGATTCGCAGTAGTTGAGGAGGGACTCTGATGAGCGTCATTCCTCGGAGAAGAAGGCTGACACTGGACGTGAGACACCAGGTGACCGGGTATCTGTTCATCATGCCGTTTCTCATTGGGTTTGCCCTGTTTTTCATTGTGCCGTTTGCCCAGTCGGTCTTCTACAGCCTCCACAAGCTTACGTTGACTCCTACTGGAGCTCAGTTCGAATACGTTCGTCTGGCCAACTACGAACGGGCTCTGTTCATCGATCCTCTTTTCACTCGGCGGATATTTGAGACGGTCATCCGCATGGTGTTGACAGTTCCCCTGGTTCTCTGCTTCAGCTTCTTCACTGCGGCAGTACTTAACCAGAAGTTCAAGGGCCGAATGGCGGCTCGGGTGGTTTTCTTCCTGCCGGTGATTACCAGTTCGAGCATAGTCGTGGCCCTTAGGGGATCGGACTACATCGCGACGATCATGGGAACGGCCACGCAGGCTTCGTTGGGCTTCTTTGACGTCGACACACTGGGGCAGTTCTTCGAGAAACAGGTCGGCCTGCCCAAGTCGGTGGTCGACTATCTGGTCTCCGCTGCAAACGCGATACCCGAAATCGTGCGGCTCTCAGGCATCCAGATGCTTGTCTTCCTTGCAGGGCTGCAGTCTATACCGAGGGCGCTGTATGAGGCGGCTGAGGTAGAGGGGAGCACCGGATGGGAGAGCTTCTGGCTCATCACGTTCCCAATGATCAGCCCGCTGATCCTAACCAACATGGTGTATACGCTCGTTGACTTCTTTGTTGGCCCAAGCAACACTGCAGTGTTGTCGATCAGGGATGCGGCGTTCGGCGCACTCGGGCACGGTGTGAGCTGCGCCATGAGCATGATCTACTTCGCAGCGGTCTCTGTGGTGATAGCCATCTCTGTGGGCGTTGTCTCGAGGCGGGTCTTCTACTACAACTAGTGATTCGGAGGCGGTAGCGTGAGTACTACAGTGAGTGCCGACAGGCCTTTGCAAGTACAGCCAAAGCTGCTCCGTATGCTTAGGTCGATCAAGCTTGCTGCACTCGTGTGGAGTGTCCTGAGAGCTGTGCTAATCATAGGGATCGGCTTCATAGTGCTGTATCCGCTGTTGATCAACTGCGTGTCCGCTCTGATGCCTGAGAATGACCTCTATGATCCATCCGTGAGGTGGGTGCCCAACAGGCTGACGTTGGACAACATCCGTATGGCTTGGCGCCTGATGGAGTACCCGAGCGCCTTTCTGAACTCGGCAGCGCTCTCTTTGCTTGCTGCAGCTCTGCAGCTGATGTCATGCACTGTAATCGGGTACGGGTTCGCCCGTTACCGCATAAAGGGCGGCAATCTTTGGTTTTCGCTGGTCATACTCACCCTGATCGTTCCTCCGGAGATGACTCTGATCCCTCAGTACCTCAACTTCAGATACTTCGACCTTTACGGACTGCTTCCGGACGGCGGGATCAACCTGATAGGAACGCTCTGGCCGGCGATACTGACGTCAGCTCTGGGCATGGGATTGAAGAGCGGATTGCTGATCTACATCATGAGGCAGTTCTTCAAGGGTCTGCCGCAGGATCTTGAGGACGCTGCTTACGTGGACGGCGCCGGACCGTTTGCCACGTTCTTGAGAGTCATGGTTCCAAGTGCCGTGCCGGGTTTGGTCGTTGTCTTCCTGTTTTCGGTCGTGTGGCAGTGGAATGACAGCTTGATTGTCACCATGTTCCTTGGCGGCAAGAAGTACTTGCCAAACATGCTGGGAGACCTGGCACGCCGAACCGCTATCGAGGTCATCGGTGACAACAACCAGATTGTCTCGCCGTACACAAGCATCATCAACAACACCGGCAGCGTGCTCGTCATGGCGCCTTTGGTAGCTCTATACATATTTTGCCAGAGGTTCTTTGTCGAGACTATCGAGCGAACCGGGTTGGTAGGCTAGACCGTATTGCATGTCATTAGCTTGCTCAGTCGAAAAGGAGGTGTTTGCCAGCAGACACGTTGACGGTCCGAATCTTTGGGAGGTGATCGCATCTCTGGAGGTATCTGTACGAAACGGTCAACTCGTCACAGGCGAAGTCTGAGTCACTAAAGAGGAGGTAAGACCATGAGAAGAACCATAAGTGTTCTGTTGGTTGTACTGGTATTGGCCGTAATGCCATCCGTCGCTCTGGCCTATGAGTGGGGCCAGTACGATCTCGGCGGAAACACAGTGTATCCGACCGATCGGTCATGGATTCGTTCTCGTTCAGGGGTGAGAAGTACGCAATCGCAGCCACTGACAGAACCTCCCTGACCAGCTTCTTCATCTGGAACAAGACGATGTTCAAGGAGAACGGCTGGCCGATGCTGGATGAGCTCTATCTGAAGGATGAGTTCACGTGGGACGTCGTGACTGAGATCGCACTTCAGGCCACAAAGGACTTCGACGGTGACGGCGTGATCGATCAG
>JAAYAB010000306.1 GCA_012719595.1 Bacillota bacterium
GGGGTACACTGGTCAAGAGAGAGTGATCGCTCCATCCGGACATATGTCTGCGCACTGCCCGCACCCTGTGCAGTCGGCCTCTGAGGGCTGCACTACGTAAGATCCATAGGGACCTAGCTCCGACGAGAACTCGAGCGCGCCGGACTCACAGACCTCTATGCACAGCCCGCATCCTTTGCATAGATCCTTGCGGAGGCGCCAATCCCCGGCTTCAGTCTCTCTCGTCATCTCTTGGATATCCTCAGTCATTAGCTATGCACTCCTAGACTGGTCATCTCCTGCTGCGCCAGCGCTTTTCCCCTTCTGACAGCCTCTCTGTTCAGTTCTCTCAACGACTCGTCTTTGGCATATTTCGACCCGAGCTTATCCTCGAGAGCCTGCATCACTGCGTCTTCACTGATCTCTTCTGCCAAGCCTAGGATTGCGCCAAAAACCACCATGTTCATGACTCGCGGAGTGAACTCGTTCTTCGCGATGTCAGACGCAGGTATGGGTAGAAGCCTGCCCCTGCCACGTGGGAGCGGCTCCGGGCCGCGTTCGTTGCCGACGACTGCGGGAAAGGCCTCTGGGGCGACTGTCTCCCAACCCTGTATGCCCACGGTCTTGTCGTCGATGATCGGGGTCTTGAGATCAGAGCTGTCGTAGACGACCACTGTGTCCGGCCCCTGATGCCTCCTTGTTCGCTCGAACGCCCGCCGGCTGAGCACAGCCATGATGTCCGCGTGCCGGAACTTCGGAGCTCCGATCGGTGTGTCAGACACCTGGACGAACGCTATTGACGCTCCTCCCCGCTGCTCGACGCCGAAGTTGGGTATGTAGAGAGCTTCGAGCCCGGCGTGGTAGGCTGCGGCCGCAAGGATCTCGCCCACGACTTGTATGCCCTGCCCTCCCTCGCCTGCCACGATTATCCGCTTTCTGTATCTCATCGGGCACTCACCTGGTTTCAGTATGCCCTTCGGAGGAGATATTAAGAGCCCGGCACCTGATCGGGTGTCGGGCCCTGTAGCGCAGTGGATCGTTCTACGGCGAATCGATTGTTCTATGGGTTTGCAGCGGCAGAGTCAACGATCAGTTGCTTGGTTTCAGGTTGACCGCTCTCTGCAAGACCTCCCCTTCTCTTATCTGGACTCCTTTGTAGGTCATAGGCTCGTAGTCATAGTACGGCTCGATCTTCAGCACATAGGTGCCAGCAGCCACTGCTGCGCTGAAGAACTTGCCGGCTTCGTCCCAATCCAAATCTGCTACCCAGCCGTATTCGTCCTCCAGATACACGTAGGCGTAGCTGTAGATCTCGCCGTCTCCCATCAGACGAACACGCAAGGTACCAGGACCTGCGAGCGTAAGGGTCTTCTGGGTCTTCTGCCCCCCAACAACCTCGATGTTCTTGAACCGTTGAGTGCCGACACCCTCGATATCGGTATGCACGGCAATATCGTATGCGCCCTCCCCGAGTTCAACGGAGTAGATCCCTTCTCCGATCTGCTCGAACCACCAGTAGTCGCCAGTCTCTGGGTCCTCAGCAGCCACATCGATATCGCCATATGGCCGTCCCTGATACATCAATCTGACGACGAGCTCTCCGACGCCACCTATCGAGATTTGTTGGGTCACCGTCTTGCCCGCGACGACCTCGATGCCCTCAACCCACTTCTCAGGAATCGAGTATGTCCACGGCTCAACCTTGATGTCATAAACGTCCTCAGCAAGATCGATGGCAAACGTTCCGGGGCTGCCATCCACTGGGTTCACGTAGTGGTAATCCGCATGGTTCGATTGCCGGTGCGCATACACAGTGACTTCTGCATTCGGTTTCCCGTTGATCAACACCGTCA
>JAAYAB010000307.1 GCA_012719595.1 Bacillota bacterium
CTGCGGATGCTCCGTTGAGCCAGATCAGATCATGATGTGCGGCGAGCCGAGTGACGGTTGTCGAGCTGGAGTCAGGCGGAAGGATTGCAGCGGCTGCACTCTGCTTGAAGCCGGTTGCTACGCCAACGACGGGCCTGGCCGACCTGACCACCGTTGCATCGGGCCAAAGGAAGGTGATGGTGATGGGCGCTGACGACTTCCACGTGAGTGCTGAGGCAGCACGTCAGAGCACTCGGCCAGCACCGGGCATAGCCAAGAAGAGCATATTCGAACTCACAGCACAGCTGGCCAAGAAGGATGGTGTAGTGCCGATCGGCTCACTGCCGGGGTGTTGGGAGAGGCAGATTGACGAGCGATGGACGATCGTCGCAAACGGACACTCCACACCGATGAGATACAAGAACATGGATATTCCTCCTTACAATCACGTGGTTCTCTACAATGGGCTTCTGGCCGGGATGTTCGATCCGTTCGACGGGATGATGGTTTCTGGCACCGAGGCCAACGAGGACAACCTGATACGTGCACTGGAGAAGGCCATTGCGGGATGAGTTCTTGAGAGAGGCGGTCTAAGGAGGCGTTACGAGTGGCAAGGCCAGTCAAGCGAACGGTCGACTACTTCCCGCATGACACCCATGCAGCTTCGAGCAAGACCATGTATATCCTCGACGCCAAGTTCGGCAATAATGGCTATGCCTTCTGGTTCAAGCTGTTGGAACTCCTCGGGTCAACGGCCGATCACGTTTACGACTGCAGAAACCCGGCTGAGTGGGGGTTCCTGGTGGCGAAAATGCGGATGGACGAGGATTCTGTGGAGAGAATCCTCGACACCTTGGCTGAACTGGACGCCATCGACCCTGAGCTGTGGAAATACCGGATCATCTGGTCTCAGAACTTCGTCGATCGTCTAGCGGACGTCTACGCCAAGCGGAAGCAGGATCCTCCGGTGAGACCGAATCCGGCACAGTTATGTGCGACAGCGGGGGTTTTCGGGCCGGAAACCCGACCAGAAACAGAGTTATCGGGGCAACCTGGGCCGGAAACACCACAAAGTAAAGGAAAGGAAAGTAAAGGTACTACAGCAGCAGCATCAGTATCCGGGGTGGTGAGTACCACAGAGGCCGGCTCCAGCGAACCTGACCGAAACGAGCTTGCCGCTGCTGAACCCGATAAGAGGATGGACCAATCGAGTTCTCGGGGACAAGCCATAGAACATTCCGGCCACGGTCAAGTGCTGAGTTACATGGCGAAACGCCTGCGCATGCTACCCACACAGATCAGCGGGCGAGATCTCGCTGACCTCCAGCAGGACTGCGCCAGGCACGGGCCTGACGTGGTGATGCGAGCTATCGATCTGGCTTGCGAGGCCCAGCTTCGGAAAGGCAAGCACAAACGGGGTGATCCCGCACTCGGGCCCGACATTCGATCTTACCAGTTCTGCCGAGAGTTTTTGAACGATGCGAAAGAACTGGTGGAAGAGGAAGAAGCCATTCGACGAGACAGGGAGATCGGAGCTCGCAGGCGAGCTGAAACGCAGGCATTGATCGATGAACTACTGGCAGCCGGAGGAGGATAGCGATGGCAAATGCCAAGGCCGACAAACAGGTGCAACTCCCTCACAACGTAGACGCAGAAATGACGGTCCTCGGAGCGTGCCTGGGCAACGAGCATGAGTCGGACATCGTCATAGCGAGCCTCGGTGCGGACGACTTCTATGTGCCCAAGCACCAGCCCATATTCAACGCCATTGCCCGGCTGAGGGCCGACGATAGGATCCCGGACCTCATCACCGTGACTGAACTGATGCGGCGGGAGGGCACCCTCGACAAGGTGGGTGGATCGGTCTACCTCTCCGAGCTGATGGACTCATACGTGACCATCAGCACGCTGGACCAGCACATCGAGACAGTGCGGACCAAGTCGCAGCTTCGTAAGGTAGCCAAGCGATGCAAACAGCTCATCGAGCTGGCACTGGCTGGCGACGAAGCCGCCATCGATCAGGCTCAAGCGCTAGGATACGACCTCGCAGTCCAGGCCACCACTGGCCAGCCGGTTGACTATGCGACCATCATGACCGAGGTTTGGGATCTCGTTGAGGAGCGACACAAGGCCAAGACGCCCATCACGGGAGTTCCGACGGGATTCTGGGCGCTGGACGCGATGACCTCGGGCATGCAACCAGGCGACTACATCATCCTGGCTGCCAGGCCGAGCATGGGTAAGACTGCGTTAGCACTCAACATCGCAGAAAACGCAGCGAGGAAGGGCTGCCCTGGGCTGTTCATCAGTCTGGAGATGAGTCGACTAGCGTTGGGTCAGCGTTCGCTGTCCGCAGCCTCGCTGGTGAACATGCAGAAGATTCGGACAGGTCTGTGCCACGAAAGCGACTTCGCAAGATTGTCCAGCGCCATTGGCAGACTCAGTGGCCTGCCGATCTGGATCGACGACACGTCTCGGCGAGTGGCAGAGATGCGGGCTGTGACTCGCAGGTTAGTTGCTCAGCACGGCATCAGATGGGTTGCGATCGACTACCTGCAGTTGATCGATGAGTCACTGCCCGGGCGGAGCAGGGAACAAGAGGTGTCTCTGATCTCGCGACAGGTCAAGAGCATGGCCAGGGAGTTCAACGTCCCGATTCTGGCGCTGTCGCAGCTTTCGAGGGCGACTACTCAGCGTACTGGCCACCGTCCGAGCCTGGCCGACCTGAGGGACTCTGGAAGCTTGGAGCAGGATGCGGACGTGGTCATGTTCATTCACCGCGACGACTACTACGACCCATGCGGCGATCACAAGGGCACTGCCGATCTGATCATAGCCAAGCAACGGAATGGGCCGACTGGGGACATCGAGCTGATCTGGGACGCAGCGACCACTTCATTCCGGAACGTGGAGAGGAGGGCTGGCTGAGATGCCAAGACTGAGAGGCAGGAGCAAACAAGTGTTCGATGCGTGTTGTGTGGAGATTCACCGCATGTTTTCTGGAGAGATCTCTGAGGCAGAGCTGGCTCGTCGAAGCGTGGAGATTGCTGAACGGTTCGGGCTGAGCATCAACTGGGCTGGGCAACGCCGTTCAGAGTCATGCGAGAGACCACTGCTGGCAGACGAGGAGGAAGTGAGGATCAATGGCTAGATCAAGGGGCAGACCACGCAGCATAGACAGCTATCCGGAGCTCATGCGAGTGGCCGACGTGGCCGAGTTCATGGGTCTGACCACTCCCCGGATATATGAGATGGTCGCCCAGGGCCAGATACCGGTGCAA
>JAAYAB010000057.1 GCA_012719595.1 Bacillota bacterium
ACGTTCATAACCATGCGAGCTCTCTCGGCCTCGCCGCTTTTCATGGGAGGCCATCTCCCGAACACCGATGAGAAGTCATTTGCACTTCTGACGAACAGAGACATGATCGAGTGCAACCAAAACGGGGTCATGGGGCGCCGCGTCTATTCGCTGGACGGGATTGAGGTCTGGGTAGCAGAGAAGCGGGGTTCCAAAGGCGATGGCTGGCTGGGTGCCTTCAACCGCACTGAGGAAGCCAGACTCGTTCGCCTTGAGAAAGGCCAGCTTGGTCTCGGCAACGATGTAAGCTACCGTCTTTATGACGTGTGGGGAAGTGCCGAACTCGCTGATGGAGCGATAGAGGCACGGATTGGTCCGGACGACGTCTTGTTCGTAAGGTTTGAAAATAGTTGTAGGCAAGCCGCATCCTGAAATAGGCGACACCTGGGGGTCAGCTTTCATCCCGATGATCGTCAATGACTGCACCGGCGCCCAGTACTTCGAGATCTGGGTTACCCACGACCTTTCGAAGAATCTCAACTTCCAGTTCTGTTTCTACGAGCTCTCCGGTGAGCCGTGGCTCTTGGGAGAAGACAAAGAGTACCTTATCGAGGTTCTTCCGAACCAGTTCCAGTCTGTCCTCACGAACCAGTGGTTCATGCAGAGCCTTACGCCTGGCTTCGCCGGGAGGGTCAGAATACCCGTGAGCTCCCTTGTCGTGGCCAACTGGTACAACGGTCCAGCCAAAGACAATGAGCTCAACCTGGCCGCAATGAGTCACCTGCAGTTCGGGATAAACGTCGCGAACTTCACAGATGCGGTAATCAACGTCGACGCATTCAAGTTCGCGAAGTAGTGTAGCTGTAATGCGGCACTCAGTGTTGTCCGTGTCCTGAGCGCCGATGCTGGCAAAGCCGGACTCATTGTCCGGCTTTGCCGCGGAGCGACCAGTATGACAGCTAAAGGAGAAGCATGATGGGAACTTCGGCGACGCATAGTCCCTACAACCGCTTGAAGAGAGTTGGGCTCAGGTCCGTCCGATGGACTAGAGGTTTCTGGGCACGATGGTATCAGACGTGCAAAGACGTCACCATCTGGAGCATTCACGAAGCCATGAATGATCCCCAAAACTCCGCAGTTCTGACCAACTTCGCAGTTGCGGCAGGCACTCAGGAGGGCAGGCATCGGGGCACTCGCTGGAGCGATGGGGATTGCTACAAGTAGCTGGAGGCGCTTGCCCATATCTATGCCCTGACCGGCGATGAGAAGCTCGACCAGACAATGGATAGATACATAGAGCAGATCGCAGGGGCACAGGCCGAGGATGGGTACATCAACACTCAGATCCAGCTAACCGACAGATCCCGATGGGCTGACCCGCAGCACCACGAGCTCTACAACATGGGGCACTTGATGACTGCCGCCGCAGTGCACCATCTTGCCACGGGAAAGAACAGTCTGGTCGCCGTCGCGATGAAGGCTGCTGACTACCTGTATCGCGTGTTCAAGCCGCGGCCGAAGCATCTAGTCCACTTCGGCATGAACCCGTCCAACATCATGGGGCTGGTCGATCTCTATCGAGTGACTTACGACCCGAAGTACCTGGAGCTGGCAGGGATCTTCGTCGACATGCGCGGAGCCAGCTACGGTGGCACTGATCACAACCAAAACCGGACACCTCTGAGAAACGAGTCTGAAGCCGTAGGCCACGCAGTGATGGCGATGTATCTCTACTGCGGGGCGACTGACGTCTACTCGGAGACCGGCGAATCCAGTCTGCTCGATGCTCTCGAGCGCATATGGGACAACGTGACACATTACAAGATGTATGTCACGGGAGGTGTGGGCGCGTGCCACTGGGGTGTCTCGTCGCGCCACGACCTGGTGCACGAGGCATTTGGGAGAGAGTATGAGCTGCCCAACGCCACAGCATACAACGAGACATGCGCAAATATAGCCAGCGCTATGTGGAATCTGCGGATGCTTCACGTGACTGGCGAGGCCTGCTTTGCCGATGAGATGGAGAGAGTCGCGTACAACAGCATGCTTTCGGGGATCAGCCTCGACGGTGAGCGCTTCTTCTACACCAATCCGCTTGCGAGGTGGAAAGGCCAGCCCATGTTGATGCACGACACTGAGGAGCGATGGTCGAGACTGAACTGCTATTGCTGTCCTCCACAGATAGCCCGCACCCTTGCGAGCATCAACCAGTGGGCATACAGCGTCTCCGACGAAGGACTGTGGGTGCATCTCTACGCCTCCAATGAGGTGCGGGTCTCGCTGCCCGATGGCTCGGGAGTTATCGCTGTTCAAGAGACGGATTACCCCTGGGACGGCCATGTGAGGATTGTTGTGAAGATGGCCCCTGACCGGCCGGTATCCTTGATGCTTCGCATTCCCGGATGGGCCAGCGGAGCCCGAGCGGCGCTGAACGGCGAACCTATCGATGGGGCCAGGCTGGGCGAGTACCTGAAGATAGAGAATGTCAGCACGAACGACGAAGTCGAGCTGGATTTGCCCATGGAGATCCGCCGCATCAAGGCGCATCCAAGGGTGGAGTCAGCGCAAGGGCAGGTCTGCATCATGAGAGGTCCCTTGGTGTACTGCTTCGAATCCAAGGACCTTCCGGAAGAGGTCAGGCTTAGCGAGATCCGCCTTCCCCGCGACGCTGCGCTGCAGGCCAGGTGGGACTCATCTTTGCTTGGCGGAGTAGTCGTGATCGAGGGAGACGGTGAGCGAGTCGTGGGAGAGCCACTTCAGGAAGCTGCTGCAGCCGTTCCCGAGGCGGAAGTATCTATTCGGCTCGGCGTTCGCATTTTCTGATCAGAGCGATATCGGGGAATCGCTGAGAGACATCTGGCACAAGGTCCAGGACGAGATGCAGGGAAGAGATCTTTAAACCCCCTAGTACGGACTCGCCTCCTATGTGTTCACGAGATCTCAGCAGCACACTCAAGGCAGCTGGGTCCCTGCAGTTAGGAACCGTCTGTGTGAACGAGCCGTTCCACTCAGTTGCAGGAATCCGCAGCAGGTTGGAGAAACGTACATTGCCTAGCGAACATGTTAGATCGAAAGAGGACCTGCGCATCGGTCGCCTGCATGTGCTTCGCTCGTCTGCATATGCATGGGTCGTCAGCATGTGCATGGGTCGTCAGTAGAGGAGACCGCAGCAATGGACTTAGCATACAAAGAGGACTGGCCAGAAGCGCAGAAGAGGCTGACCGCCTGGTGGCATAGGGAGATCGTCGACCGGGTTTGTGTGCAAGTCCATGCCCCGAGGCGGGGATTCGAGCATGTCGAAAAGCCAGCGTACGCAGACCTGAGGGAATACTGGACTGACTACGACTACATCAGGAGAGAGATGCTGCACACCTGCGAGACTCACTTCTTCGGCGGTGAGGCAGTGCCTATTCTCAAGAGGCTCGGGTCAGCCGTGCCAGTTAAGTCGACGCCTCCAGGGGTTACGTACCGCGAGGACACCGTATGGCGTGAGCCGGTGATCAAGGACTGGGACAACGTTCCTCAGTTAGGCATGAACCCCGACTCTGAGGCGTTCGAGGTCTATCTCCAGCACTACCGACGAGTCATTGACGACGCGTACGGTTACTACTATGTCCCTCTGCAAGGCCCTGCTGTCACGGGGGACACCCTACGCGGCCTGAGAGGTTCGGCCGAGCTGTGCATGGATCTGATCGACTACCCCGACAAGGTCAAGGCCGCTGAGAACGAACTGATAGGCCCAAAATGGCACAGGATCTACGATCGGATCTGGGATGTGATCTCCGCCCGGATGGATGGCACGGGCTATGCCTATCTCGCCTGGGCGCCCGGCCGGACGTTTTGTCTGCAAAACGACTTCAGCTACATGATCTCCAATGAGATGTTCAGGGAGTTCTTCCTTGACGGCCTCGTGAGGCAGATAGAGCACCTCGACTACTCGATGTACCATTTGGACGGGGTCGAGGCCCTCAGGCATTTGGATTCGCTCCTCGAGATTGAGAAGCTTGATGCCATTCAGTTCATTCCCGGTGCCGGCAGCAAGGGGTACGTCTACTACATAGACGTGCTGCGCAGGATCTTGAAAGCCGGGAAGTGTACATACGTCGTGGCGGTCAATCTCAAGATCATGGAGCAACTAATGGCGGAGCTGCCTCATGAGGGCCTTATGTTCAGCGTCTTCTGCAAGAGCCAGGACGAGGCTGAGCATGTGCTGAAGGAAGCGAAGCGGCTGACCACTCCGGCACGGAGGGTCTTCTAGGCGCTTATTCCGGTCCTGCTTGAGAGAGATGAAGGAGATGGAGACATGATAAGGGACGTGGGTGTTGCTGAGAGTGGCAGCATGGTCTACATAGAGAGCGATCACGTGCGTGTCGCAGTTGCTCCGAAAACTGCCACATGGTCCATGGAGGCCGGTTCGTCCTGCAGAGTCGAGGACATCAAGCCGCAGTTCGACATCGAAGGCTTCCCGGTCGATTTGAGCAGCTATGAGTCGAGCTACAGAATCGTGGACATCTCAGACTCGATGGGTTCGCGAAAAGGAGTGGTCTTCCACTACCACAAAGAAGGCGCACTGAGCATCTCGTACTCCATTCTGGTTAGCTGCGAAGACGGCGATGTGATCGTCCAGACGGATCTCCGCAACCTGTCCGGCAGAGACTTGACTGTCAACCAGGTGGCTTCGGTGTGGCAGGCGGCTGTTTCGTTGGGAGGCAGCCCTGACACGTGGAGAGCCATCGGCGATGCCAAGGAGTACCAGCAGCACTACCTGAACGACGCCGTCGCAGGGATGGAAACGCGTTGGTACTGGTGGTACTGTGCGGTCAAAGACATTGCCTCGGGAAAGTCGATACTCCTCGGCAACCTCACTAACATGAAGGGCCTTGGCAGGTTCACGTTCACGAATGCAGATGGCCGCGAATTGGTGGCCTCGGCGATAAACGACTACGAAGGCATTGTCATGCCTGCCGGTGCCGAGATCATCGGAGAGAAGGTGCTCGTAGCATACGGGGCCAGGGGGGTGGAGTGTCTCGAACGGTTCGGTGCAATGATCGCCAGGGCGCACGGCATCGACTTGAAGAGAGACCATCCCATCCTGCCTGACGATCCGACCAACCTGGCGCTTTTCAACCGCTTCAACTCCTGGGGTTCGGCTGTCATCGACAAGGTCAAGTATCAGTTTGACCGAACCAAGTACGTGCGCCCGTGCTTCGACCCTCAGTGGCTAGACAAGACCATAAAGGCGTACGCAGCTCTTGGCCTGAGCCGGTTCATCGACCCGACCGGGCAGGCGCCCGAACCTATAGCGTCCTACAACACCCTTGCGCAGGAATACGGCCATGTCCGTCTCGAGCGGATACTGACATCGGCAGGGAGCGGCAAGGGAAAGAGCCCGCAAGGTGCAGATCTGAGCGGCCTTCCCAGGTCGATCAGACAACTCTGTGAGATCAGGATGGAGCACCCGGAATTCTACATAAACGACAGGATTGACTTTTCCAATCCGATGGTTCAGGAATTTGAGCAGACGAGGGTTGACGAGATCGAGCGAGAGAGTGAGGGCAAGCACATCCGGTACAATCACGACTGGACGAACAAATGGTCAAGGCTGCCAGGACAGTATGACCCCTTCTGCACATCGGCCGAAACCTATCGTGCGGCCGTAAGACCATGGAGAGAGCTGTCGAAGAGACGGCCAGGAACCTACGGGTTGGCCTTCATGAACATACCGGGGATCAACTACGACCTCATGGATATCGTGCGGATGGGAGCTGACAGTGACCACGGATACAGAGACGCGGTATCACTGACTGGTCAGCCGACCAACTGCTCCTTTGTCGACGGAATCATCAGGCAGATCAGCGGAAGGTTCTTCTACAACGGCAACGTGTGGTGGAACAACCCGGACGCCTTCCACGTATATGCGCAGGGATCTTACAGCTATGACGAGGCAAAGGTTCACGCTTCGTTCATCTCGCTTTCCGGCAACTTTGTCAACATAGCAGAGCCCTTTGCGGAAGAGGACATCCCCGAGGAGAGAGTGGATATCATCAGACGAGTGCTGCCCACTACTCCAGACACCTCGATTGCTGTCGATGTATTCGAGCACTGCCCGGCCCGACTGTGGAACATGCCCGTGAGGAGGACGTTTGGCGAGTGGAACGCAGTTGGGTTGTTCAACTTCGACGAGAACAACGACCATCAGCCAATCACTCAGTTGGTGGATTTCGGCGAGCTGGGTCTGTCGCCGGATAAGGAGTACCTCGTCTATGAGTTCTGGAGCAGGGAGTTCATCGGTGTAAAGCGAGGCGGTTTCCAAAGGACTCTCAAGGCTCCGAGCTGCGAGGTCTATTCGGTAGTAGAGAAGCGATCCCACCCGCAGCTAGTATCGACCAACAGGCATGTGAGGCAGATGGCCTACGATATTCGCGACCTGAGGTGGGAGGAGGCGGAGGAATCGCTTGCCGGCGTGTCCAAGCTTGTGCAGGGTGACGTCTACGAGCTTAGGGTTTTCGTACCGGAAGGATACACGTTTGAAGCATTCGAGGCTGATGGCGTCGAGAAGGCTGACATATCAACGGATGGACCGATGCTGACCATCAGCTTCGTGTCACCGGCACACGCTGCTGCGTGGCGGGTAGGGTTTAGAATGGAGGATAACAGCGATGAGCGTCATTGAGGGCAGAATACAGCACGGAAGCGGGATAGTCCTTGGAGGTCTGGGTACTGGCTCAGTCGAGATCCGCCCGGATGGCTACTTCCATGACTGGCAGATATTCAACCTGGGAGAGTGGGCTCCGCCGCTTCCGATCGAGTTCAGGCATCCCGGACAGATCCCGTATATGCCGCCTGGAGCCTTGGCTTTCTTCGTAAGGAGTGAACAAGAAGGTGAGGCTCCGAGGGTCCGCAGGCTCGGTATGCGAAACGATCTGCAGAACCTGTATTCACTGCCCTGGCTCAAGAGTGTGGAGGAGATCCGGTTTGACGGGCGGTACCCCGTTGCCCAACTCTCGTATAGGGATCCCGACCTTCCGATCTCGGTAGAGTCGTGCATGTTTTCGCCCATTGTTCCTCATGACGCTCGCACGAGTGGAACCCCGGGGTTCTATGTCGTCATGAAGGTGAAGAACCAAAGCGAGCGGCCAGTCAGAGTATCGCTGGCCGGATCGTTGCGCAATCCGCTGGCCTGGTCATCGCCAAGCCGCGGCTTCATAGATCCGGGTTACTGTGACGGGCGGGGCAACGGCTACGTGGTTCCCGAGCACATAGATCGCAAGCTGAGCAACAGCATCACGAGGCTCGAGGACACCACCATCCTGACGATGCGAACCAATGCTGAGCTGGAGTGCAAAGCCACAGTAGGGAGCATGGCGTTCTCAGTGTCCGGCGGGGAGCACAGTTTCATTGCAGGAGACTTCACCGAGTACATCCAGGGGACCCAGCGCTGGCGGACAGCCTATGGGAGCTACTGCTGGTCATTCCTGAATGACTTCCGCAAGAGGGGAGTGCTGCCCTGCACCGATGGCTCGACATCGCCAGTCGACCTGCTAAGATACTCGGATGACGAGATAGAAGGGCTGGATCAGGGCACCTGCAACCGACTGGTCGGTGAGCTGCAAAGGTATGCGTTTGCCGTCGCAATCAGAGACCGGGAGCTCGATCTCGACCCGGAGGCGCTGAGGTCGCGTGAAAGCCAGATCGAATACATAAAGGCCGTGAAGTGCGTGATGGAGGCCTTTGTCGGCGCAGGCGGCACGAGGCAGCCGTGGGGCGATGGAGCGCTGTGCTCGAGTTTTGAGCTCGCTCCTGGCGAGGAGAGAAAGGTTCGGTTCACCCTCTCATGGTTTTTCCCACATCTCTACGCATCCGACGGTTCGATCATGGGACATATGTATGAGAACTGGTTTGCAGACGCAGAGGACGTATCTCGGTTTCTCAACGACAGATACGAGGAGATCTCTCGCAAGACCCGCGCCTTTGCCGACTCCCTGTACGATACGACGCTCGACCAGGAATTGAGCGATGCCTGGTCAGGGCAGCTCTCGACGCTGGTCAAGTCCAGTTGGTGGATCAAGGACGGGCGCTTTGCAGTGTGGGAAGGCCTTGGGTGCTGCGGGCTTCACACTACCGACATAACCTACCACGGGTCCTTCAGCATCATCGCTCTCTTCCCTGAGCTGCAGAAGCGGCAGATGCAAATGGGGGCTCAGCACCAGTTGAGCGACGGACGAGTTCATCATCTCTTCCGCGGTGATCTTCAAACGGTGGACGAGACCGGGTATGAGCGGGTAGACATGAACCAGCAGTTTATCATGCTGGTGCTGCGAGACTACCTCTGGACAGGGGATCGAAGCTATCTGGAGAGTCTATGGCCCAATATCGTGAAAGCAATGGACTTCATAAAGGCACTGGACGGAAACGACGACGGGCTGCCTGACAAGAACACGAGATTGAACACGTACGATGCGTGGGACCTGCGGGGAACCCCAGTCTACATCGCCTGTCTGACACTTGGTGCCTATCAGGCTGCAGTGAGGATTGCCAAGGAGCTGGGACACGACGCCCTCGCACAGGAATGGACTGGACTGCTGGACAAAGGAAGGCGCAGTCTCGAGACTGTCTTGTGGAACGGCGAATACTACAGCCTTTGGGTCGATGGCGACGAGCGCGATGAGTGCTGCATGAGCGATCAGCTTGACGGGGAATGGTTCGCCCGCCTGGTCGGGTTCGGCTCCTTTCTGCCAACTCAGCGGGTCCAGGATACGCTGAAGGCCATCATCAGGTACAACTACGAGGCCGACTACGGACTGGCAAACGCCAGCTATCCACCGGGAATGAAACCCAAGAGGGCTACCTACAAAAACGCGCAGGTCGAGGGTACATGGACCGGCATTGAGTATGCGATTGCCTCGATGCTGATAGACTGCGGCCTGTTTGAAGACGGGCTCATGCTGGTCAAGAACATCGATCACCGCTACAGGAGAGCGGGGATGATCTGGAACCATGTCGAGTGTGGCAGTCATTATTACAGGGCGATGTCCAGCTGGGCTACTCTGCTGGCTGCCACTGGGTTCAAAGTAGACATGGCGGATCGCATTGTGACTATGAACTCGCGCACTGGAGGCGAGCGCTTCAGAGCCCCATGGTATTCGGCGACTGGATGGGGGATGATGGACCGAGCGGACGGTTCGTTCACCATAGCATGCGCTTCGGGCGAGCTTGCCTTTGACACCCTCCGAGTCGGCGTTCCCCGCTCAGTGCATGGCGCTGAGGGATGGCGGGTCACACTCGATGGAGTTGAACTCGCACCGGCTGTCACTCTAGAAGGCAATTTGCTGATCCTGGACTTCGCAGAGACGGGGGGCGTTCAGACTGTAGAGCATGATGAAAAGCCAGCTCGCCTCCGTGAGGGACAGATCTTGAAAATCATCGGTTTACTGTAATTCTCGGCAGGAATCTGCGGGTGGTTGGAGAAACCTACATTGTCTGGCTAACATGTTAGCAGGTGCATCTATCAAGTGCTTCTATGGTCTGGGGTGAACCCCAGACACCTAGTGGAACATGGTCGATAGGGTGTTCTGTCATCGCGACATTCGGACTGTCTTTGTCGGAGGCAATGCA
>JAAYAB010000058.1 GCA_012719595.1 Bacillota bacterium
GGCGGCTCTATCTGCGCATCAGCGTTGACAGGAATCGATCTCCAGAAGTATAGTATGTTTGTCGACTGCTACATCAATGAAAGACTATGAACGGGATGAGTAGTCAGTGATACTGGTTACAGAGAGCCGGTGTCCGCTGAAAGCCGGTGCCAGTGAGACCTGACGAACATGGCCCGGGAGTTGCGAGGCCGAAAGGGACCTGAGTAGGCCTCGACGGGCAGACTGTGAGTCTCGATGTGGGAGACTCTGTCGGGCGCCCGTTACAGCGCCAGGGTATGATTGTACCCGAAGAGGCTGTGGCTGCGAAGCCACGGTGAATTGGGGTGGTACCACGAGAGCAGATGACCTCTCGTCCCCAGGACAGACGAAGTCCGGGCGAGAGGTTTCTTTGTCTTTTCTACCCTGACGCACCGGACGAGTACAGATTGGAGGCCGGAGTCATTGTCACCTTTCTACATCACCACAGCCATCGACTACATCAACGGTGCACCGCACCTCGGACATGCCTATGAGAAGATCGGCACGGACGTCGCAGCCAGGTACAAGAGAATGAAGGGAGTCGACACCTTCTTCACGACGGGCACAGATGAGCACAGCCTGAACGTGCTGAAGTGTGCTGAGGAGCAGGGGCTCTCGCCGCTCGAGTACTGCGACCGCATGGTCGAGGAGTTCAAACACCTGTGCGAGGTTCTGCGCATCAG
This sequence comes from Bacillota bacterium, assembly GCA_012719595.1. Lineage (GTDB taxonomy): Bacteria > Bacillota > DTU014 > DTU014 > DTU014 > JAAYAB01. The sequence continues at coordinate 702 of JAAYAB010000058.1, forward strand.
CTATGATCGTTTCATCAGGACAACCGACAAAGATCACGAGGAAACCGTCAAGGCGATTGTCCAAAAGGCGTGGGACAACGGTTACGTCTACGAAGGCACCTACGCCGGGTATTACTGCGAGTCCTGCGAGGCGTTCCTCGACCAGGATGCCCTGGTCGACGGCAAATGCCCGTATCACCCGACGCGTGAGGTCAAGTGGGTGGAGGAGAACAACTATTTCTTCGCCCTCAGCAAGTTCCAAGAACGTCTCCTCAAACACATACAGGAGAACCCAGACTTCATTCAGCCTGAAACAAGGCGCAACGAGGTTGTCAACCGGATCCGCGAAGGGCTGAAAGACGTCAGCATATCGAGGTCTTCGACAGAGTGGGGAGTCCAGTTCCCGATGAATCCGAACCACGTTGTCTATGTGTGGTTTGACGCTCTCATCAACTACGTGACAGCTGCAGGCTATCCTCACGATCCCGAGCGGTTTGCCAAGTACTGGCCGGCAGACTTCCACATAATTGGGAAGGACATAACCTGGTTCCATTGCGTCATTTGGCCGTGCGCGTTGATGGCTGTCGGCCTCCCAGTGCCCAAGACGGTGTTTGCACACGGGTTTGTCACGCTGAAGGGGCAGAGGCTGAGCAAGTCAGCAGGCGTTAGAGTGGACCCGATCAAGCTCGTCGAGATCTTCGGTGTCGATACGGTCAGGTACTTCCTCATGAAGGCGATCGCTTGGGGCCAGGATGGAGACTTCTCATACGAAACGATGGTGACGACATACAACAACGACCTGGCGAATGACTTCGGAAACCTGCTCAGCAGGACGACAGCGATGATCAACAAGTACTTCGGAGGCGTGATTCCGGGCCTGGGCGACGTAGAGCCTCTCGATCAGGAGATAGAGACGCTTGCCCGGGAAACACTGCGCAGCTACGACGCTGCTATGGAAGAGCTGATGTACAGCGACGCGATCGGAGCAGTGCTGGCTCTGATCAACCGGGCAAACAAATACATCGAGGAAACAGCGCCTTGGGAGCTCGCCAAAGACGAGAGCAAGCATAGTCGGCTGGGAACGGTCCTGTACACTCTGGCAGAGGTGCTCAGGATAGCAGCTGTCACAATGACGCCGTTTATGCCCGAAGCACCGAAGCGCATCTGGGATCAACTGGGCCTGTCCGGAACCCCTGAGCAACAAGGAGCATCTCTCGAATGGGGTCAGCTGGCGGCCGGGACAAGAGTAAATCGAGGACAGCCGCTGTTCCCGAGACTTGATCTGGACGAGGTATTGGAGCGAGTCGAGGGGCGGGCCGGGGCGGACAGCACGGCCGGGTCGGGGCAGTCAGATGCGGGTGTGCAGCAGGGTGCTGACGCACAGCAGGGCGCCGGCGCACAGCAGGGTGCGGGCGCACAGCAGAGCGTTGCCGCGCAGCAGAGTGCCGTCGCACAGAAGGGTGCTGGGGCACAGCAAGATGCGGGCGGGTCGGCCAAGCCGAGCTCGGCTGAGGGAACTGCTGGGCCGACTGGCGGGCAAACTGGCGGACAGGCCGGCGGGCAGACCGGCGGACAGGCTGGCGGACAGACCGGCGGGCAGACTGACGCTGGCGTTGAGCAGGGCGAGCTAACGATTGACGAGTTTGCAAAGGTGCAGCTCAGGACGGGCAAGGTAATAGAGGCCTCAGCACATCCCAAGGCAGATCGTCTGCTCGTTCTCAAGGTTGACATCGGATCTGAGATACGACAGATAGTTGCAGGAATAGCCAAGTTCTACAATCCGCAGGACTTGGTCGGTAAGACCATAGTGATCGTTGCCAATCTGAAACCGGCCAAGCTCAGAGGCGTGGAGTCTCAGGGAATGCTCTTGGCAGCTTCGACCGATGATGACTCGGTGCTCCGGCTGGTTACAGTGGACGGAGACATCGCACCCGGGTCAGCGATTCATTGAGAGCTTCGGGCGTGTGACCGCTGCTAGGCGACCCACGATGCCTAGGTGACCCGCGATAGCTAGGCAGCCTGTGATGGCTAGGTAGCCTCCGACAGCCAGGCACTTTGCGGCGACCAGGCGGCTTCCGACAGCCAGGCAGTCTGCGGCGGCCACGCGGTTTGCCACGGCCAGGCACTCTGCGGCGGCCGGGCAGTCTGCGGCGGCCAGGCGGTTTGCGACGGCCAGGCAGTCTGCGGCGGTCAGGCGGTTTGCGACGGCCAGGCGGTTTGCGACGGCCAGGCACTCTGCGGCGGTCAGGCGGTTTGCAGCGACTAGACGATTACGGTATCCCCGGCAGTGAGCCAGCTCACAGCCGGGGATTTCTGTTGGCAATCTCATTCCAGGTATTATCTTCCCCCTTTGGTAGCACACTAATGCCGTATGTGGTTTCCCGACAAGAGTGAAGGGGGAGAATGAGATGCACAGGCGGACCTTGAAGCGCTCAGCGATGTTAATGGCCGCAGCCCTGGTGCTGCTGCTTGGGTTTACCGCTCTAGCCTATGTGCGGGCACAGGTGAACTCTCCAACGACTCTGAGTGCGTATCCAGATGACTGCGACGTGATCTTGACGGTAAACTTCATAGAAGCTCGCAAAGCTCTGGCCGACGTGAGCTGGGTCATAAAGGAGTTCTCCGGCATGGAGATCAACGAACAGATGGTCCTGGACTGGCTTCAGAGTGCGCTTAGCGAGCCGAGCGAATTCGTTGGCGAGACGACTGCGATCGATCTCGAGTCTGACATACTTCCATGGATCGGCCGAGATATGAGCATTGGCGTCGATTACGACATGGAGGCCCTGATGGCCTACTTAGAAACCGGTACTGAGCCAACGCCCGAGTACCCGGCGCCCGGGGCCCCTTTTGCATATCCCATCGAGGAGATCGTCAATTACATTATGTGTGCCGTGTCCTGTAGGGACGCTGGCAAGGCAAAACCGTTTCTTGACAAGCTCGAGAGCATCCAGCGAGAGAATGGAATCGATCCCGCCACAGTGACCATAGCGGAACACAAGTGGACCTGCGTGGGATCTGACGAGCTAATGGGGTTGTTCGGAATCGTTGAGGACCGGCTGATCGCTTTCTTTGCCCCGGAGCCGAAAGTGATCCC
>JAAYAB010000059.1 GCA_012719595.1 Bacillota bacterium
ACCTTGACGAGCGCCTCAGAGTTGTACTCGTGCCACCTTCCGCTGTCCTTCTCTATCGCGATGAACTCGTCGACCCACGGCATCGTATCCGGCGTGTACTCCATGAGGTTCATCATGTATTGCGTGGAGCTCAGGGCGCTGCCTTCCATGACGTAAATGGTCCCACTCGGATTGAGCTCCCGGACCAGCTTGGCAACAGCCGCAGTCACCCGCCAGTCTGTAGTCACTCCGTTGGCCTCAGCTATGGGATTCCCCGAGTCACTGAGACCGGCCAGATCGCTAAGGCCGACCAGGTTGGGCTTAAGTACTACCACGTCTCCGTCTTTGACCACGCTCTCGAGGCCCCCTGCGAGCGCAATGGCCTCCCGCACCATAGACTCGACCTCTTCGTACGAGATGTCATAGGCCGATTTGGCCGTGGACTGGACGACGGCAACCTGCGCGTTCGCAGTGGATGGTGACCTATCGGCTGCCGACGGTGTCGGAGTCTCAGCTGAGGCCACCAGATCCCCCGGCTTCGCCACGATACCGAGCGTTTGAGCTGCATACCCCACCGACACCAGCAGCAGCAAGAAGACCAGAACCGGGAGTCTGAGCTTTCTCACGATGGTACCTCCTGTCTTTTCAAAATGCCGGATACGCCAAACCTATGAGACATGCAAAAGCCACTAGTGCTACTACGTATGCGATCAGAAAGCCTGGCCGAAGCACTGCCATCAACGCCATCAAGGGAGCCACCCTGGTTGCTGGACCCACGATGAAGTACGCCAGAGCTGCGCTCTTGCTCATCCCCTGCTCGATCAAGAGTCTGATGACCGGTATCGACGCTCCCCCGCACGCATATAGCGGAATGCCCATCACCGCAGCCAGCAAAACGGACAGGACCCTGTCCTGACCGAGGGCGGACACGACCCATTCTCTAGGCACGAACTCCTCAACCGCCGATCCAACGATGACGCCAATGACGAAGTAGAGACCGACGAACTCGAGGTTCCGCAGGACACTGAGAGCCAGCCCGCGGGCGTCGTTTCTTGCGCGTGAGCCAGACCTGTGGACGCCGGCGTCACACTGCGCGGCTGCACAGCTCTCGTCATCTGCAGTGCGTGAGATCGCCGGGTTCGCTACCCACGCCACCGGCACCTTGTACATGACCAGACCAAAGGCGACCCCGAAGACCAGCACCGAGGCCAATCGGGCAATCGCCATTTCGGGGCCCACGCCGCCCCAGGTCATTATGAAGAGCTGCGGATTCATCATCGAGGATACAGCCAGAAAGGATATCAGGGGGGGAAGAGCCGCTCCTGTACGGTATAATGCCAGAACCACAGGCACGGTTCCGTAGGTGCAGAGGGGCGAGACAGCGCCGATCACTGATGCTGCCGCCACTGAGACAGCAGGGCGCCTGTTAAAGCCCCTGTGCAGCAGTCTGATCCATGACGTCGTCTTGAGGTATTCGCCGACTACACTCCCAGCTATCACATAGGGAGCCAGCGACAATATAGTCAATCCCGAGCTATGGAGGACAGCGGTCAGTCTGAACAAGATGGTAGGCACATCCGCCTCCCTCCGGCACGCGGCGCGGCCTCTGAGGTATTGACATGTCCACTATACAGCAGTTTCAGGCCCCCTGCAACTCCGTCGCCTCGCAACTTACTACCTCAGCGACAGAGCAGATTGCTCTCGCGACCTGTGGCGTTGCAACGTTATACATGGAACAAACGGCAGGTGGTCCGGCTCGCTTCGTCGAAGAACTCACTGCTTGATGACCAGCCTGGCCGAAGCTATTCGACCACAACCTGAGAAGCGACGTGTCATCAGCAGGAGGGAGCTGATCAGTTTTGGGTAAGACCGTTTTGGGTGTCATTGTGGGAAATCGGGATTTCTTCCCCGATTCGCTCTGCGTCGAAGGGCGCGATCTGATTCTCAGAGTGCTTGCCGAAGAGGGCTTTGAATCCGTCTGCCTGGCGCCGGAGATGACCAAGGGTGGGAGCATCGAGACCTACCAGGACGCTCTGCTGTGTGCCGAGCTCTTCCGCAAGAATGCTGACCGGATCGACGGAATTCTTGTGACATTGCCGAACTTCGGTGACGAAAAAGCGATTGCCGAGGCCATTCGCAGGTCGGGGCTCCAAGTCCCTGTGCTCGTTCATGCGTTCCCCGATGAGGGCAGCGAATTGACCGTCTCGAGGCGGCGAGACAGCTTCTGTGGGAAGATCTCCGTGTGCAACAACCTCATGCAATATGGGATCCCCTATTCGCTCACAGATGAGCATACCTGTGACCCCAGCGCGGCCTCGTTCCGAAGGGATCTCCGCAGGTTTGGCGCAGTATGCCGTATCGTGAAGGGCTTGGAGGGCCTGCGGATCGGCGCGATTGGAGCACGTCCGGCGGCCTTCAATACCGTGCGCTGCAGCGAGAAGCTGCTCGAGAGGTACGGAATCACAGTTCAGACAGTCGATCTTTCCGAGATCATCGGGAAGGCAGAACGACTGCGAGACGACGAGGCAGTGGTGCGAGAGAAGCTTCAGGCGATACAGTCATACGTACCGACCCAGGGTGTGCCAGAAGCCTCGCTGAAAAAGATCGCTCGCCTGGGCGCGGCCATCGATACCTGGATGCAGGAAAACGACCTGCAAGCCTCTGCCATCCAATGCTGGAATGCACTTGAGGGACTCTTCGGAGTCGTTCCCTGCACGGCGATGAGCATGATGTCGAACAACCTGTTGCCCAGCGCTTGCGAAGTCGATGTGGCCGGAGCCCTGGCAATGGTCATTCTGCAGTTGGCGAGCGGGCAGCCCAGCGCGCTTGTCGACTGGAACAACAACTACCAGTCTGAACCCGACAAATGTGTCATCTTCCACTGCAGCAATCTGCCTAGAGAAATGCTGCAGGCGCCCAAGATGGAATACGCGCCGATCCTGGCCAGCACCCTCGGCCAGCAGAACACCTACGGCACAATCTCCGGACGCATCCGGCCGGGCCGCTTCACCTTTGCTCGGGTGTCGACCGATGACCTGAACGGAGTGATTCGGGCGTACACCGGCGAAGGCGAGATCAGCGACGCGCCTCTGGCGACGTTTGGCGGCTACGGAGTGGTGCATGTCCCGGATCTGCAGCGGCTCCTGCAGTACATCTGCAGACAGGGCTTTGAGCATCACGTGGCGATCAACCTGTCGGAGTCTGCCCGAGCAGTTGCTGAAGCGCTGGAGCTTTACCTCGGATGGGAAGTGTACCATCACGGGGAATGCGCAGTGTAGGCGCAGGAGTAGGGAAAGTCGGCGCCCAGCCGATGGTGGGCATATGACCAGCGGCTGGCCGGCCTATGACCGGCCGCTGACCAGCCGCTGACCGACCTACGACAGGCCATCGGCAGTTCTTGCCTGGCACCCTGCTATACCCATTCTAGCCGAAGTGGCGCTTCAGGAATGAAAGGATGCGCTCTGCGTACTCGGGGTCGTTCCTGGGGTCCACGTAGTCACCACATATCACGTGGGCGTCGCCCTCTCTGACCCAGAACTCGACGTGCGCCGGCGCCTTCCTCAGGAGACGCTCGAAGCTTGCAAACGGAATCTGCGAGTCCTCTCTTGAGTGAACGAGCAACGCCGGTCGATTCCCGAGGCTGGCGATCTGGTCGATGGGCGTCATATTCCTAGCCCCTATGCCATGCCTCAGCATGATATACCCCTCGACGAATGGCTTCTCGACGGATGCGAGCGCTCTCGGCAGCCCCATACTGACCATATTGTCGCAGAAGACATCCGGCCAGGACGAATACGCTGACAAGCTGATCAACCCATCGATCTCTGGTATCTGCGCAATCGAGTTTATGGCAATGGCTCCACCCATAGATAGACCGAACACCACGATGGGTACATCCGCGTACTCATCCACTGACTGCAAGTAGTCGACAACCGCCTTCGTATCCCGCCATTCTTCGTACCCGAGGCCTATCCGGTCTCCCCCACTCTCGCCGTGAGCCCTGGTATCGAAGAGGAGCGACGCATAGCCGCTATCTGCGAGCATCCTCGCATGTCCGTAGAACGCCGTCACGGAAGGGCTGTGAATCCCCGAGATGAAGATGACGACCGCCTTGGGGTCATCCTTGTGAACTCTGAAGGCAGAGATGCTGACACCGTCATCCGTCTGCAGCGTCAGCTTCTCGGCGCTCAAGTCGAAGTCTTCAGCTGCGTACACAGTCTCGAAGTCGACACGACGATTCACCATAGAACCCATGATCCCAGGTGGAATGGCTATGAGCACCCCCAGCACCAGGACGCACAGAACGCCTAGGATGATTGCACAAACCCTCTTCCACCGTCCTGTGCCGGGCTTTCTCCACCATGTGCGCCCCCTGCGGGGGGCAGTAGCTCTTATCAAATGCATACCCACGTGCCTTCCTCCCATGGCTCCGTATTCACTCGGGAACCGCCCTTGGTCGTAAACCAGTGCGTCAGCCGACAATCAGAACGACATCGCAGATGGTGTCCAGACTGCCGCGCACCGCCTGAGCGCCTCTATCTCATCAGGGCGCCTCATCTGCCTGATGGCTTCGCTGAGTGGCAACCATCCCACTCTGCTGATCAGCGACTTCTCCGCCCTGTTCTCAGGAGCACCCGATACTACACTAGCGGGGAACCAGTGGACCACCTTCCGGACGGTCGGAGGGTGTTTGTCGAGCACCCTCTCGGTCTCGACCGAAGTCTGCACCTTAGCCTCGACGACGTAACCTGTCTCCTCCTCCGTCTCCCTAAGGGCGCACTCAAGCAGTGACTCGCCGGGCTTCACATGTCCCTTCGGAAGAGTCGGGTCTGCGTATTGCTTCGTCCATATGACAAGGACCTCGGGCTCAGCCTCGCCTGCCCTGAGCACTACGCATCCGGCTGCAGTCTTGGTCTCCATCTGCTTGAGTCCGCCCCCTCCCAACACCTCGCCGTGGTGAGGGTTGTCCACGAACCGCCTCACACAGGCCGATGGACTGGGCCACTGCTCGACTCACACCTCGTAATCGATTCGGCCATTCATCCTCTCGTGCTCGCCAACAGATCTAGCAATCTATACACTCCGAGCTGCAAGCACGAAGTAGTGCCAGCTAGACCGGCCGTTGAAGATGTCTTCGATCTGCCGCACCCTGATCATGTCGAATCGAGAGAAGAGTCGTCCAATGTCGCCCATGTCACAGTAGTAGTGCGGCAGGACCGTCCCGTCTTCCTCCTGCTTCATCCTGACGTTCACATCGACGACTCGGTTGCGTGGGTCGGAATACGTGGGATTGCTCTTTGAGTTCAGGGTTAGGTACACTTCTGCTCCGGGTCTCATGACTCGATGCAACTCCGAGACAGCTGCGACCATTCCCTGGGAGTTCACATGGTAGATAGAGTGGTAAGCTAGAACGGCATCGAACGACCCGTCATCGAAGGGCAGGCTGGTCAGGTCGGCCTGAACCGTGCGGATATGCAGCCCTCGCTCTGTTGCCAATGCCCTGAGCTTGCGAAGTCCGCTTTCAGACAGATCCAAAGCCGTTACCTCGAAGCCGTTCTCAGCGAACAGAAGCGAATGCCTGCCCATGCCGCAGCCAAGGTCGAGCACTCTGCTGAGGCCCGACTTCTTCCACCTCGCTACCAGGTAGTAGACGTCCTCTGACGGTTCAGACCAGAACTCTGAGGTGACCCTGTCCCAGTTCCAACTGCCGCCACTCGCCATAGGCTCACTTCCTCCGACAAACCAGTTCGCCCTTTCCTATAGGGACAACCATTGCATCTACTCTCGGATCAGCCAGAGCAAAGTCGATTAGGGGCCTTAAGGTAGCTTCATGGTTGATCGCGTTATCGGCGACTAGGATGCCGCCGGTGACCAT
>JAAYAB010000005.1 GCA_012719595.1 Bacillota bacterium
CGCCTTTGCATCCTGCATCGATGAGTGGGAAAGGGCTGGCAGACGTGGAGATGCTCAAGTTGCTTTCCCAGTGAATCTGCAGGATTACATGATGCACTTCATTCTCGGTAAGGCGTCGGAGAGAAACCTGACGTTCCAATTCCACACGGGGCTCCAAGAAGGCAATGGGAACATCGTAACCAACAGCGATCCGGCGTTGCTGACCAACCTCTTCATGAAGTACCCGGATGTTGACTTCGATGTGTTCCATATCGGCTACCCGTTCCAGCACGTTGTCTCAGCTCTGTGCAAGAACTTCCCCAATGTCTTCATAGACATGTGCTGGGCTCACATCATTTCTCCCGCGGCTGTTAGAGATGCGCTGAGCGACTACCTGGACGCAGTGCCGTACAACAAGATCTCCGCATTTGGAGGCGATTACTGCTTTATCGACGGAGTCTATGGTCACCTGCGTCTTGCCCGAGAGAATGTGAGCAAGGTCCTGTCGGATAAGGTGGACGAGGGGATATTCTCCGAGGACAAAGCCCTTGAGATCGCCAAAGCTCTGTTCTATGAGAATCCATTCAGAATATTCAAACTGCAGGGCAAACTATAGGTTAAGGGCGTTCGGAAAAATCATACAGGGAAGAATCTTTCGCCTTTAGAGGAATCTGGACACGAAGGTCGAAGCTCGTTTTATATACTTACTTTGGAAAATGGATCATGAAGATGTGCTGTTCATTCCGAAGGGAGTGAATACTGCTGTAGTAGTTTCCGACCCTGCAGCAGGCTTGCCATGGTCACGCAGACGCAATGGGTCGATGTTCTGGCCGCGCCTCATCAGCGCACCAGTACTCGAGACCGTGACACAATCCGTTTGGGAGTCGTTGCATCTTTTGATCGTGCTCCCCTCCTGAGGTTAGCAGGCGATCTGCTCATACTGGGAATAGCTGTGGCCGCGCTCTATCTGGCTAGCAGGTTCAGCTATGTCCTCTTTCACAGTCTGGCGGAAATCCACAGCGTGGTCATAGGCGTCAGCATGTTCATACTGGCGTGGAATTCGCGGCATACCCTTGAGAACAGCTATCTCCTTTTTCTAGGCACCGCCTATCTCTCCGTCAGCGTCATCGATTTGCTCCATGCCTTGGCGTACTCTGGAATGGGAGTGTTTGAGACCTACAGCATCGACCTGACGGGTCAGCTTTGGATCGCCTCGCGCTTTGTCCAGAGCATCTCGCTCCTAGTCGCTCCGCTGTTCCTGTATCACAGGTCCAGTACGTATAAAGCATTGGCCATTCTCGCCGCGTACGTGGCCGCAACTGCGCTGCTGATCGCAGCCATTTTCACTTGTGTGTTTCCGGAGTGCCTAATAGCGGGAGTCGGCCTCACTGCGTTCAAGGTAGTCAGTGAGTATATCATCTGCCTTGTTCTCCTCGGATCGATCTATATGCACCTGCGCACCAGGGGTTATTTCGATGACGACGTGCTTAGATGGATAATTGTCTCAGTTCTTCTGACCATCTGCTCAGAGCTGGTCTTCACAACTCAGACTGGGATAGATGGGCCGTCGCACATGATGGGTCACTACCTCAAGATCTTCGCTTTTCTCTTCATCTACAAAGCAACTGTTGAGGTTGGCCTGAAGAAACCTCATCGCCTCCTGTACAGGAACCTCAAGCACAGCGAGACCGCGCTCAGACAAGTGCTGCAGGAAGTGCAGAAGCTGGCTGTGACTGACTCGTTGACCGGCCTGCTCAATCGCCGTCACTTCTTCGAACTGGCCGAACACGAGCTGCGCCGCGCAAAGCGCTATTCAAGACCTCTATCTGCCATCATGCTGGACGTCGATCACTTCAAGCAGATCAACGATACTTACGGGCATGCGGTAGGCGATACGGTCCTTCGTGAGGTAGCTCAGGTATGCATGAGGGAAACGCGCAATGTGGATGTGCTTGGACGCTACGGGGGAGAGGAGTTTGTCATTGTGTTGCCTGAATGCGAGACTCGTGCGGCCCGCGAGGTCGCAGAGCGGCTGCGGCAGAGCATTGCAGAGCTGTCGGTGAACACCCCTAAGGGCCCTGTGCAGGTGACTGCCAGCCTTGGCGTCGCCAGCCTGAGCAGCCAATCTATGACCCTGGATGCGCTCATCGCGGCTGCAGATACAGCTCTATATTCCGCCAAGCGCGGCGGGCGGGATAACGTGGTCAGCGCATAGTGCGCGAGCGCGAAGGCGCTGGCAGCGTAGGTGGACTGGGCTGTCGGCGCGTGAGTCAGACAATGCGGTCGGTGCGTGGTGCAGGCAATGCTGTGAGCGCGTGAGGCAATCGGTCGCTGTGCCTCGCGTCTATGTCATTAGCGGCCGTTTTCTTTGTAGGCGACTATCAGTGAACCGTTCGAAGCCGCGCTATGATACTCGAAAACCGTCTCGATGCGCGTGAATCCCGCCTCTCTCAGCACCCTTCGCTCGGTCCACATGGAAAACGGTATGTCGATGTGATACGGCTTGTTAGTATCGAGCTGCCCGCCTTCTCTGAGCTTCAGGTACTGATCAAGCAGCGC
>JAAYAB010000060.1 GCA_012719595.1 Bacillota bacterium
CGCGACGGCTGCAGACTAGAGCCGTCAGAGGGTGATGGCCATGGACATCAACGAGTTGCTCCGAAAAGCCAAGAGATACCTGCCGCCTGAAGACGTGAACCGTGTAGCGAAAGCGTACGAGTTCTCGTCCGCCGCGCACAGAGGCCAACTCCGCGACTCAGGCGAGGACTACGTTCAGCACCCTCTGGCTGTGGCCGACATCCTCCTCGACCTGGAGATGGACGGGACTACGGTGGTCTCGGGCCTCCTGCACGACGTGCTGGAGGACACGGATATCAGTGCCGAGAGTCTCGCGGCCGAGTTCGGCAGCGAGGCCGTTGTTCTAGTCGACGGCGTCACCAAACTGACAAAGCTCGCATTTCGCACGCGGAGAGAGCAGCAGATCGAGAACCTGCGCAAGATGTTCCTTGCGATGGCGGAAGACCTTCGGGTCATTATCATCAAGCTGGCGGATCGTCTGCACAACATGCGGACGTTGAGGCACTTGCCGGTCGACCGCCAGAAGAGGATGGCTGAGGAGACTCTCGAGATCTACGCACCCTTGGCGAACAGGCTGGGAATATGGAGGATAAAGTGGGAGCTCGAGGATCTCTGTCTCCGCTACCTCCAGCCCCAGGAGTATTACAAGCTCGTTGAGATGGTCGCGAAGAAGCGCCGGGAGCGCGAAGGCCTGATAGAGGACCTGAAGCAAATGCTCTCTGCGGAACTCGACAAGGCCGGCATCCGCCATGAGATTCAAGGGCGTCCCAAGCACTTTTACAGCATACACCAAAAGATGAAGCGCCAGGGCAAGCCGTTCGCAGAGGTCTACGACCTGGTTGCGATCAGAGTCATTGTTCCCGAGGTGAAAGACTGCTACGAAGTCCTGGGAGTAGCCCACACGCTGTGGAAACCTGTCCCAGGCCGGTTCAAGGACTTCATCGCGATGCCCAAGTCCAACATGTACCAGTCGCTCCACACCACAGTGATCGGGCCTCTCGGCGAGCCCTTTGAACTGCAGATCCGCACGACGGAGATGCACAGAGTCGCCGAGTACGGTATCGCCGCTCACTGGCAGTACAAGGAGTCCGGGCAGAGCACCCCGACGACGGATGACCGGATCGCCTGGCTGAGACAGCTGCTCGAGTGGCAGCGGGAGACTGACGACGCCCAGGAATACATGGACAACCTCAAGATCGACTTGTTCGACGACGAGGTGTTCGTGTTCACTCCGAAGGGCGATGTGAAGAACCTCCCCAAGGGGTCCACGCCAGTCGATTTCGCTTACGCGGTGCACAGTCAGGTGGGGCACAGGTGCACCGGGGCAAAGGTGAACGGCAGGATCGTCCCTCTTGACCACAAGCTCAAGAACGGCGACATCGTGGAGATCCTGACCAGCAAGACGATAGGCGGTCCGAGCCGCGACTGGCTGGCGTTCGTGAAGACCTCCAAGGCGCGCAACAAGATACGCCAGTGGGTCAAGGAGGAGCAGAAAGAGGAAAGCATCCTGAGAGGCCGTGAACTCCTCGAGCGAGAGCTCCGCAAGCGCGGCCTGGAGATTCACGAGTACCTGAAGGATGAAAAACTGAAGGAAGTGTCCGAGCGGTTCGGATTCGTCGAGCCGGTCGATCTGCTGGCGTCGATAGGCTACGGGAAGCTGTCGACACAGCAAGTCATGACTAAGTTGGTGCCCCAGGAGGAGCAAAAGGCTCCTCCCATTGCGCCGGCGCCCGCTCCCCAGGAAGAGCCCAAGGTGAGGGGAACCGAGGGCGTTCTCGTCAAGGGAGTCACCAAGCTTGCGGTGCGGCTGTCGCGGTGCTGCAGTCCGGTCCCCGGAGACGACATCGTGGGGTACATCACTAGAGGGCGGGGCGTGTCCATTCACAGGCGGGACTGCCCGAACGTGGGCTTTCTGGCCGAGGAGCCGGACCGGGCGGTCCCTGTGGAGTGGGACTCTGCCAAGACGGACGGAGCATATCCGGTGGGACTCGAAATCGAGGCTGTCGACAAGCCAGCCCTTCTGGCCGACATCATGATAGCGATCGCTAACTCGAAGACGAACATCTCTGCAGTCAATGCTCGGACTCACAAGGGAGGCTCCGCTGTCATCGACATCGTGGTAAACACAAGAGACGTCGAGCACGTGAGCGACATCATGAGGCGGATCAGGCAGATAGACGGAGTGGTCGGCGTCCGCAGGGCGGTCCCGTAGCGTTCGGGCTGGGATGGTGAGGCAATGAGGGCTGTGGTGCAACGGGTTTCAGAAGCGAGCGTGGAGGTCGACGGAGCCGTTGTCGGGTCCATCGGACGGGGATTGCTCGTCCTGCTGGGAGTAGGCAGGAACGATTCTGACAGTGACCTCGACTACATGGTCGACAAAATCTTGAACCTCAGGATATTCGAGGACAGTGAGGGAAAGATGAACCTGTCGCTCCTCGATGTCGGCGGAGAGATGCTCGTGGTGTCTCAATTCACACTCTATGGTGACTGCAGGAAGGGACGCAGACCGAGCTTCACGGATTCAGCCGGCCCTGACGTTGCCAAGCCGATGTATCTCAAGTTCATTGACAAAGCGAGAAGCAGCGGCGTGACTGTGGGCGAAGGGATCTTCGGAGCTATGATGTCGGTGCGGCTCAGCAATGACGGCCCGGTGACCATCCTGATCGATTCTGAGCGCCGGTTCTGACCGGCAGACGGGATCAGGCTGACCGGCGACATGCGTTCGCGGTCTGACTGAACGGAGATGTGGAGCGCCGACTTCCATCAGCCGCCGCAGACAGCGATGGAGTCGCAGCTGCGTTCGCAGCCCTGGGGAGGACAAGAGCATGATCGTCGAGAGGATGGAGGTCGGCGAACTGGGAGTCAATTGCTACGTCGTCGCGTGTGAGCCTACAAGGCAGGCGATAGTGATCGACCCGGGCGCCGAAGCGGAGAGGATCGCCCGGCTTATCGAGACCAGGGGTTACAGCCTGAGCCTGATCGTAAACACCCATGGCCACTTCGACCACATAGGCGGCAACGCGCACCTCAAGGGGCGGTTCTCCCCGACGCTCGCGATACACCGGTCAGATGCCGGCATGCTTGCAGATGCTGAAGCGAATCTTTCCTGCTTCCTGCCGGGAGAGCTGGCAGTGATTTCGCCCACCGCGGACCTCATGCTTTCCGATGGCGACCGGGTAACAGCCGGAACCGTCTCACTCGAGGTGATACACACACCCGGACACACGCGCGGAAGCATCTGTCTGCTAGGCGAGGGAGTGCTGTTTTCTGGTGACACCCTCTTCAGGGACGGCGTGGGCAGGACGGATCTGCCGGGAGGCGATTGCGCCGAGTTGCGCGACTCGCTTGCGACCAGGATCCTCGTGCTGCCTGACAGCACTCGAGTCTGTCCGGGTCACGGGCCTGAGACCTCGATCGGACAGGAGCGGCAGGGATGGGAAACCAGGCTTTGAGCTGGCTCTAACCACTTCCAGCCATCCGGTCCGCCTCGCGACCCGTTCGTTGACACTGATATAGAAGTCCTATACAATATCGTTGTATGCTCGGGCGCAGCCCGTTTTCCCCTCGCTGCGAACCGTAGAAGGAGGTCGCACCAGGATGCTTTTTGGCAAGAGCAACGATCGCTTGAAGAAGATCGTAGTCTACACAGTGGCAGCAGCGTTCGTGCTTTCCACAGGAATAATAGGCGTTTATGCACTTAAGTCACGCCCGTATGAGCCAGTGCCTTATGCAAGCGCCTCCGAAGTGGCTGTTGTCAACGGTAAGAGTATTGGATATTACGAGTTCGTTCAGACGTACAGATACGTATATCAGCAGTATCCGTTCTTCAGCCCCGGAGAGTCGGAATACTGGCTCAGATCCTACGTTCTCGAGCTTATGATTGACGATGAGCTGATCCGGGCGGAGGCTGAGAAGTCGGGCATCAAGGTAGACAAAGGCGAAATAGACGAGGCCATCAAATCCCTGAAGGCCATGTACGCCAAAGAGGACGATTTCTACCTGTATCTGCAGAGCGTGGGAATGACAGAGGCGGAAGTCCGAGAGACCGTGAAGGCCAATCTGATGACCCAGGCATATATCGAGCAGCTGCAATCCGCGGCCGCAGTAAGCGATGAGGAGGTAGCTGCCGAGTTCGAGGCGCGCAAGGCCGAAGACGAGACCCTGGTCTTCGAAGAGGTCGCCGATGAGATCAGAAGCGATCTTCTGGAGCAGAAGAAGAGCCAACTGCTCGCCAACCGCAAAGAGGAATTGAAGGCTGCAGCGCAAATCGAGATCAAGGATCCGGTTATCAACGCGATCCGGGCTGCAGAGGCCGAGGACTGGGAGACGGCCGCCGCTCACTACCAGCAGGCCATCGACGAGTACGAGATCGACCCGTATCTGCACATGGCGCTGGCTCGCGTGCTTGAGAAGCTGGATCGGGCCGACGAGGCTCTCGCCTCCTATCAGAAAGCCGCAGAAGTTGACGAAGGCACAAACGCTGAAGTGCAGCTGGCCTTGGGCATGGCCTACCAGGATAGGGGCATGAACGAGCAGGCCGCGGAGGCGTTCAGGAAGGCCAGCGAGATCGATGGCGAGACCGACGGCTACTTGCACACCATCCTCAAGAGTGAGTTCGAGGCACTGGGGCTCGAGGAAGACGCGGCAAGAGAGCAGGAAATCATAGACAGGATCGCCGAGGAGATGGCCAGGCAGGAGGAGGAGTACCAGAAGTGGCTCGACGAGTATATGAAGTCATTGGAGTCCGAGCAGATTGAAGGCGATTCCTCCGAGCAGTCTTCCGAAGCAGGCGAGCAGGGGAATAGTGATGAGAGTCAGCAGTGAGTCCGGGCGACTCTAGGACGGCCGTAGACTCACTGATGGATGAGGACTTCGGAGCGACGGGGTAGGCATGGAGGACTGAGGCGGGGATGAGGTACTCGGCGCCCAGAGGCACACAGGACGTGTTGCCGCGCGACATAGAGAAGTGGCGGAGAGTCGAACATCACGTCAGGCGTGTGTGCGAGCTCTACGGCTACGAGGAGATCAGGACGCCCATATTCGAGCAAACAGAGCTGTTCGTCCGCGGAATCGGCGAGGTCACTGATATCGTCGAGAAAGAGATGTACACTTTC
The DNA here is from genome assembly GCA_012719595.1 of Bacillota bacterium. GTDB lineage: Bacteria > Bacillota > DTU014 > DTU014 > DTU014 > JAAYAB01. Next base: position 5,094 of record JAAYAB010000060.1, read on the forward strand.
CCGGACAAGCGCGGGCGCAGCATGACTTTGAGACCGGAAGGCACTGCGCCTGTCGCGAGGGCGTTCATCGAGCACAACATGTTCAGCGAGCCCCAGCCGGTCAAGCTCTACTACATCGGGCCGATGTTCCGCTATGAGCGGCCTCAGGCAGGCCGTCAGCGGCAGTTCTCCCAGTTCGGTATAGAGGCGTTCGGCAGCGGGGACGCGGTTCTGGATGCAGAGATTATTGACCTGGCCTACACCCTATACCGGGATCTGGGACTGAACAACTGCATTGCTCGAGTAAACACCATCGGCTGCCCTGCATGCAGGCCGCGCTACAACGAGCACATCAGAAACGTGCTGTCTTCCGATCTCGAGCAGCTGTGCCCCAACTGCCGGTCTCGATATGACCGTAACCCCATGAGAATATTGGACTGCAAGACCGAATCCTGCCGCACAATCGCGGCCAAGGTGGGGCCGATCTGGGGCTTCCTATGCACCGAGTGTGCGGAGCACTTCTCATCGCTCCAGGATTCTCTGCGTGCGATGTCAGTCCCCTTTGAGTTGGACCCCACGATTGTGAGAGGCTTCGATTACTACACCCGCACAGTCTTCGAGTTCATGGCGAGCGGCATAGGCGCCCAGGACGCCATAGGCGGGGGCGGAAGGTACGATGGGCTGATCGAATCCTGCGGAGGGCCCCCGACGCCGGGCGTCGGCTTTGCTGCAGGGATCGACCGGCTGCTCCTTGCGATCGAGGCAAGCGGGGCCGCACAAGAGAGCCAGCGGACGCTGGGATGCTTCGTGGCTGCAGTCGGCGAAGGTGCCCGCCTGGGTGCTGCGAGATTGGTCGCGTCGCTGAGAAGGCTGGGAGTATCCGCAGACATGGATTACATGGATCGGAGCCTCCGAGCTCAGATGAGGCACGCTGACCGATACAGGGCCCGGATTGTGGCGATTCTGGGCGAGGACGAGCTCAGGGCCGGCACTTTACAGGTCAAGGACATGAATGACGGAAAGCAGTGGGAAGTTTCGCTGGAGGGCGCTGCCGATGAGATCCGCGCCTTCCTGCAATCCGCCCGTGAACAGTAGTCCTCTGCGTGCCGTTTGCAGACTGGGATATTGTGGGCGCTTGTAGGAGCAGGTGCACTGTGTTATAATGGTTCTTGCCAGAAAAGATCGTCGGGCCCATCGGCCCTGCTGTGTTCGTGGTCAAACTGACTTATAGTATTCCAACACTAATGACGTTGGAACCTGGCTCTGGCGGCAGCGTGCATGCCTCCTTTGAGGGGACGCATTAAACCGGCAGGAGGGTTCCACCCTGGAGATATCGGGGATAGTCATAGGTCAGTGATAGCGGCATGGTGGGGCTTACTTTGTTGTACGGGTGACTGTTCACATGGAGGACATGTTCGATCGAACCCGCCTAGTCATCGGAGAAGAGGGCGTTTCCAGGCTGAACCGAAGCACTGTGGTAGTCGCAGGGCTTGGAGGGGTGGGATCGTACGCCGCAGAGGCACTCGCCAGGGCCGGGGTGGGCAGACTAATACTGATCGATCGCGACGTCGTCACGATCACCAACCTCAACAGGCAGCTGGTCGCGTCGCGTTCGACGCTCGGCAGGGACAAGGTTGAGGTGGCGAGGGAGAGAGTCCTCGACATAAACCCGCACTGTCAGGTATCTGCTCACAAGGAGTCTCTCGATTCCAATACCATACCGTCGCTTGTCAGTGAGCAGGCAGACTTCGTCGTAGACGCTATCGACTCAGTGCAGTCAAAGGCCAGCCTGGCCGCGTACTGTATATCGAAGAGCATCCGGCTGATCTCTTGCATGGGGGCGGGCAACAGGCTCGACCCGCTGCGCTTCAGGATAGCGGATGTGTCTGAGACCAGGGTGTGTCCTCTGGCCAAAGCCTACAGGCAGGAACTCCGGAAGGCGGGAATAGAGTCGGGAGTGACTGTAGTGTTTTCCGACGAGGCTCCCGTGAAGACGGGCTGCAGGACTCCAGGGAGCACTTCGTTCGTGCCGCCGGTGGCCGGATTGGCCATGGCAGGCTACGTCATACGGATTCTGGCAGGGGTAGGCCCATGATGGGGGAGTAGCAGTGGATCTCTTTGAAACGAGAGATGAGACAGGCAGAGTGACCGATGCTGCGTTGCCTCTTGCAGAGAGGCTCCGTCCCAAGTCGCTCGACGAAATCGTAGGGGCTGACCACATCCTCGGACCTGGGAAGGCACTGCGCGTCCTGATCGAGTCAGACAGAGTTCCCTCCATGATCCTCTACGGCCGCCCGGGAACAGGCAAGACGACGATCGCACGCGTAATAGCCCAGGTCACCAGCAGGCGGTTCTACACTCTGAACGCAGTGATGTCAGGCGTGGCCGATATTCGCCGGGTCGTCGAGCAGGCTCAACAGGATCTGAAGACAAGGCGACAGCGCTCCATCCTCTTCATCGATGAGATCCACAGGTTCAACAAAGGTCAGCAAGACGCCCTCCTGCCGTTCGTAGAGAGGGGAGTGGTCACGCTCATCGGTGCAACCACCGAAAACCCCATGTTCTGTCTCAACGGACCTCTCCTATCGAGAACTCGCATCATCGAACTCAACCCTCTCACTCCCGGGGATCTCCGCATCATAGTCCAACGCGGTCTTGAGGAAGAAAACAAGCTCAGTGCAGGAGTGACGCTCACGATCGAGACGTCCGCCCTGGACCACGTGATCCGCAGAGCCGCTGGCGACGCCAGAGTGGCTTTGAACATCCTCGAGACAGCGTGTACCCTTGCGCGCAGCAAGTGCGACGCGGCGCCGCCGGGTGGACAGGCCGCCTCGGGCGTCATTGATCTGGAAACGGTCGAGGAGGCTTCCGGGAAGACCGCTGCATCATACGACAGGTCGGGCGACAACCACTACGACATAGCTTCCGCTCTGATCAAGAGCATTAGGGGGTCTGACCCTCAGGCCGCCGTATACTGGTTGGGGCGGATGATATATGCTGGAGAGGATCCCAGGTTTATCGCGCGGAGGCTCGTCATATCTGCGAGCGAGGACGTCGGCATGGCGAATCCGACCGCACTGCTGGTTGCAGAGGCGGCGGCCGAGGCCGTCGAGCGCATAGGAATGCCGGAAGCGCGTATAATACTGGCCCATGCAGCCATATTCCTGGCGACCAGTTCGAAGAGCAACTCCGCCTACCTTGCGATCGACAGCGCCCTCAAGGTCATAGGCGAAGGAGGCAGCTACCTTGTGCCCGATCACTTGAGAGATGCGAGCTACAAGGGAGCTCAGCGGCTCAAGAGGGGCATAGGGTACAAGTATCCTCACGATTACCCGGGCCACTACGTCGAACAGCAGTACTTACCGGATCAGCTGGTGGGCAAGGTGTTCTACTCGCCCTCCGACATTGGCTACGAAAGGAAGATCGCAGAGAGGATGCGCCGTATGGGAGAGGGAGGAGACACTGAGGCCGATTGAGAAGCGCTACAGCGCAGTCATTTGTCTCCGAAATACGTTTGACACAGCGCCGGCACGGTGGTATATTGGATATGTAAGAAAACCGATTGGTTTTGTAGGGATTAACCGTGTCGCAGCGCGTTTCTGAAAGGAGGAACTGCTGCCGCAGGCGTGTTGAGAAAGACCATAGACGCCAGACGGCAGTGATCGCCCATGAAGAGGGTATACATGGATTACGCAGCCACTACTCCGGTGGCTCCGGAAGTGCTCGAGGCCATGGCGCCATACATGACCGAGCACTTCGGCAATCCGTCGAGCATTCACTCATTCGGAAGGGAAGCGAAGCAGACACTCGAGAAGGCGAGAGAGACGATCGCTACTCTGCTTGAGGCGAGGCCAGAGGAGATCGTTTTCACGTCGGGCGGGTCCGAGTCATCGAACCTTGCGATCAAAGGGTGCGCGGAGGCGTACTCGAGGAAAGGTCGTCACATTATCACAACCAGCGTCGAGCACCATGCGTCTCTGGACGCTGTCAAGCATCTATCCAAGAACGGATTTGAGGCTACTTACCTGCCCGTAGACAGAGACGGTCTCGTGGACCTGAATGCCCTGAAGAACGCGCTCAGGGATGACACGATTCTGGTGTCAGTCATACACGCGAACAACGAAGTCGGCACCATACAGCCTGTGAAGGAAATAGTCGAGATCGCGCATGAGAAGGGTGCCCTGGTTCATGTAGATTCCGTTCAGGTCGTGGGTTCGTTACCCGTCTCTGTCAGAGATCTCGACATAGACCTGATGTCCATGTCCGCTCACAAGTTCTACGGGCCAAAGGGCATGGGCGGACTCTACGTGAAGCGGGGAGTCCGGATACTCCCGCTCATCCACGGCGGCCCCCATGAGAAGAAACTGCGAGCGGGCACCCAAAACGTAGCAGGTGCCGTAGGAATGGCCAAGGCCTTGGAGCTCGCAGTCGAGCGCATGGGAGACGAGGTACCGCGGCTGACCGGACTGCGAGACAAGATGATCGAGGAGATCACTTCCAGAATCGATCACGTAAGGCTCAATGGACACCGGATCAAGCGGTTGCCGAACAACGTGAACGTCAGCGTCGAGTACGTGGAGGGAGAGGCAATGCTGCTCAACCTGGATCTGAAAGGCATTGCAGTCTCCAGCGGATCGGCATGCTCGTCCGGGTCGCTGGAACCCTCTCACGTGTTGATGGCCATGGGCATTCCTTACGAGATTGCGCACGGGTCCCTCAGATTCACTCTAGGCAGGAGCACCACCGAGGCAGACGTGGAGTACGTCGTCTCGTCGCTTGCCGACATAGTTGCCAAGCTGCGCGAGATGTCTCCGCTTTATCCGTCCGGTCCGTGCAAGTGCAAGGATTGATCTCGGACCAGTCGCCGCTGGGAGGAAGTTGGAATGTATAGCGAAAAGGTAATGGAGCATTTCTCTAGCCCGCGCAACGTCGGGCAGATCAGTGACCCTGACGGAGTCGGGCAAGTGGGCAATCCAGTGTGCGGGGATATCATGAGGCTGTCCATCAAGGTCGAGGACGGCAAGATCGTCGATGTGAAGTTCATGACCTTCGGGTGCGGCGCAGCGATAGCCACCAGCAGCATGATCACTGAGATGGTCAAGGGCCGCACTTTGGACGAAGCTCTCCAGATCTCCAACAGAGCCGTTGCGGACGCTCTGGACGGACTGCCGCCTGCGAAGATGCACTGCTCGAATCTTGCGGCGGACGCTCTTCATAAAGCGATCCAGGACTACTATGAACGTTCCGGCAAGAGCGCGGACGCGGAAAACCGGAGGACTACCGCGGGATGACGCTTGGGAGTGGCCGATCAGGCGCGCTTGACTGCGGGTGCCACCTTCGAGAGAGCGAACCGGGTATGCCTCCGGCTACGGTTGCGGTTGCGATGAGCGGCGGCGTGGACAGCTCCACGGCTGCCGCTCTTTTGAAGGAGAAAGGCTACAGAGTCATCGGGCTGACGATGAAACTGTGGTCTGACGCCGCCGCAGGAGCAGGCAGCCGGGACTCCGCCGCGTGGCCTCCAGCTGTCGCAGACGCCAGACGAGTCGCAGAAGCCCTGGCGATCGATCATTATGTCGTAGATCTCGAGCACGAGTTCAAGGATCTTGTGGTGAGCGGCTTCTGCGACCAGTACATCAGAGGACGTACGCCGAATCCATGTGTCGTGTGCAACAGCCTTGTCAAGTTCGGTCTTCTGATGCGAAGAGCAGTTGAGCTCGGAGCTGAGTTGTTCGCCACCGGTCACTACGTGCGGGCTCGCTATGACCAAGCATCCGGGCGCCACCAGCTGCTGAAGGGCGTAGATCCCCGGAAGGACCAGACGTACGCTCTGTACAGGCTCACCCAAGATCAGCTCTCACGGGTGATTTTCCCACTCGGATGCCACACAAAGGAAGATGTGAGATCCCTCGCCGCGAGATTCGGCCTGCCCGTCGCATCCAAGGCAGAGAGCCAGGAGATCTGCTTCATTCCCCGTGGAGACTATCGGGAGTTCCTGAGGCGGCGCAAGCATGAACTGGCACGCGCACATGGAGATGAGGCCGAAAGGCCGTCGCCGAGCGCCGGCGTGATCGTGGACACTTCCGGCTGCGTGCTGGGGCAGCATCACGGAATCCAGGGCTTCACCATAGGCCAGCGGAAGGGCCTTGGAATCTCATCAGACCGGCGGCTCTACGTTGTCCGCATAGACGCTGAGAGCAACCGCGTGGTCGTCGGCGAAGAGCACGAGCTCTATTCGCGGGAGCTCGAGGCTGCCAAGTGCAACTGGGTCAGCATCGAGAGGCCGCTTGACGGCATGCGGGTGGAGGCCAAGGTCAGGTACTCGACCGATACTGCGCCAGCGGTTGTCCATTTGGATTCTGGTGATCCCACTTCGATTCGAGTCGTGTTTGAAAGGCCGGTCAGGGCCGTGACTCCTGGACAGTCTGTGGTTCTCTATGACGGCGACCTGCTGCTCGGAGGAGGCATCATAGAGGGCTCGACCCCGCCGTGTACCCCGATCTGAGCGCAACAGGAGACACAGGAGCCGTGTCGAATCCATAGTCGCGGGAGGTACGGTTTC
>JAAYAB010000001.1 GCA_012719595.1 Bacillota bacterium
GACTACAAGGATCGGATCGATGCTACGAAGGACAAGCAGGCTACGACAGTGAGTGCCTCATACAGACTGGCGTTCTAGCAGGCAGGCTGATGCTTTGGCCAAGAGGCTGATGCTTTGGCTGACAGGCCGATGCTTTGGCGGACAGGCTGATGCTTCGGCAGGCAGGCTGATGCTTTGGCGGACAGGCTGATGCTTTGGCGGACGGGCTGATGCTTTGGCATGCAGGCCGACGCCTTAGCAGTGGTGAGTAATGCGGGGGTCGCTCCGGGTCCTTACTAGATGACTCGAGGCGACCCTGGCTTTGTTTTGTGCCGGTCCCCGACAGCCAATCCCACTCTGTGACAACCGACCCCAGGCACTGGCAAGCGAACATCAGGCCCTGACACCAGGTTCCGTTCGTCCGAGGCGATCCCCGCCCACCAATCCTTCACTCCTGCTCCAAAGGAAGCATGATTCTACAATCTAAGGGGATTATTTCAAGATTTTCGGAAGGAAACTTGTCCGATTCCCCGAATCAGAGATTACAACAAATTGAAAAGATTGGGTGAGGAGGGTATGTCTGTGCGCCCGTTCTGGTTGTCAGCTTCCACTAGACCGGTTCAGTTCACTAGATCGGCTGAGTCCGCTCGATTGGCCGAGTCGACTAGGTCGACCGAGTGTGCCAGATCGCCTGAGTCCGCTAGACCGTCTCAGTGCGCCAGACCGCCTGAGTATGTTAGGTCGGCTCAGCGCGCCGGATCGCCTGAGTCCATTAGATCGGCTCAGTGCGCCAGATCGGTTCAGTCTACTAGGTTGGCCCAGTCCACTCGATTGGCCAAGTATACCAGATCGGCCCATCCAACCAGATCGGCCAAGAAATGGCTTCGAGCTAGAGGTGCATTGCTGGCCCTGACGTTGTGCTTAGTCGTTCACGTTGCGACGAAGTCAATCTCGGCTGCACAAGAGGCGCAGGTTAGGTCGGCCATATACGCTAACGTGGCGAGTTCGATAGAGATCGAAGCGCCGGTCGAGATCCATTGGGCCGACCTTGCGATTGGGGTCAACGTGTCGCCCGTGCAGCGCATCAACGTCAAAAGCAACCAGCCGTACTCGCTGAAGATGCGCTCGGTCACTCGGACTCATCTCGCCGAGTACGATCTCGTCAATCAGGAGTTTGTGTCAGGGGGAAGGAGTCTTTCAGAAACCCTGATGTGGCGGCTGGCAGATCCAGCGTCGGAGACTAGAGCGATCTCCCGCAGCGATGTGGTGATCCAGGCAGCCAATCCTCCCACCAGCGACTCGGGCCACCACTTCGACATCTGCTTTGTCCAAGAGGTCGGATACGGAGACGAGCGCCTGCCCGAAGGCAAGACGTACCGAATAGATGTGATCTTCACCGCAGTCCAGGACGTCTAGGGGGTCGGATCATGCGGAGGCAGTGTTGTCTGGGCAAAGGGACAGATAGCGCTTTCAGACTTGCGTGTGGGCTTGCCGTAGTTGCGGCATTGGCAGCCTCAGTCGTCGGCAGTCTGTCCGGATGCATCAGAGTGTCACCCTACTACGAGATCGAGGACTGCGTTTCCCGGTTCATAGATGCGGCCGTGGCGGGCGATTTCTGGGCAGTCAGGGAACTGACGGCCGATCGGCCGGAGGGATGGGAGAGGGCCATAGAAGCCATTGCGCCTGCATGGTATTCCCCTGAGATAGTCGATGTCGAGCGATCGGGCGATAGAGCACTGGTTCGTGTCGTGAGTGAGGGTAGAGCGAGCTCGATCGGCAGCGAGGCGAGCACTGTGCGCGGCGAGGTCGGCTGGATTGGCGGAGAGGCGAGCCCGATCAGCGACGAGGCAGACTGGATTGGTTACGGGGCGAGCTCCATAGACGACGAGGTAAGCGCACCGAGCTACGATGCAGGCGAGGTCCCAACTAGAGGATCGGGGCGGAGCGAGTGGATCATCGAGCTGGTGCGGATCGAGGGGGTTTGGCTTGTTGATCTGGACAGGACGCTTGCACCAGATGGATAGATTGATAGGAGGCGATGCAAGTGGTGATGAGAGGCAAAAGGCCAGGTGAGACGCGGAAGAAGTCGATGACGCAAGGGAAGCCGACGGGTTCGCGGGTCTCCAACTGCCGCAGGCGGATCAGGGCCAAACACCTGCTCCTCGCGGTCATGGGCATCGGACTGCTGCTATCTCCCGCAGCAATCGCCGAAACGGAGACCGGCACTCAAGAGGTCACGGCACAGGTGGCTCACGCCATAGAGCTGATAGTCCCATCTTCATATGATTGGGGCGAACTCATCGTTGGTGAAAACGAGTC
>JAAYAB010000061.1 GCA_012719595.1 Bacillota bacterium
ACACGGCCGTCGCGCGACTCCAGCATGCGGTAGCAAGAGGAGACAAGCACAGCGTCCCATTCTCGGCGTGGACTGTCTAATAGGAGGCAGGCCTCGGGCCCACCGGAGCTTTCGAAGCGGAAGATCTCCCGCATGACCATTCTGAAGTCAGGCCAGCCTTCCGAGACGCCGACAGGCACGCGCCTGTTCAGCGCGCGGTATCTTATCCAGACACAACTCTGGCCGTCAACCTGAACGCTGTGGCGCTCAGCAAACTCCAGCAGCGAGGCAAACTTCGCAGCGAACTCGCTTCTTTCAGAACGGGGGATGCATTCGGCCACGTTGATGACTGGGACCACACCGGTATCTGCGCACAGTCGCTCAAGAACCTCGGCAGTGCCAGCCCCGCGGCCGTGGAGCTCAACTCCCAGAGCCGGCGAGTCTCCAACAGACCTGTCAAGGCCCACGATAGAGTCGGTTAGGCGCTCCAGCGAGTCCTGTTGTGATCCGTGCAGGTACCCGGGAAAGATAGTGAGTAGCACGCACTCCAGTGCCTTGGCTACTGTCCATAGTCCACTGAGTTCCGCGGTGGACCTGGCTCTCACTTGAGCGTCTGGAGCCGTTAGGATCGTGCGAGGCGACGACGAGACAGTGAGGCGGACTCCGCCGACCTTAGCCAGTTGAGCTAAATGTCTGAAGTGTGAGGCTTGTTTCGCCGTGAGGCCCATTGAATCAACTTCGGCGAGATCCCGCGCTGTCAGGCCGAGAGTCTCCTCAGAAAAGCCCAGCAACCTCAACCTGAGTGAAGACGAGTACTCGATCAAGTCCTCTGGCCTGTGCGCTGACCGGTCGGTCCAGAGCGCCTTGAACGCTCTCACTGGAGTCCCGGCGAAACCGACGCGCATTGCAGTCCACCTCCGCAGCGTTTCGTTCCAGCGGTATCTTGGGTCGGTATCACAGATAGCTTGCCCACTATGGGGGTGTTCCTTTCAGGAACATGGCCGCCGCAACCCGTTCTGGCGATGCGATCCAGGTCATCTTGCTGTGAAGCACATCAGGACGATGCCGCGATTGACAGGCATGCAGCGGTTTCTGGTAGAATAGACGGTAGATGATCATGACCATGCTCAAAGGGAATGCAAAGGAGATGTAGCTGTGGCCGTCGATGGAAGCGTAAGAGTGAGGTTTGCCCCGAGTCCGACTGGGTATCTTCACATCGGCTCGGCCCGCACGGCGTTGTTCAACGTGCTGTTCGCCCGGGCAAACGGCGGAGTCTTCATACTCCGCATAGAGGACACGGATCAGAACAGGTATGTGGAGGATTCCGTAGAGGACATCAAGGAAAGCCTCAGGTGGCTCGGACTTCAGTGGGACGAGGGCCCCGAGGTCGGGGGCAGTGTCGGTCCATACTTCCAGTCAGAACGGGTGGGCATATACGCAGAGTACGCGAGACGCCTCGTCGAGACCGGCCATGCGTATCACTGTTTCTGCACGCCAGAGCGTCTCGAGAGCTTGAGACAGGCTCAACTCAAGACAGGCGAACCAACGGGTTACGACCGCAAGTGCCGTGACCTGCCTGCCAAGGAGGTCAACAAGCTCTTGGCCCAGGGCACCCCCTCAGTCATAAGGTTCAAGATACCCGACGACGGTGCCACGGTCTTTGAGGACGCGCTGAGAGGCAAGATCAAGTTCGAAAACAAAGTGCTGGACGACTTCGTGCTGTTGAAGTCAGACGGGTATCCCACCTATCAACTGGCCAATGTGATCGATGACCATCTGATGGGGATAACTCACGTCATACGCGCTGACGAATGGATTAACAGCACACCCAAGCATATACTGCTCTACAACGCATTCGGCTGGACGCCCCCGGTGATGGCGCACCTTCCGGTGGTCCTATCCCAGTCCGGGGGGAAGCTCAGCAAACGACATGGTGCCACTCACCTCAGGGAGTTCCGAGACAAAGGATACCTGCCTGAGGCGTTGGTGAACTTCCTTGCGCTTCTGGGATGGACGAGCGGAGACGACAGAGAGGTCTTCGATTGGGACGAGCTGGTGCAGTCGTTCACTCTGGACCGGGTTGGAACCTCCCCGGCTGTCTTCTCATACGAGAAGCTGGACTGGTTCAACGGCGTCCACATCAGGAAACTGAGCCCGGAGGACCTTGCCGACCGGTGCATTCCGTTCTTGCAGAAAGACGGATTGGTGTCCACTCCCGTCAGCCAACAAGAAGTGACGTATCTGACGAAGATCATCCCGCTGCTGCAGGAGAGGGTCAAGTTCCTGTCGGAGATCTCGGACCTGGCAAGCTACTTCTTCCTCGATGAGATTACATACAGTGATCCTTCGCTGCTCGTGCCTGCGAAGATGAGCGCGCAGGAGACAGTCAACATCCTGAGACAGGCTCTCTCGATCTTGACCTCGATCGATGACTTCAGCGAGGCAAACATCGAGTCCGGCTTGAGAGGCCTGGTCGATTCGCTTGGTCTTAAGGCTGGCCAAGTGTTCATGCCGATACGAGTAGCAGTGAGCGGGCGGACTGCCACCCCGGGCTTGTTCGAGACACTCCATGTCATAGGCAAGGACAGGGTTCTAAGCAGGATGGAAAAAGCGATAGGAGTCTTGCTTGAGAAGCATTGACGGCCCTGTTGACCGGACTCCGGGCGCATAATCGGCAAAGGCTTTCAATAGCTATTTGTGAGAGTCACGGTCCTCAGCATTCACACTGAAGGCCGAAGCCGAGGTGTCCGGGTTGCGCAGTTCCCTGACAGGTGCGAAAGCGGTCCGAGTCCTCCTTGTCCTCGTTCTCACAGTGACCGCAGGGGCGATGCTGGTCCGCATGCATGGATTTGAGCTGCAGGTCAAGTCTCTGCCCGTTGTACAGCAGACAGCAGGCATTGTCTTTGAGCTGCGGAACATCTTCGGCGACCATGTCGGTGGTGCCGAGATCGTGGTTGCAGGCAGGCACAAGATCACTACGGACGAGTTTGGAGTCGCCAGCCTCTCGGGAGTGAGCGCGGGCGATGTCGGTGTCTCGATCTCTGCCCCTGGATACAGGGAAGTCTCGCTGAATGTACACCTGAGTCCGGGAAAGAACCTCGTGGTGTTCAGAAATGAGACCGCGCTGGTACCGAGTGGGTTCGCAGTCGACTTCCACGTGTACTGGAACACGGTGTCCGGAGGACTGGCGAAGGCGATAGCCGAGATATCGCTCTATAACGGCACAAATGTGCCTGTGTACGTAACGGAGTGCGATGTCGTGTACCCGGGCGAGGCGTCGACCCTTAGATTGCTTGACTCTGAGCAGGCTTTCGTCGACTTTGGCGTGATGTCGTCCGTCGCCGATGTCGTGAGCCACCCCGAGACGGCGCTGAAGATCGCGTCCGGTCGAGTGGTCCAGGCCAGTCCTGTCGTACTGCCTGGGACTCCGAAGGATGGCGAAATGTACACGTTGCGGCTCGTATCAACGCATGACCTGTCGATCCCTCGCGATCAGCGGAACATCGTGACGCTGGTCGACGAGATGGACTACGATGGAGACTGGGATCCGCACGTGCCGTGAGAGGTATTCGAACCATTCGAGTAGAAGCCAGATGGGAAGGGCCTGTGCGAGGCTGCTGGCAGTGAGAGGTTGAAGCAATGAGACGGGTGCTCGTCTTGATGGCCGTTGTGACTTGCATGCTTTTACTCATCCTTGGACAAGCACTTGGCACCGAGATGCCGGCTGGGAGCGCTGCTCCCGCTGAGGCTGCTCCAGCTGACACTGTCCCAGTTGACTCTAGTCTAGCTGACTCCAATTCAGCTGACCCCGCTCTAGCTAATCCTGCTCCGGCTGACTCAGGGCAGGCCGAAGGCGAGAGCGACGCCCAGTCACATGGCGGCACCGACGATGAACCTTCCCAGCCTGATGACAGTCTGAGCGGACAGGCTGTCGCCGTCAAGACCATATACGGCTTCGAAATCATTGAGACCACCGCAGACGTTGACATCATCATCCGATCGGACCAGCCGTGCAGAGGGAGCGTTCGCCTGGACTCGCCTGATTCCGACACAGTCAAGTTGGTGGTCAGTTTCGAGGATAGCATCATCGGCTTTGATCCTGCCGGCGTCGACTTTGAATGCGAATTGATCTCCGGACTCAGCGCCAACAGGCGCGATGACGGCACGTCTGAGATAGCGCTCCTCATCGAGCGCTTCAGCGGCTACAGTGTGCTCAAGGGATCCGAAGGCGAAACAGTCATTAGGCTTCCAAAGAAAGAGAGGAGCGTGCTCTACGGAAAGACAATTGTGATCGATCCCGGGCACGGTTCGTTCCCTTCTCAGCATCCTCACGGTGACCCCGGCGCAGATCGCAGCCTCGACGGGGAAGTCATCTGGGAGAAGGATCTCAACCTTGCAGTAGCGCTGAAACTCAGAGACCTGTTACTTGAGCTTGGAGCGAATCCCGTCCTGACGCGGGAGGAGGATATTGGACTCAGCCTCGCAGACAGGAGCAGAGTAGCAGACGAGGCAGGCGGAGATGTGCTCATCTCCATTCACCACAATTCGTCTCGGGTCCAGTGGTCACAGATATCCGGAGTGGAGATATACCACAAGTCGGGCGACGGACTGTCGAGGGCGCTCGCACAATCGCTCGGGCAGGCGATGCCGCAGGCGACTGGCCAAAGGCTGGCCTATGTCGGAGTCCACAGATCGTTCCTGCTTGGAGTGCTCGAGATGCCGCGCATCCCTTCGGTGCTGGTTGAAGTCGGATTCATGAACTGCCTCGATGAGCTCAAGCGCCTGGTCACTGATGATTTCCAGATCAAGGCCGCTACAGGGTTGATCAACGGCCTCGTGAGCTACTTCAGCGGTGAGTCCCATGAGCAGCTCGATACAGCAGGAACCGAATTGTTGGCAAGGTCATGGGCAGGAGCCCCGTCAGGTGTGGACTTCCTTACCCAACTGACTTCCAACCTGCCCGAGGTTGATTTCCTGGAGGTGGAGCTACGTGGTGGAGATACATACTGACGAGGTCATCCGAGAAATCCGCCGCATGTGCATAGAGGCGAACACCACTCTGCCGCGTGACGTATACGATGCGATCGCTCGATCTGCCGGAGAAGAGGAAAACCCCACTGCCGCAGAGGTCCTCAAGCAGCTCGTGGAGAACGCCGACATCGCCCGAGAAGAGCAGATCCCTATCTGCCAGGATACAGGCATGGCGGTGCTCTTTGTCGAGCTAGGACAGGGTTGTCGCATAGTGGGTGGTGGTTTGACTGATGCTATCAACGAAGGCGTCAGGCAGGGTTATGGCGATGGCTACCTTAGGAAATCGGTCGTTGGCGATCCTCTTGAGCGAGTGAACACTGGCGACAACACTCCTGCAATCATATACTACGATGTGGTGGAAGGAGAGGGACTCGTCATCCACTTCAGCCCGAAGGGCTTCGGCAGTGAGAACATGAGCAAGGTGAAGATGCTTACGCCTGCCGAGGGAGTCGAAGGCGTAAAGCGCTTTGTGGTTGAGGTTGTGAGAGAAGCAGGCCCGAACCCATGCCCTCCGCTGGTCGTTGGAGTCGGTATTGGCGGAACGATGGACAAGGCAGCAGTCCTGGCGAAGAAGGCTTTGCTTCGGCCTCTGGATGAGCCGAACCCTGTTCCGGCAGTCGCTCTATTGGAGGAGCAGCTTCTTTCCCTGATTAACAATCTCGATGTGGGACCGCTGGGATTCGGTGGAAGGACCACGGCGCTTGGCGTCAAGGTGGAGACGTTTCCTACACATATAGCTGGGCTTCCTGTTGCGGTCAACGTCAGCTGCCATGTGACCAGACATCTGACAACAAGACTCGGGAGGTAGCTCGCGATGCCAAGAAGGGAATCTCAACAGACAGCCGACTGCTGCCGAACGGCTTCCGGCACCGGCGCAGAGATCGACGAAGTGGTTCATCTCCAGGTTCCTGTCGCAGACAAGTCTGAGCTGGCGGCCCTCAGGACCGGACAGAGAGTCTTACTGACTGGAGTCATCTACACGGCGAGAGATGCCGCCCATCGCAGGATGGTTGAGACAATCCTGGCGGGTGGCGATCCTCCGATACCGCTTGAGAACTCCCTCATCTACTACGCGGGTCCTTGCCCGGCTCCTCCTGGGCGGGTGATCGGCTCGATTGGGCCTACGACCGCCTGCAGAATGGACTCGTACGCTCCTTTGTTGATTGACAGAGGGCTAGGTGGTATGATTGGGAAGGGTACGCGGTCAAAGGAAGTCATCGATGCGATGATAGAGAACGGCTGCGTCTACTTTGCCGCACTCGGAGGAGCAGGTGCACTGCTTTCTCGTCGGGTGGTCAGCGCAGAGATCGTAGCCTATGGAGACCTTGGGACCGAGGCAATCAGACGCTTGGAGGTCAAGGACTTCCCGGTAATCGTCGCAATCGACACCGAGGGCAACAACATCTACGAGAGGCGTTAGCTTGTGTTCGGAGGTTGCTGATAGATGGCACGAGTCGGCGGTAGGGGCTTGGACCAGTTAAGACCGGTGGAGATATCGAGGGGATACATAAAGTACGCAGAAGGGTCTGTGTTCATACGGGTGGGAGACACACATGTTGTCTGCACAGCCACAGTTGAGGACCGAGTCCCTCCGTTCCTCAAGGGGACAGGCCAGGGGTGGGTGACAGCCGAATACGGCATGCTGCCTCGGAGCACTCAGGAGCGCAACCAGCGCGAAGCTACAAAAGGCCGGCAGGGCGGGCGGACGATGGAGATCCAGAGGATGATAGGCAGGGCCCTCCGCGGCGTGGTCAACCTCGACCGGATTGGCGAGCGGACCATCACCATCGACTGCGATGTCATCCAGGCAGACGGAGGAACCAGGACCGCGGCTATTACAGGCGGATTCATAGCTATGGTGGACGCGCTGAACTACTGCAGGCTGCTCGACGCGGAAGGCGACGCTCCGGTCGTGCGGGACTGGCTGGCCGCGACCAGCGTCGGGGTAATCAACGGCGAGAAGATGCTTGACCTCAGCTACGATGAGGATTCCATAGCCGAAGTCGACATGAACGTAGTGATGACAGGGAAAGGCGGCATCATCGAGATCCAGGGCACGGCTGAAGGACGCCCGTTCACGCAGGCTGACATGCTGGAGCTCTTCGGCCTGGCAAGCAAGGGGATTTCAGATCTGATCTCTCTTCAGAAAAGCCTTCTGGGCGAGACGGGTCGGTACATAGGAAGAGGGCCTTCTCGATGAAGAAATTGGTGGTAGCGACTAGGAACCGAGGCAAACTGATAGAGATCGCCGAATTGCTCCACGAGCACGACATCAAGCTTTTCTCCCTGCTGGACTTCCCCAAGATGCCGGAGATCGTGGAGGATGGAGACACTTTTGAGGCGAACGCGATCAAAAAGGCGCGTGAGACGTTCGAGTACACCGGACTGCCGTCGCTGGCAGACGATTCAGGCCTGGAAGTGGACGCGCTGAACGGTGCGCCGGGGGTGCACTCATCGAGATATGCGGGAGAAACCGCGACCGACGAGCAGAACATTGACAAGCTGCTTGCAGCGTTGATCGATCTGCCACTCGAAGAGCGGACCGCGAGATTCAGATGTGTCATCGCTTTCGCAGACTCGAGCGGCCAAGTGCATGTGACACAGGGAACCTGCGAAGGCGTCATTGGCTTTGAACCTAGAGGGTCGGGAGGCTTCGGCTACGACCCCGTGTTCATCGTCCGCGAGTATGGCAAGACATTCGCGGAGCTGGGAAGCGACATCAAGAATCGGATCAGCCACAGGGCAGTGGCACTTGAAAAGATGAGAGACGTGCTGCACAAGCACATTTGACCCGCCCCATAGATTGACGAGAGCAGAGCTTTCAGGTATACTGTAACTTGCATCACGGGGCGTAGCGCAGCTTGGCAGCGCGCCTCGCTTGGGCCGAGGAGGTCGGAGGTTCAAATCCTCTCGCCCCGACCAGTG
>JAAYAB010000062.1 GCA_012719595.1 Bacillota bacterium
ATCATGCGTGTACTGGATGCATTCACAGCTACACCTGTCACCTGTTCAGTTTGGCGTCTGTCTTTCAGATCTGACACTAGAAGGCCCTGCACAGCTTCAAACTCAACATTCGCACCGTCCTCGTCGTTGAGCAGCGCCTCTGTAGTGTTGTTGATGATGGACGTCGTGTTCGAGCCCGTCACTGCCACCTGCCCGGACCCGCCAGCCCCGACTGCACCTGTCGTGATCTTTGATTCGTTTGCAGCTTTGAGCTCAAGAAAACCGACAGCGGTTCTCCCTGCGTTGGTGTTGGAGAGACGTGCCCTCGTGGTGTTGAGCACCGTGTTCACGGTAACGGCGCCGCCCACGGCCGCCGTCCCGGATAGCGAGACACTACCTGCCAGGGATTCGATCTTCAGTTCGGTGTTCTCCTCGTTGGTCTTTGACTTATCCGTTGCAGTGATCTTGGTGCTTCCAGTAACCTTCAGGTTTGCGTCATCGACCAGTGCCTCGGTCGTGTTCTCGACGACCGACGTCGTAGCCGAGCCAGTCACTGACGCTGTCCCCGACCCTCCACCTGTCGCCGATACGGCCGTCATGGTTGACTGGTTTATAGCAGTGACCGCAAGTGCGTCTGCGCCGGAGCTATTGACTGTGAGACTGCCTCCACTGACCGCTGCCCTCGCGGTGTTGGCGATTGCACTGCCCATCGCCGCGCCGCCAACCGCTGCCGTCTCAGACCCGGCAATTGTGAGAGCCGCGCCCTGAATGCTCGACTCGTCCGTTGCGCCGACCGCTGCGGTGCCGCCAACGGTCAGGTTCGAATTCTCAATGTCGGCTTCTGTTGTACTCGCGATTACAGCCGCGGTTATCGAACCCATGACCCCTGCAGTCGAAGCGCCTCCTGCGGCAATTCCGAGCATGCTGATCTTCGACTGGTTCTTGGCGTTGACACTGAGTGAGCCGCTCAAGCTCAGGTCACTGTCGACGACGCGAGCCTTAGTGCTGTTGGTGATGGTGCCGACGGTAGCTGCGCCGCCGACTGCGGCAGAGCTGCCCAGAGCAGCATTACCCGCTAGCGAGTCGATCTTCGACTCATCGGTTGCGGAAACACCGATAGCGCCTGTCTCGCCTTTCGCGGATGTGATCAGCGCTTCAGTCTTATTTGCTATGATTGAGGTGGTTGCGGACCCGCTGATGGCAGCGGTGCCGGTCGATACAGCAACCGATGCTGAGAGAGCTCCTATCGATGATTTGCTCAGAGCAGTGACCTTGAGCTCGTCCGTAACTTTGAAAGACGCCCCGTTGACCAATGCTCTGGTCGTATTGGAGACTGTGTTGATTGAAGCCGCTCCACCTACTGCGCCAGACTTGGAGGCCGCAACTCCTCCTGAGAGCGACAGGATCTCAGACCTATCCGCAGCCGACACAGTGACCGAGTCTGTGTCGATACTTCTCCCTCCTGAGCCATCGCCTTCTCCTCCGTCCCCGGCATCTGTGTACTCAACCTCGGCTGTGGTAGTGTTGTTGACGTGAGCAGAGGAGACCGAGGCCTCGAACGCGAGTGATGCAGCTCCTCCGCCAGCGGCCGATAGAGTACGGATTTTCGATTCGTTCGCCGACAGGACCGAGACTGCCTCGGCATCAAGGTCACCGTCATCAGTGTACACCCAGGCGTTGTGGAGCCTGGCCGCCACAGTGTTTTCTATCAGGTTGTGCGCGATCGCACCGCCTGCAGATGCCTTGCCCATGCCGGCCACGACCTGTCCTGACAGGGAATGGATCTGTGTCTTGTCAGTCGCCTTCACTGTGAGAGAGCCATAGTAGACGGTTGAGTCCGAGACCTCGGCGGTGATGCTGTTGCTGGTCTCGTTGACAGTAACGGAGGCGACTCCTGCGAATTTCCCAGTCGCAACTCCGACTCCGACAGCGACACCCGCTATGAATGTACCGCCCTGTGCCTCTACGTTAGTGCCTAGTCCGGCTTCGAGGACCGTCTTGTCGACCCATGCCTTGAACTCGTTTTTCACTTCGTTCCAGGCGAACGAAATGCCAACGTTGCTGCCGCTTGCCTGCACGACACCGACGACAGAGATGATCCTCGTACCATCCTCAGAATCAGACTGATCTCCATCGTCAGATTGTTCGTCGAGGAAGAAGTCTCTCCCCGAGTAGTCAGTCTTGTCCTCGTCTGCCTCCTCCTCTGGGACCTGGCCTCGGCTCCGAGCGCCAATAATGGCATCGAGCTCCGCGTGGTCCTTGGTATCCCGCGCCAGGACGTCGACGTCATCGTCGACCATGATGTAATCGTAGTGATCGTCGTCGAAGCCGCCGAGGATCTGCGCAGAGGTGGTGTTGGAGATTGAGTTGATGACGACACTGCCGGCCATAGTGACCGACTGCTCGCCCTTAGTGAAGCCTGCCATGGCGCCGCCCGAGCCAATCAGCGAGGCTGTCAAACCATGAACCCGAACAGAATCGTAGGCAGTGATGTAAGGCCGTTTGATGCGTGCGTCGACAGTGTTGGCTATGCTGCTGTAGGTCACCGCAGCGCCGAATCCGCCCTTTCCACCGACAATCAGCGAGCCGCCGCCAGTGCCTATCGTCGTGCGGTCATAGGCGATCACATCGAGAACTCGGTCCGGACCTGCAGCTGGCCCTTCCACGGCCGAGTCCTCAATCGCGGACTCTACCTTGTTGCTCACATCACTGATTGATACCGACCCTGCGGCACTTGCCGCCTTGTCCTGATCCGCCGACGCATTGACGGCGACGCCTAGCGCCACCGAGACCTGCAGACCGGCAGCCAGGCCCTGCACAGCGACCTTCTTGGCGCCGGTCACAGTTGACTCTCGCAAAGAGGCAGAGGTGGTATTCTCGAGCTCGTTGTATGTCACGGCGCCCGCGATGCCCGCGCTCCATTGAGCGCTCTTGTTCCCGGCCTTGGCCAACGCAGCTCCCCCACTGGCTGCTATGATATCAGTGCTGTTGATGCCGCGGATCGAGAGGGCGCTGTCAGCACCTTCGGGGCTGAGGAGGCTGAGCTTCCCCTTGTGTACATAGGCCTCTGTGTTGAGCTTGCCAAGGTTGACAGAGGAGCTTCCCGATATGGCCAAGCCGAACTTCGGCTCTATCTGCGGGTCTGAGCTACCGCCCTGCCCACCGGCGTCTTTCGGATTCTCCGTCTTGCCAGTCAGCTTCGCAATAGCGCCTGTTATCCTACTCCTCACCTTTTGGAGCATTCCAGGCTTTTGATCGGGATTCGGAGGATCGCTGGACGTAGCTGCAGCCATCGCAACCGAATACGTATGGATCGCTCCATCGGTCACGGCCTCGACATCCACGCTCTGCGCACTGATCTCCCCCTGAGGCAGCGAGTCGTCGCCCATGGGGTCCTCGGAGTTGGGGCCGATAAAGGCTCTAGTGCTGGTGTCAACGTCGTTTATGGCAACGCTGGCTCCCACGCCGGCACTCTGCGCCCTGCTCAGTGCACCTGTGAGCGACCAGGACACCACGTCCTCCCTGGCGTTGACATCGAGCTCCCTTGCAGTCACTGACGCCTTGTCGCTGACAGAGGCCTCGGTCGTCGAGTCGATGTTCGCCAAGCTAAACGCACCGTTCAGTCCGTAGTTCCCGGTCCTCCCGGCCGTCGGGGCAAATGCAATGATAACCTGGTCCGTATGTGCTGCGACGGAGACGTTGCTGTATTCGCTGGCTTCCTGGCCTTCCGCCTGGAGCACAGAGGCGCCTGCTGCTATGAATGCCTTTGTCGTATTGGTGTTGTTCACATGGTTGTAGGCTCCACCGGCTGAAGCGGCGCCTTCTTCTCCGCCGGTCCCGCTCAGTCCGAAGCTGAAGTTGCCCGCTGCGAATACGCCGATGAGGTCTTCATTGGCAGATATGGACAGAGGTGCGGTCCAGGAGAGCTCGCGGGCATTCGGCATGGTAGTGGTCCAGGTGTCGGCTGCAGTCGGCTTCAGGGTCACCTTTGCGCCCTTCGCAAGATAGGCCTTTGAGGTGTTTGTCAGATCCATGTAGCTCACAGAACCGGCGATGCCCAGGTCTTCCGCACTCTCTGTTGCATTCGCGTAACTAGTGAGCAGTGGCGCTCCGGCGATGTCCTTCAGCTCCTTCAGACCCTCAATGATGGTTGAGAAGCCTGTGAGCTTGTTCCAGTCAAACTGCGCAACGTCGAGAGCCCTCAAGTGCATGATCACGTCTGAGCGCACGCCCACATGCTGCGCGTTCACCTGCGCGTTGTTGCCGATATAGGCCTCGGCGTTTCGCTCGTGCTTGCCGTAGGCAACCGCCGCACTGAGCGACTCGGTGGCCGAATGCTCCTCCTTTGACACGACGGAGCTCTCAGCCTTGTTCTGCAGCGATGCTACCTGGGTTTGAGCTGCGACGACGAGGTTGTCGCCGACATCCACAATCGCCCCTTCGCCTATCCGGGCAGTAGCGCCCTGCGCAACCTCTGAGATCGATACGGCGCCGGCCAGCTTGGGACCCTTGCTGGTGCCATCCTCCTCAGTGGGGCCGCTCTTCTCATCGAGTTGCTGCGGCTCCTTCTGGCGCAGCTTGTTCTCAATGAAGCCCGCGCCCGTCTGCGCTGCGCCGAGGAGCTTTGTTGTCATCTCGGTTCCCCCGGCTATGCCAGAAGAAGTGGTTGCGTTCTTGGCTGTGTTGTCCACTGCCTGAATGACCAGATGTGTCAGGCCGCTGAGGTTCGCGTCACTTGCCGCCGTAGCCTGAGTAGTCGCATTGAAGAATGCAGCTGCGATGCCCGCAATGCCGTTCTCTCGCGCCTTCGCAGTGGAGCTCGTTGAGAAGCTGTTCTCATTCGTGGCACTGATCGACAGTTTTTCTGTTACAAAGATGGAGGCACCCTGAGCAATGGTAGCTGAGGAGAGGACATCTGCAAAGGTTACTGCTACGGCGGTCTCTACTGCAGTGCTGTCCTGCGAAACGGTGTGAATCGCTACGTCCAGCGTAGCGATGTTCTTAGCTGACAGCGAAAGGTTTTTCGCAGTTATGGTTGCCCCATTCTTCACATCGACAGTGGCGTCCGAATCGATCCTGCCATAGAGGAAACCGATACCGAAGTAGATATCCTTATTCTTGTCCTTCACCGAGACCTCTGCAGTCGCAGCGGCATCTGCAGTCAGCGTCACGTTGCCCTTGGCTTCTAGCGTCGAACCGCTGCCGATCTCGATTGAGGAGTTCGCACTGGCCTGCGCAATCGCGATCTCGATGCCCAGATCATAACCAAGCTCGCCGTCCCTGTTGCCTTTGACCAGGCTGGCCAACTCGTTCGAATACTCGTACTTCGCATCCGACTGCGCCTTGAGCTCGATGTTATTCCCCTTCAGAGTTGCGTTGGTCAGCTGAATGCTGGCCGCAGCATCGGCGATGGAGCTTTCAGTGTGGTCCTCCTGCTGAACGGTTAGCTTGATGTCTCCACTCGTCGAGTTGTCGCCGTGCCCTTCCGCCAGGATCTGCCCAGAAATCGATATGGAGTTGCCACCCTCGAACGTAATGGTTCCAGCGTTGGCGCTGCCCGCGCCACCAGAGGCGACAGTCCCGCCGGTCATAGTGATGTCATTGAGGGCCTTGATCACTATGTTGCCTTTGTCGTATGTAATGGCTGTCGCGCTCTCCAGGCCATTGGCGTTCACGACGTCAACGAAGTCAACTCTCACTCCCTGCAACACCGCTCCGGTCTGCACTAGGCCTGTGCTGTCTACCTTGACGTCACCTGCTGACAGCGTGATGTCCTTGATCGCGTTGATCTTGCCCCGGACAGTGATCAGGCCAGTGTCACTGATCGGAACCGATCCGCTGAGGACATCAGACACGGCACCTGACGAAGGGTTGTCGGGTGAGTCGAAGAAATCATGCATGAACTCCAGGGTCGGCGTAAAGGCTGTGAAGGATCCGACGTTGATGACACCACCCGTACCGACGACAACACCGTACGGGTTCAGGAAAAACACGTTTCCCCCGACCTTCGCATCATCTTCCACTCCGATTATGGAGTTGAGCATGCCATCGATGTGCGAAGTCTCGGAATGAACGAGGTTCACCAGGTTGATTGCACCTTCGGGCAGTCGGAGATTCACTGTATATTGCGCAGGAACGCTGAATTTGGTGAACGAGTTGAGGGCTGTCTGTCCGACCGTTGTGTCAGTGAAGATGTCGGCGATCCCATCCTCGAGGTCCCAGATCTCCGTCGCCGTTTGTCCGTCTGGATCTATATAATCACTTATGTCTATTACCTGGGCGTAGACCACCGAATAAGGGATATTCGGCACGAGTAGAGCAACGAGGAGTGCAACAGAGATGGCCTTCCGGACAAGATGCCAGCGTCCGTGCAGACGGCGCCTCAAGCCGGAGACAATGTGACCAGACGACCTGACACCGGCGTCATATCTCATATTCACACGACCTCCGATTGCATGACTACACTTATCCACATTACCATGCTAACTCGGGCGGTCGTAGCTTGTCACTGTACCTCCGGGCGGGCGGTGGTGAAAAACAGGTGCAATCGAGCTGCGACAGGGGCCCATCGCTGAGCTCGATGCCCGTGGCGGGCGGTGCCTTGGATTGCGACGCTCACTAAAGACGCGCCTTTCTTGCCAGGTCGATAGCCTCGCGGCGATCCTTGACGTTGAGCTTCGTGATGATCTCTGCCATGTGGTACTTGACTGTTCTCACACCCAAAGAGAGCGCACCTGCAATCTGTCTATAGGTCATGCCCCTTGCCGCCATCGTGAGTATCTCCACCTGCCGATCTGAGAGCGCCTGACTGATCATCTGCTTCTCAGTAGAGGCTTCCGCCGCTTCCCTATACACTCGCGCGACGCTTTCGTGATACCGAGCGCCGATGTTCGGAGAAAACGCAAGGCGACCCCGCTCGAGTGTGGCAAGCAGCCTCACAAGCTCATCGCTGTCCAAGTCTTTCAGAAGATACCCGGAGGCTCCGCTCTGCATAGCCTCGAGCACGATATCCTCTGTGTCGACCATGGTGAGAATGAGCACTTTGACCTGCGGCAACTTTGACTTGATAAGGCGCGTCGCCGTCAGGCCGTCGCAAGGATGCATCACAACGTCCATGATAACGACATCGGGCACCAGCCTTTCTGCCTGCTTGACGGCGTCCAACCCATCTCGTGCAGTCCCGACAACTTGGATGTTATGAGCCGTCAGCAGGTCGGTCAGTGCGTCAAGATAGAGAGGATGGTCATCGGCGAGCAGCACCCTCATTCCTCGGAATTCCTCCTTCTTGCAGTCGTTCTGTCCAGCAGCCACAGCTACTGGTGCTTCACTGGAAGGGAAATACGGGATCTCGACCTGGACTTCGGTCCCACGTCCAGGGCTTGATACAACTTCGAGCCGGCCGCCGATCTCAGCGGCACGCTCCTGCATGATTCTCACTCCGAAACTGCGGGTGCCGTCAACACGTCGCGGGTCGAAGCCCCGGCCGTCATCTCGGATCACCAGGTGCACTCTGTCATCGGTGTCAGTCACAAATACCGTAACATGCTTCGCTGCGGCGTGCCTACGGACATTGGTCAGAGCCTCCTGGACTATCCGCAGAATCTGTGCGTCGACAGCAGGACTGAACGAACGTTGCGGGTCGGACCTGCTATCTACTAAGTGCGCCTCAATGCCGTGAGTCTCTGTGAACCTCTCCAAGAGGGCATTGACTGCCTCGAACAGGCCCGAGTCAGCCAGAATCGGACTCATGGCAGTCTGGATAAAATCTCTCACGTCCATGTGAGACTGCTTCGCCACGACGACAAGCCTGCGAAGACAGTCACGCACTCTGTCGGCTGCTCCATCGTCGAGGAAGCTGAGCATCGCGTTGGCTTGTAAGCCGACATAGCCCAGTACTTGCCCTACACCATCGTGCAGTTCGCGAGCCACCCTCTCCCTCTCTTGCAGCATCGCTGCCAGCCGCTGTTGACGAAGCGCCTCTTGCTGCGCCTCCTTGGTTTCCGTTGTGTCGCGCAGCAGCAGGACACGGCCAGTCCGGCGGCCTCTGATATCCGTGATCGGCCACCAGCGTGCGTCATAGTATTCAGTCTTTTGCGACCCCTTGACAATCAGCTCCTCGCGTCCGCATTCGGTCTGAACCGCATGCTCGAGCGTCGAATGGTAGGCCAGTGCGGGCGAGATCGGACTTCCAATCACGTCTTCACCTGCGCCAATGATCTTCGCTGTAATCGGATTGATGTCAACGATTCTACCTGATTCGTCGAAGATGATCATCCCGTCGCCCATGCTTGCGACCACCAGGCTGTAGCCGGCGGGCACGAGGTCGAAGAGCTTGTAGCGGAAGAGGCTCACTGACAGGAGGGCGCCGGTGATGGAGAACGCGATCGGCGCGACGTCAAAGCCGAATGGAGAAAGGCCGAATGTGAAGGCAAGACTAACGACAAATGGCAGCGAGAATCCAATCAGCAGAGACAGAGTCTGCAGCCTGTACAGTCGTGCCATATTGCGTGCTGCTGTCGCGATGATCGCGGCAGCGGCGACCATGAGCGCGTAGCTGTAGGCGGCATGCACCCAAAACCAGATCCCGTACGTCTTCGCTATGACCGGAAACGGTCCACTCAGATCGAGGAAGACGTCACGGCGCAACAAACCGTGCCACTGGTTGGTAAGGGCAAGGACCACCGTAACGACCGGCTCGACTAGCAGGGCCATCACGCGGCGGTGCGACAGCCAGCTGGCTCTGTCGACGTATTGCAGCGTCAACACCAGCCCGGCAACCGGGATGGTGCCGTAGCAGATGTATTGAACATTCGCCCAGAAGAGCTTGGTTGAGAGGTCCAGTCCCATCATCTCGAGGGCATTTGACAGCGACCATACTACAGATATGGCCATCAGAAGGATAAACGGCCGGGCTCCTGGGACTCTGCGGCGAGGCCATACAAGTGCGCCCACACCCAGCGAGACCAGCGCCGAGCCGAACAGGGTCCACGCGTAGTCGATTGGCTGGTAACCCATTCCGTAACCACCTGACCAGCAGTGGTCCACTTCACTAGGCGGCTCAAGCGTCTGATGAACTGGCCCACGCCTGTCCTTACCAACAATATACCAGTATGGACAAGTCGTGTCTATCGGCGCGTCAAGGCGTCAGCCTGTAGACCTTACCTCCCTCGCCATAGAAGGAAAAGCCCAGTTCAGTCGTTTTCGTCACAACTTCGGTGGTTCCACACGTTACCTTTAGAGCCTTCCCTACCACCTCGATCTCACCGTCGAGATCCGGACGGACGATCGCTTCTCTCAGCGCTCCAGCTTTCCACCTCAGGTCAACAGTCCTCGCTCCCCGAGCCCTGAGTCCCCTGACACTGCCATCTTGCCAGGATACGGGCAATGCCGGCAGGAAGTGCAGAGCAATATGGCTTTGCAGCAGGCATTCGGCGATTCCCGCAGTTGCACCAAGGTTCCCATCGATCTGGAACACCCCTCTGGCATTGAGCAGAT
>JAAYAB010000063.1 GCA_012719595.1 Bacillota bacterium
AGGCACTTCAGATCAAGCTCGAATCCGGGTTCCACGAATGGGAAGTATCCTGGACGAAGCCTCACAGTGACGTTTGTTCTGAAGACCTCGCTCAGCATTGTCTTCATAACGTAGATCAGATTTGCGATTGAGACATTCCTGTCAACAAGCAGGCCCTCCAGCTGAAAGAATGTGTTCTCATGCGAGGCGTCGATGTCTTCGTTTCGGAAGCAGCGGCCGGGAGCGATCACGCGCAGGGGAACGCCGAATCTCTCCATGGCTCGCACTTGGCACGCGGAGGTTTGGGTTCTCAGCAGGAGGTTGTCGCTCACCCAATACGTGTCCTGCATGTCACGGGCAGGATGCGTCCGAGGAGTGTTGAGGGCCTCGAAGTTGTAGTAGTCGGTTTCGAGTTCGGGCCCGTCGACCACGGTGAAACCCATTCCCCTGAAGATCTCCTCGAGCTCTCGCCTGACGATCGTTATAGGATGGAGCGAACCGATCGGCGATCTGCGCGGCGGGACAGTCGGGTCAAACGCTTCCCGCTCTGCCCGGAGCTGTTCCTCAAGGAGATAGGCCTGTCTCTGCTCCAGGGCCTCCTCGATCTTGGCTCTCAAGGCGTTTGCCAGCGAACCGATCTCCGGACGGAGTTCGGGGTCTATTGACGACATAGACCGGAGGATCGAGGTGACCTCGCCCTTCTTGGACAGGTACTTAACTCTGAGCTGATCAAGTTCTGCGCTGCTGCGAGCAGACAACACCTCGGACGCCGCCTGTTGATCCAGGTCGTTGAGACGCTGTCTCAAATCCCTCGCTTGCAGTTTCTCTGACATCTAGACCACCTCCTGGCCCAAACGCCCTCTCGGAATGCGACGGGCCGGCTGAAGACGCTATGTGAACATAGATCTAGGATACCCCTAGACATAAAAACTCCCGTCCTCTAGGGACGGGAGAATTCTCACGCGGTACCACCCTGGTTTGCCATTCAGTATGGCGACTGGCTCCACCCGAACCACCCGAACGAACAGGCGTGCAATCGGCCATTCAAACTGACACACTCATGGATGAGGCGGGGCACTGAGCAGATGCAACGTGCCTCGACGCCTCTTCCTGACGATAACGGTACAAGGACCCGTCTCTACCTACTGCAGCCGACTTCGTGGGTGTGTGCCCATGGCCACGGGCTGGCCGATTCGCCTTGGTCTGGACTGGCTGGTCCGCCTTGGTCTGGACTGGCCGGTCCGCCTTGGTCTGGGCTGGCCGGTTCGCCTTGGTCTGGACTGGCCGGTTGGCCTTGGTCTGGACTGGCCGGTCCGTCCTGGTCTTGACTGGCTGGTCCGCCTTGGTCTGGACTGGCTGGTCCGCCTTCGTCACCGACTGGCTGGTCGGACGGACATCCGGACTGGCTGGGCGCCACTGTTCCTGGTCTGGCCGGTTCAGCGAGAGACTCCCGAGGGAACTTCGAACGGGGGGAGCTACCGGTCTCACACCATACCCGGCTCGCTGAAGCTCCCTGAATCCGTCTACTTTCCTCGATCATAGTCTTTTCCAGTATGCTGTTACTCTGAAGTATACCACGAAGCTTTGGACAGTGTCAAAGCTCCAAGCAGGGAATGCGAGCACGTGCGCGGAATTGTCGTATGCGGGAGGTGCGGTATGCTTCTCGAACTCGAACGTCGCAGAGTGATCGAGGCCGCAAGGCAGGCTCGAAGGGACCGGTTAGTGCCCCTGACATTCGGCAACTTCAGTGTCAGAGATAGAGACACAGGCTATATATGCATCACGCCCAGTGGAATGGACTACGATTGTCTTGTCCCTGAGGACATCGTCGTGATCGACGTAGCCGGGAACAGGCTGGACGGAGGCCGAAAACCGTCGATTGAGACGCCCCTGCACTGCCGCATCTACCAAAGCCGGGCTGACATTATGGCGATTGTCCATACACACTCCACCTTCGCCACCGCCTGGGCCTGCTGCAGAGAAAGCATTCCTGCAGTCGTGGCCGAGGTGGCAATGGTCGCGGGAGGGCCGATTGAGTGCGCTCCATACAGGCCGGTTGGAAGCGTAGAGCTGGGCGAAGTTGCAGCTGAGACTCTCAGGGACAGAAACGCCGTGCTTCTGGCGAATCACGGCGTGCTTGCTGTCGGTCGCAATATGGATGAGGCGTATGTCAATGCAGTGGTTGTCGAGGAGGGTGCGAAAATAGCCTTCTATGCCAGGCACATCGGCCCTGTCTGCGCGATCGGGGACGACGAGTGCTTGGCCTTGCGCAGGACTGCAGTTACCAAGTACGGACAGCAGGCAAGGCCATAGTTGCGACCCTGCCTGCTGTCGTGCTTCACTTCTGTGCGCTTACTGCACAAGCACTCCGACGCTCTTCAGCTCGTCGTAAGGCCAGTCGACGAGCTTTTGTTTGATGGCTTGTTCAAACGGCACCTGCACGATCTTATCGCCCTGGACTCCGACCATCATTCCCGATACTCCGGAGAAGAGCAGGTTGACTGCAGCAATCCCGAATCTGGTCCCGAGAAGGATGTCATCTGCCACAGGGGCAAGGCCCCTCAGGTGAAACCCGATGTCAGCTGTCCTGACTTCCTCCAGACTACGCAGCCCGAGTTCGACAGCTATCACTCTCCTCAGGATCTGACCGACCCCGCCAAGTTTCTTGTTCCCGTGTGCGTCCACGCCGAGATTCTCCTCGATCATGGCCTTCACGACAGGACTGCTCGCACTGGCCCTTTGCAGTACGGGGTCGTCGACAGACAACTCTACGCCTTCAGATACGGCTATGTTCACAAACCCCTGCCGCTTGTAGATCCGGTCGACGGCTGCGCACAGCTTGGTTAGGGTGATCGGCACTTCCGGGATGAGGATGAGGTCTGCTCCGCCGGCTATCCCGATCTCCAGGGCCAGCCAGCCGGCATTCCTCCCCATAATCTCGACGATTGAGATCCGTCTGTGGGTGCGTGCCGATTCGACAGTGCCCCTGAAGGCTGTGCTTCCAAAGGAAACCGCGGTCTTGAAGCCGAGCATCGTGTCTGTGCCTGACACGTCGTTGTCGATGCTCTTCGGAGCGGCAATCACCGGGATACCTTGCCGGTGCAGTTCGAGACCCGACTTTATCGTGTCGTTTCCGCCGGTCAGCAGCACGGCGTCGATGCCGAGCTTCCCGAGATTGCTCAGAATCCGTTCAGGGTATCCGGCTTGCTTGTTCTTTTCGGAAAACGGGTTGAAGCGTGAGGACGCCAGCACTGTGCTGGGACGACTCTCGAGGTCCTCGATGTTCTCGAGGTTGAACCTGACCACATATGACTCAACGTCGCTGGCAGCTGCTCCCTCGAAAGCCTCTTTGATTCCTATGAACTCCGCGTCGTATGTGTGTATGCCATGGCGGACCGCAGCGGCAATGAACGAGTTGATACCTGCCGAATCGCCGCCGCCTGTCATGAATGCCACTCTCTTGATCATTGGTACCACCTCTGGCCATGCCGGTCCTGTTGATAGGACTGCCAGCCCCGGCTCTAGCGCCGAGAGGCGAGAGCCGGGGCACTGGCTAGCGGATCGCTGGTTGTGACCTCTGCACTTCTACACGCCCAAATTGTTCCGCCTGATCTGCTCGTTGGGCGTGAAGTTCGTTCTCACAACATGCCCCTTGAGAGGCAGTATCTTCTCATGGATCGCATCGATGATCCACTCAGGCTGCGGGAAGAAGAACTGCTCGAGCTCGAATGCAGGCGTTATCCAGTTGCGGGCGCCGACAACTACCGGCGGGGCGTCGAGGTAGTCGAACGCCAGCTCGCTAATGGTCTGGGCCATGTCCATCAGACGAGAGCCTCGCTCGCACGCGTCGCTGGTCAACAGGATTCTGCCCGTTTTCTTGACTGACTCGATGACCGGCTCGTAGTTGAACGGCACCAGCGTCCTTGCATCGATGACCTCTGCGGAGAGTCCGTACTTAGTCTGCAGTATGTCCGCAGCTTCGATAGCACGGTACAACGTCGCTCCGATTGTCAGAATCGTGATGTCGTTGCCCTTGCGCTTGATGTCGGGCTCGCCAATCGGTATCTCATAGTATCCCTCAGGCACTCCGCCTTCATGGAACATCTCGCCGATGTCGTATATACGCTGGCTCTCGAAGAAAACGACAGGATCCGTGCCGGCCAGAGCGCTGTTCATCAGACCCTTCGCATCGTAAGGAGTGGCCGGGAAGACCACCTTGAGCCCAGGAATGTGGGCGCACAGGGACGACCAGTCCTGCGAATGCTGAGCGCCGTACTTGGAGCCTACCGAGACCCTCAGCACTACGGGCATCTTGAGGATCCCGGCGCTCATCGCCTGCCACTTGGCCAGCTGGTTGAAGACCTCATCTCCGGCTCGTCCGAGGAAGTCGCAGTACATCAGCTCTGCGATTACTCTTCCGCCTGACAATGCGTATCCAACAGCCGAGGCGACAATCGCGGCCTCCGAGATCGGTGCGTTGAAGAACCGGTGATAGGGGAGAGACTCAGTGAGCCCTCTATACACTGCAAAGGCGCCGCCCCAGTCTCTGTTGTCTTCGCCGTAGGCCACCAGAGTCGGGTCAGTGTAGAACTTGTCGATGATGGCCTCGAACAGACCGTCTCTGAGCTGATACACACGAGCCTTTGGCACAGGCTTGCCGTCTTCGTAAGCCGATCGAGCTTTCTTCGCAATCTGTTGCACCCTTGGATTCTGATCCTTGGGAATGAGCACTTCGCATTCGCGCTCGTCCATCTTTTCGATTTTCAGGTTTGAGAACATCAGATTGCCAATGATGTCCGGATTCTGCTTGGGATCCATCCGCGGGGAGAGCTTTTCGTCCACTGCCGTCTTGAACGCACGGAAGACGAGGCTTTCGACCGCATCCCTGATATCGGCGAACTCCTCTTCCTTGGCGACCCCTGCGTCTATCAAGCTGCGCTTGTAGCTTTCGATCGAATCCTGAGCCATCCACGCATCGATCTCGTCCTTTGTGCGGTAAGTCGAGGCGTCTGAAGGAGAGTGCCCGGCGTAGCGATAGGTAAGCGTGTCGAGGAGCACTGGACCCTTGTTCTCCTCAAGCAGCTGCTTCTTGCGCCGCATCGCGTCGATCACTGCAAGAGGATTGTACCCATCCACTCTCTCGGCATGCATCTGTTCTGGGTTGATTCCTGCTCCAACCCGTGCCAGCACGCCGAATCCCATAGTCTCGCCAATGGTCTGGCCGCCCATGCCGTAGCAGTTGTTCATGAAGTTGAAGATGATCGGAAGTCCGCCCTTGTAGTCGTCCTCCCACAAGTACTTGAACTGGTCCATAGCAGCCATGTTCATGGCTTCCCAGACGGGGCCGCAACCCAGCGAGCCGTCGCCGACGTTCGAAACCACGATGCCCTTCTTCTTGTTCACTTTTTTGTAGAGGGCAGCGCCCATGGCTATTCCGGCGGATCCACCGACGATCGCGTTGTTCGGGTAGATGCCGAACGGCGGGAAGAATGCATGCATGGAGCCACCCAAGCCCTTGTTGAATCCGGTTTCCTTTGCGAAGATCTCTGCTAGGGTGCCGTATACGAGGAAATCGATGGCCAACTGCTTGATTCCAGCCTTCTCGTCCCACTGAGGCTTGACAACCGACAGGATGTTGCCGTCGAAGTAGCTCGACATGATCTCCATGAGCTCCTGCTCGGACATCTTGTGGATTGCCGAGAGCCCCTTCGCCAGGATCTCCCCGTGGCTGCGGTGAGACCCGAATATGAAGTCGTCCTTGTCAAGAAGGTAAGCCTGGCCTACCGCCGCCGCCTCTTGTCCTGTCGAGAGGTGGGCCGGGCCTGGGTAGTTGTAGGCGATTCCCTTGAACTCACCTGTAGTCTTGACGGTGTACAGCATAGTTTCGAATTCCCTGATTATTAGCATATCTCTGAATATCCTCAGGAAATCGTCCTTCGAGAAGTTCGCCTTCTCTTCGTCGATGGACTTGCTGTACTGGTTTACCGGGATGTCATTGAGCTTGACAAAACCGGGCTTTCTCAGTTCCTCCGGGTTGACCAATTGCGTCTTTGGCATTTTGCTCTCTCTCCTCACGAAACACGCTGCTGTGTTTTGCTGTTATGAGATCTCCCAAACGCACTCCCTGATTATCTCCGACACCGTCGGGTGCGGGAACACTGTCCGCCTGATGTCCTCCACAGTCATCGCTCTGTCGATCATCATGCCTGCGCCGTAGATGATCTCCGAAGCGTAGTTGGCAATCATGTGCACGCCTATGATCCTTCGGGAGCTCTTCTCCACCAGGACCTTGCATATACCCCGTCCGCCCTGGTTTTCTGCCAGATAGCGGCCGCTGAATCTCATCGACAGGTTGACAGTGTCGAAGTCGATTCCCTTTGCCCTGGCTGACTCCTCAGTCTCGCCTGCCGCTGCGACCTCAGGATTAGTGTAGATGACGAGCGGGATTGAGTCGTATGCGACCTTGTCCTTGCGGCCTGTCATGTGGTTGACGCAGACTTCCGCCTCACGATATGCCGTGTGCGCCAGCATCGAGCGGCCGTTGACGTCCCCGGCTGCGTACACGCGGGGAACGTTCGTCCTGCCCTGCTCATCGACTTTGATGTGTCCCTTCTCGACCTCTACACCTATTGTCTCAAGCCCGAAACCATCCACTACCGGCTTGCGGCCCACACTGAGAAGCACCTTGTCCGCCTCAATAGCGACTCGCTCGCCGTTCGACTCGCAGATCACCGACCGGTCAGCTATCTCTACCACTTTTGAACTCAGCCTGAACTCCACGCCTTTCTGCGAGTACTCTTCCTGGAGCAGGCCTGCAATCTCAGAGTCGATGTTGCCGCCTATGCGGTCGAGGAGTTCAACGACAGTGATCTTGCTGCCGGCGGAGTTGAAATACGATGCCATTTCGAGCCCTATGACTCCGCCGCCGATGACTACGAGCGATGACGGAATGGCTGTGAGATCGAAGATCTCGTTGCTGGTGACGACGAACCCACTCTTGAGTCCGGCATCCAGACCCTTGATCGGAGGAACGGCGGGGACAGACCCTGTGGCTATGAGGAGCCTCGTAGCCGTATAGACGTCGTTACCGACCCTAACGGCGTAGCCGTCTGAGGCTCTTCCGTCTATCTGAGCCATTCCTTCGACTATGGTTACCCCGGCCTTCTTGAGCTGGGTCCTTACGCCGCCGGTGAGGGCCTTGACCACCTTGTTCTTTCTGTCGACTATGGCAGCGTGGTTCAACTCAAGGCCGCTCGCGCTGACTCCGTACTTGTCTCCGTATTTGACGCCGTCGTATAGCTTCGCAGAGTAGAGGAGTGTTTTTGAGGGTATGCAACCGACATTCAGGCACACTCCGCCTATGTACTGCTTTTCTATGACCATGGTCTTGAGCCCGGCCTGAGCTGCTCTCTCAGCGCCCAGATAGCCTGCCGGACCGCCGCCGATGACGATGAGGTCGTAGGTCATATCGCAACCCTCCAGACATCGAGTATTGCCATGCATAGCTTGCTCAGGTTTGTCGTCAGCAACCACGGGGAACGAGTTTGCACGACCGGGACCGACGTCACTGCCTTCGGCTCGCTTCACTCAGGCCGCCGCCCCGGTATCCGGCGCCTGCAGCCCGCCGCTCCGGCATCCGGCACCTGCAGGTCGCCGCCCCGGCATCGGTATCCGGCACCTGCAGGCCGCTCCCTCAAGCGCACCCGCACTCGCGCCACCGTCTCTGCTGGCCGCACTTTTGCGGGCCGCCTGCTCTGCAGGCCGCCAACGACTACCGAGCCAATAAAACGCTGAAGTTCTCCAAATTGTCCTTGAGCTCCTGGAGGAACCTAGCAGCCGGGGCTCCATCCACCGCTCTATGGTCAAAGGTCAGCGACAGGCCGACAGCCGGATAGGGCTCGACACCATCTTCCGTCTCCTTGATCCGCTGAACGATCGAGCCAACACCCAGAATGGCCGTCTGCGGCGGGTTCAGAACCGGAGTGAAATACTCGACTCCGAGTGCGCCCAGATTCGTGACCGTGAAGGTTCCATTCTGGAGGTAGTCCGGACTGAGGGACCCTGTGCGGCATGCATCGGCAAGCTGCTTCGCTTCCATCGCGATCTGCGTGAGCGACTTCCGGTCTGCCTCGAAAACTGTCGGCACCATGAGTCCTCTATCTGTGTCAACTGCGATGCCCAAGTTCACATGGTTCCAGAGAAGCATCTTGTCGTCGAGCAGATGGGCGTTGAGGCTTCGGTGGCTCAGGAGCGTCCTCGAGACCGCGTACAGAATCATGTGGGTTATGTTGATCGAACTGACTGGATCGTCGGCCTTGGCTTCCTTAAGCCGCTTGCGATATGCTAGGATGTCGCTCGCATCAAACGAGCTGTGAAGAGTCAGCTGCGCTGTTGTCGAGAGCGATCTATACATCGCTTCGGCGATGCGCTTTCTCATGTTGCTGAGCTTGATCTCCTCATACGCGGCGGCCGGTGTCGACGGGGCAGACGGGACAGGGGCGCTTGCCTGTCCCTGGGGCAAGCTCGCTGCCGGCTGGGCAGGCCTCTCTGGGCGTGCGCTCGTCACAGGATGTGTGGCTGCTCGCTCGGAAATGAGGCTTATGATGTCTCGCTCGATAATCCTGCCCGCGGGACCTGACGCCGTTGCGTCTTTGTAGTCAATCTTGGCCCTCTCCGCGAGGGACCGTGCCCTGGGGGAGATGCGAACTCGCCCGCCATCGTCCGCAGGGGACCCGCTGCCGACTGTAGCTTCAGGTCCGAGCGCCGCTCCAGGTGCAGGCGTTTGCGCCGCCCCAGGTGCAGGCACTGGCGACGCCTCAGACGCAGGCGCCGGTGTTCCACCAGGCGCAGTGGCTGGCGCCGCTTCAGTTGCTGACGCCGGCGTTCCTTCAGGCGCAGAAACCGCCGCTCGGCCGGGCGAGAGCGCCGAGATGTCCTCACCTTTCTGGCCTACCACGCAGACCGTAGTGAGAACCGGAACGTCGTCGTTTTCCTCGAAGTAACGTGCCAACAGGATTCCGTCAGCAGGCGAGACTTCGTCAAACGCAGCCTTGTCCGTTTCATAGGAGAAGAGGACGTCTCCAGCGGAGACGCTGTCTCCCACTTGTTTGTGCCATTGAGTGATTACACAGCTTTCCACTGTCTGCCCCTGACGAGGCATTATGACTGGAGTAGCCATTGGCGACCTCCCTTGTATGTGTCGTCGCTATGTTGCACATATGTGCATAGCAACACACATTCTCGCAATGTCGTAAACGTAATTTAGATTCGACGTATCGACTTACGAGTCCTCCACAGGACTTCGTGGATTGTGTGAGCCATCTATCGTCGCCGCGAATCGCCAGCGGTTGTCACTGCTTCGGATTGTTCAGATTGCTCATAGGCTTCTGAGTGGGAGATCAACGCGCGAGCCGTGATGAGATCTGTAACCAAAACGTCTATGTAGCCTCCGGCGAGGGCGCCGAGGATTGCATCAACCTTGTGAAGCCCTGCAGTAACACCCAGTTTGACCGGAATCGACTTCAGATCGGTCAGGGAGATCGATATCGTCCTGTTGTCTACGTCCGACTTGCACGGCCTGCCCGAGATGTCGAAGAACCTGCAACCTATCTCGCCAACCGCGCCTATCGATCGCAGCTCTCGAATCTCGGCCGCAGTGATGTAGCCTGCCCTGGCCAGTGTTGCGTCGTCGCTGCAGACTCCGACTCCGACGAGTGCGATATCCGACCGCTTGCCGAGTTCGAGCACACGCCTGATCTGCGGCTCATTGAGGAAGGTCTGCAGCGCATCGCCGGTCTGAACGACCGCCGGAGCAGGCAGCATGTGCCACTCGCCGTCAAAGGCCTGAGCTATCATCCTCGCGAGTTCATCTGCGTGTGTGTTGGACAGCGAGCTCCCGACTGTGCCCACAAACTGCACAACTTCCACGTGTTCGACAGGCTTGTGAGCGAGCGATCGGACCAGCTCGTATATTGTAGAACCCCAGCAAGTGCCAATGATTTGGTTGCCTCTGACCATACGTGTGAGCAACTCGGCTGACCTGATCCCAATGTCGCGTCTGGTTAGGTCCTCCGAATCGGGATCGCCCTCTACGACGACCGCACGTTTGAGGCCAAACCGCCGCTCGAGTTCCAGTCCGACCTGCGCACAGATCGAGTTCGGATCGACTATGGAAATGCGCACGATGCCCAAGTCGCGAGCACGCTTCAGAACGCGCGAGATGGTGGAGCGCGAGATGCCGTACTCCTTCGCAATGTCCTCCTGGTTTCTGCCGTGCTCGTAGTACATCCGAGCGATTTCTGCTAT
>JAAYAB010000064.1 GCA_012719595.1 Bacillota bacterium
CGTTTTCGAAGCTTCTTCGAGATGGCTTGGTCGCTGAGCGGGTGCTCGGGATCCTCGTCCTCGATCAGTTCTGAGATCATCCTCTTGACTGCAGCGCTCGAGACTCCTCCACCTTCCGCGCTGGCGACTCCGCTCTGGAAGAAGAAACTCAGTTCATAGGTTCCCCGCGGGGTCTGAACGTACTTGCCCGAGGATGCACGGCATACTGTCGATTCGTGGACTCCCAGTTCGTCAGCTACGTCCCTTAGGGTCATCGGCTTCAGGGCCTTGGTACCTGAGATGAGGAAATCCCTCTGCCTCCTGACTATGCACTCGGTGATCCTGTAGACCGTCGTGCGCCGCTGATCTATGCTCTTCACAAGCCATATGGCCGACTCCAGCCGCTCCTTGAGGAACTTGGCAGCTTCCGGGTGGCTGTCCGCTTCGGCAACAAGTCTCCGGTACAGCGGGTTTACGCCCACTCTTGGAGCGGCGGCGTCATTGACCAGGACTATGAACTCGCCGTCTATCTCCCGCACTATGGCGTCCGGAATCACGTAGGCCGCATCAGAGACGTGGTCAAGAGTCGCAGCCGGGCGGGGATTGAGTGACTTGATCACATCGACCGCCTGCTGGCATGAAGCGACGTCTGTCTTGAGGACCCGGGCCAGCTGATTGCGTGTCATCTGCGCCAGGTCGTCAAGGTGCCGAGTGACGAGTGTCAAGCACAACTCCCTCAGGCCGTCGTCGAGGCTCAATCTGCGCAGCTGGATACACAGACACTCACTGAGATTGCTGGCAGCAATGCCGGGCGGATCGAGGTCCTGAACCAGCCTGAGAACCTCCGAGGCCGTCTCAAGGTCCACACCGCACGCATCCGCGATCTCCCGAAGATCGTCTCTCAAGTAGCCATCCCGATCCAGGCTTCCTATGATATACTGCCCCAAACGCATCGAAATTGCATCTGGCGCGACTTCACCCAGCTGCGCCATCAAGTAGTCGTGCAGCGTTGGCGTCCAGCGGACGTAGTGCTCGTAAGGCAAAGTCTGCTCCGCCCAGCCCCCCCGAGAATCCTTGACGTGGCCCAGATCGCTGACATGGTCGAAGTACTCGTGCCAGTCGGTGTCATGAGGGTCTTCCGATGGCGGTTCCTGCGCAGCGTCGATGCGAGACTCCTCTGCCTCGTCTTCAGACGTGTCCGGATCGAGAGCGGGGTTGTCAACAATCTGCTGGGCGACATAGGCAGCCAGCTCTTGGGCAGGCATCTGCAGAATGGCGATCGACTGCCTCAGCTTCGGGGTCATCACCAATTTCTGGACTTGCCTTTGGTGAAGTCCGTAGTCCAGCATGCGTCCGGTCCCCCTGTGCATCCGTGCGGACTAACCCTTCCGTACAACACTCATATTCTCTCAACCCCATGTATCTCCTTCCCCAACTGGATGAACATAGCAGCCAGTGGTATAATCGACTCGGAGGGAGGCAGGTGGAGAGAACGATAGTCCATGTCGACATGGACGCCTTCTACGCTGCTGTTGAACAGCGCGACAACCCTGAGCTCAGGGGAAAGCCTGTGATCGTAGGGGCTCCGAAGGACGCGAAACGGGGAGTGGTGGCTACCTGCTCCTATGAGGCGCGCAAGTACGGAGTGAGGTCGGCGATGCCGATATCGGAGGCGGTCAGGCTGTGCCCTGACGGCGTCTATCTCGTACCGGACATGCGCAGATACGTGGCTGTGTCTAGGCAGATCCACAAGATCTTCGAGGAGTTCACCCCCGTCGTAGAGCCGGTGTCGATTGACGAGGCCTTTCTTGACATGACCGGCTGCATGCACAGGTATTCCGACGAAACAGATCTAGGAATGCGGATAAAGAAGAGGATTGCGGAAGAGACGTCGCTCACTGCCTCTGTGGGCGTTTCCGTCAACAAGCTCCTGGCGAAGCTTGCCTCCGACGCGAAGAAACCGGACGGACTTGTGGTGGTCAAGTCACATCAGATCGACAATTTCCTGTTCCCGATGCCGCTGCGCCGCCTGTATGGAGTCGGCAAGAAAACTGCCGATGCGCTTGAACGAAAGGGGCTGCGGCTGGTGTCCGACGTTCGCCGGCGCGGGCTCGAGGCGGTGGAAAGGGATCTGGGCGAGTTTGGGAGGCATCTCTACCGGCTGTGCTGCGGACAAGACGACAGGCCAGTCGGAGTGCAGTCGGGTGCCAAGTCGATCAGTCGGGAGATAACCTTCCAGACGGACATATCAGGCTTACAGACCGTGCTGGTAAACGTGGCGAAACTGATTCCCTACGTCGGACAACAGCTGCGCAGGACTGGAATGCGTGCCCGCACCGTTACAGTCAAGATCCGGTATTCCAAGGGTTTCGCGACTATCACTCGCAGCACGACGCTTCCGGAATCGTTTGACGACGACGACACCATCTACGACGCGGCCCGCCAGTTGGTTCAGGGCGTCGACCGGCTCAACGCCATCAGGCTCGTAGGCGTCGGCGTGTCAGGCCTTCGGGAAGAGAAACAGGCGTCACTCCTGTACAATAAAGAGGACCGCGAGCTGACTCGAGTCCTTGACGACATCAATCTGAAATACGGGAAACAAGTGGTGTTCAGAGGAAGGTCGCTTGAAAGGCTGGATTGATGCTAGCCCACAAGCTTCTTGACTGTTGCAATGACCTTGTCCGGCTCGAACGGCTTGAGTATGAAGTCCTTCGCACCCGCCTTTATGGCCTCGATCACCATCGCCTGCTGGCCCATTGCGGAAACCATCGCCACTACTGCACCCTTGTCCAAGGCCTTGATCTCTTTGAGCGCAGTAATCCCGTCCATGACCGGCATGGTGATGTCCATGAGAACCAGATCCGGGGAATGGGCCTTGAACTGCTCGACACCCTCGGCGCCGTTCTCCGCCTCTATGACCTCATAGCCCTTCTCAACCAGCAGCTTCTTGCACCTCATCCGCATGAATGCGGCGTCGTCTACGAGAAGAATCTTGGGCACATCTCAACCCCCCATATCTATCTTGAGCTTTCTACATCTGTATGTCGAATCCTCCTGTCACCGACAGTGCGGCGATATCACAGCGTAGATCCGGCATCTGGCGATATGGTCAGTCGGTTCTCGGCCTCATCTGAGGGAACAGCAGCACGTCGCGGATCGAGGGGCTGTCGGTCAACAGCATGGTGAGCCTGTCCACCCCAATGCCGAGCCCGCCCGCAGGCGGCATGCCGTACTCCAGCGCACGGACGTAATCCTCATCCATCAGATGAGCTTCCTCGTCTCCTGCTGCTCGTTCCGCTACTTGGCTGACAAATCTCTCTTTCTGGTCTATCGGGTCATTGAGTTCAGAGAATGCGTTGCCCAACTCCTGGCCGCAGATGAAGATCTCAAACCTGTCGGCGAAGTCAGGATCCGCAGCAGACTTCTTGGCCAGCGGTGAGACCTCAACGGGATGGTGAGTGACAAATGTGGGCTGCACGATGCGGTAATCCGCATGGGCCTCGTAGAGCTCGTTGAGGCACTTCCACTTCGACTCGTTGCCTTTAAGCTCTATTCCCTGGCGGCTGCAGATCTCGCGTGCTTGAGCGTCGGACTCCAGCTCGTTGAAGTCAATGCCGGTCCACTCTTTCACTGCATCAACCATGGTCACTCTGCGCCACGGAGGTGTCAGATCGACTTCCTTTCCTCCGTAACTGATCACGGGCGTTCCCAGGACGGACTCCGCAACAAAGGCTACCATGTTCTCGGTCAAGCTCATCATGTCGGTATAGTCGGCATACGCCTGATAGACCTCAACAGTGGTAAACTCAGGATTGTGCCGGGTTGAGATGCCTTCGTTCCTGAAGCATCTGTTTATCTCGTAGACGCG
The DNA here is from genome assembly GCA_012719595.1 of Bacillota bacterium. Taxonomy (GTDB): domain Bacteria; phylum Bacillota; class DTU014; order DTU014; family DTU014; genus JAAYAB01. Next base: position 3,848 of record JAAYAB010000064.1, read on the forward strand.
CTCAAGCCCGCCGACCAGCAGCCGTTTGAGGTACAGCTCAGGCGCAATGCGAAGATACAGATCGATGTCGAGGGTGTTGTGATGAGTGACAAAGGGCCGCGCCGCTGCACCTCCGGGAATCGGGTGCATCATGGGGGTCTCAACCTCTAGAAACCCGCGCGCGTCCAAGAACTCGCGGATGTAGCGCACGATCAGGCTTCGCTTGACGAAGAGCTCTCTGACTTCCGGGTTTACGACCAGGTCAAGGTATCTTTGCCTGTATCGCAGCTCGACATCCTGCAACCCGTGCCATTTCTCAGGCAGCGGCCGAAGAGACTTGCTCAGCAGCGTGAAGCTAGACAGATTGATGCTGACTTCGCCGCGGCGGGTTCGAAACACCTTGCCTTTCACACCGACGATGTCGCCGATGTCTAGCTCGAGAAGCAGCTGGTACAGTTCTTCGCCCAGCTCATCCACGCTTGCGTACAGCTGAATCTTTCCGGAAAGGTCCCGAATATCAAGAAAGGCCGCCCGGCCGTGGCCCCTCTTTGCCATCACTCGTCCGGCAATGCTGACAATCGAGCCTTCGAGCTTATCAAAGCCATCTACAACCTCGGCGGCTCTGTGAGTGACTTCGTAACGAATCCCAAACGGGTCCACTCCTCTTGCACGCCAGAGCTGCAGTTTCTCCATCCGAGCCCTTACTAGATCGTTGATGTCTTCCATATCAAGCTCCCCACGGCCGCCGGCCCTCTGTGATTGCGCCGCCTGCACCGGCGCAGGCCGCCGCCGGCTCAGTTCCTAGCGGGAAATACCCATTATCCTGTACCGAACCGTCCCCATCGGAACGACGACATCGACCATGTCGCCAACCTTGTGTCCAAGCAAGGCTTTGCCCACTGGGGACTCGTCGGATATCTTCATCTCGATCGGATCAGCCTCGTGAGGCCCGACTATTGTGTATTCGATTCTGTCCCTCTCGACGAAATCCTCAAGAATCACTCTTGAGCCTAGTCTGACAACGTCCGTATCCACGTCTTCGTCAGATATGATTCTTGCGTTCCTTAGGATGTTCTCGAGCCGTGCAATCTTGGCCTCGATGTATGCCTGCTCGTTCTTCGCGTCGTCGTACTCAGAGTTCTCCGTTATGTCGCCGAACTCGATAGCCTGCTTGATTCTCTCGGCGACTTCGCGGCGCTTCACTCGTTTGAGATGGTCGAGTTCAGCCTCGAGCTTTCTCAAGCCCGCCACTGTGAGTACTACTTCCTTCTCTGGCATCAGTGACTCCTCCTCAAAGCTCATCGGGCACGGTAGCCAAAAGGTAACCTACGCCGCCGCCACGAGCGCGCAGAGGCACACCCAAAGGCGCAGCATCTCTCAAGTGTGCGCAGCCAAATCTCTCCTTATGCGAAGTTAAGATAGAGGAGTTCGGTCAACTCCTCTATCTCATGGGACTATTATCACAGATACCCCTCGCGTTGTCAAGATTTTGGAGGAAC
>JAAYAB010000065.1 GCA_012719595.1 Bacillota bacterium
CGGAGATCGCCGACCGGATGTCCAAGGGAGAGCAGGGGATCGGGTTCTACCAGTTTATGGGGGCGCACAAGATGGCGGCCTACGCTCCTATTGAACTCACCGGATGGTCCATCCTCAGCTCCGCAGAGCTCCATGAAGCATTGGCTCCTCTTGCCTCCTTGAGAAGGACAAGCTGGATCGTATCCGCGATTGCCCTCATAATCGCAGCAGTGATTTGGTACTCGGCTGCCAAAATGGAGGCCATCACCAGGGCCAGCAGGCGCAAATACGAGAGCCTGTTTGATCACGCCAATGATGGAGTTCTGTTGTTTCGTCTACAGGACGACGGTGTGCCTGGGAAGTACGTTGACGCCAACAGAAGGGCCTGCGACATTCTAGGATTAACCCGAGACGAGGTGCTGCTCAAGAATGCCTATGAACTTGTCGCCGACGAGGATGCCCCTCGGTTGCAAGAGAAGATAGGCGATCTGCTGGAGCGAGGGCACCTTAGGCTTGAGGCTAGGTGCAAGACTCGGTCCGGGTCCCTTGTACCTTTAGAGCTGAGCGTCAGCACTTTCCTTCTGGACCAACAGCGTATGGTTCAGGTGATTGCTCGCGACATAACCGAGCGAACACGCCTGCTTGAGCAGCTCTATGACACTCGAGAGCGTCTCCAGATTACTCTGCAAAGCATAGGAGATGCCGTCATCGCCACCGACGACAACGGCATCGTAACCTTCATGAACGGCGTCGCCGAGAGTCTCACAGGGTGGACTGCTGAGGATGCGCTGGGCAAGCCTATGAGCAGCATCTTCCACATAGTCAACGAGCAGACCGGAATGCCGGTCAGCAGCCCGGTCGACGAAGTCATTGCCAAAGGCCGCGTGGTTGGACTAGCCAACCACACTATCCTGATATCCAGAGACGGTCGAAAGAGGCCGATAGCAGACTCAGCAGCGCCTATCAGGAAAGCGGATGGCTCCGTCGTCGGAGTTGTCATGGTTTTCAGGGATATGACTGAGGAGGCGGAGGCTCAGCGGCAGATTAGGTACCTCAGCTACCACGACAAGCTGACAGGGCTCTACAACAGAGCCGGCCTTGAGGAGCAGATTAAGCTCCTCGATGTCGAGACATGCCTGCCATTGAGCCTGATCATGGGCGATCTGAACGGGCTGAAGCTGGTCAATGACGCCTTTGGACACCAGGTCGGTGACACGCTTCTGATAGCTCTGGCTCAGATACTCAAGGACGCTGCCCGCCCAGGAGACATCGTCGCGCGGCTGTCTGGAGACGAGTTTGTCATACTGATGCCAAAGGCATCAAAAGACGACGCCGCTGCAGTTAGCGAGCGGATAAGGGACGGCTGCAATAGCTTCTCCTCGGAGCCGGTACGGCCAAGCATTGCTTTGGGTCACGCAACCGTGAGCGAAGCAGTCGATCTCAAGAAGACGTATGAGTCGCTGCTAGGGGAAGCGGAGCAGATGATGTACACCGCCAAGCTGAGGGAAAGCAGGAGCATTCGCGCGGGCATCATTGCATCGCTGAAGCGGTCGCTCTACGAGACCAGCCATGAGATTGAGGAGCACGTCAAGCGAATGGAAGAGATGGCTGTGTGGATGGGCAAGGCTCTGAACCTGTCAGACAGCGAGTCGGACAGGCTGTTCTTGCTGGCTGGCCTGCACGACATCGGGAAGATCGCCATTCCTAAAACCATTATTCAGAAAACTGAGCCTTTGACCCCCGATGAACGAGCAACCTTGAGGAAGCACACGGAGATCGGCTATAGGATAGCTTTGTCCTCTCCAGACTTGGTCCCGATCGCGGACGACATCCTGGCCCACCATGAGAAGTGGGATGGCAGCGGGTACCCGCGGGGACTGAAGGGGAATGAGATCCCGTTCATCTCGAGGATCATCGCGATCATGGACGCCTACGATGCCATGACGAGTGACAGACCGTATCGAAAGGTCGTGAGCCATGAGGAAGCTGTCACGGAGATAGCGGCCAACTCTGGGATCCAGTTTGATCCAGGTATTGTCAGGGTGTTCGTCGACGCAGCTTCACGTTGCTCTAGTCTCAAAGCGACTGACGAGAAGGCGAATCGTCAAGATATGGACAAGCAGGTTCGCAAGCAAGCAGGAAGCATACTGCACTGACGGGCCTGTCGATTGAGATC
>JAAYAB010000066.1 GCA_012719595.1 Bacillota bacterium
AGCTGATAGAACCTGCCCAGGCCACCTTGACTGTCAAAGGGGGCTAGGTCCAGATCGTCGGTGGTAACGTGGAAGCTGGTAGCGATGTGATCACGGATCATATGTAGCCAGTGCATCTGTTCCTCAGTGAACTTCGGACCCGTACCGCTGTGTCGAGCAAACACCCAGTCCTGAAAACGTTGGCGGACAACCGCGTCGAAGCTGGTGAGCCGCTGGTCGAGCCCTGTGATGCGCCGTATCAGGGATACTAGAGCCACTAGTTCGCTCTTCGGGCTTGCGGGAACGCTCGCCTCAAGCTGTTTGTACGCGTTCCAGACGCGTGCAGGAGCAAGGGCAGGTTTGTCTGCCTTGAGGCGGTCGAGCACCTCCCGGACCATCTCGAGAGTAAGCTCTCGGAGTCGATAGGGTTGATCGTAGAAGATGCGAAGAGCTATGAGTTCGTCCCTGTGTTGCTCCAGGTATTGCTTGAAGTCTGCTATCGTCTGTTCCGCATTGGCGACCGATTCCTTATCCCATCCTTCGTTGGTGACCTCATCTATGTTCCGGTCGTCTATGATCTGCTCGAGGGTCTTTCTGGCTGCTTCGATGAACTGCCTGACCGGAGGCGTAAATACCTTTGCGACCTCTCTGGCGAGTTGTCTTTGTGCTTCCTCCTTCTGTTCCTCGGTGGGCTGTATTCCAGGATCCAGGCTGAACCGCTGCCTCGCAGCCTCGTCAATGGTGTCTGGATTGTGGGCGCCAAGAAGATCGCCGGCCAGCTCCCCAATAGACTTGCCGCCGGTGAGTTGCTCGAACTCCTTGCGCTGTGCCGGAGCAAGCTGCTGGTTCAGCCTAGCGAGCCGGCTGGCTGTCGAGACGAAGATATCCTCGTCGTTTCTGCCTAACGCTATGGCATCCATCAGGTCTTTGAGCGGAACACTGCGCTTTCTCTCGAGCGGGCGAGAGTCGGTCTTCAGTGACTTGGTGACGCCCACCGCGTCGATTATTACGAAACTGGACTTCCCATGCACTGCCGATGGCGATACCTTCTTTAGGTCATCGGGGTTGATGGTGCGGCAGCCACGGCCCTTCATCTGCTCGAAGTAGCTTCGGCTATGAACATCTCGCATGAAGATGAGACATTCGAGGGGCTTCACATCGGTTCCCGTGGCAATCATGTCCACGGTGACAGCAATCCTGGGGTTGTAGCCGTTGCGAAGATCAGCCAGGTTTCCCTTTGGATCATCTGCTCGGTAAGTGATCTTCTTGCAGAACTTGTTGCCCTCACCGAACTCCTCTCGCACGATCTGGATGATGTCGTCGGCGTGGGAATCGTCTTTTGCGAAGATGAGGGTCTTCGGGACTTCGTTGCGCCCAGGGAACAGCTCGGGCAGCCGTTCCTTGAATGTCCTGATAATGGTCCGAATCTGACTTGGGCTGACAACATCCTTGTCTAGCTGCTTGCTGGTGTAGGAAATGTCTTCATCTGGCTGCTCCCAACTCTGTCGGCGGGTCAGCTTATCTCTGACAACTACGAAGCCCTCGTCCTTTCTGATTACAGCGCCCTCACGTGTGATCTTCGTTTCTATGCGATAGACGTCGTAATCTACATTGACACCATCGGCGACAGACTGTTCATAGCGATACTCACTCACGACGTTTTCGTGGAAATAGGCGAATGTACGGTTGTCAGGAGTAGCCGTCAAGCCAATCTGAAACGCATCGAAGTACTCCAGAACCTGTTGCCACACGTTATAGATGGAGCGGTGGCACTCATCGATGATTATGAAGTCGAAGTACTCCGGCGGGATGGCTTCGTTGTACACAACGGGCAAAGGCCCTGGTTGCAACACTCGTTCTGCCGGATGAGTTTCCTCATCTGCCGGATCGAGTTCCTCGCCCTTGAGGATCGAGTACATCCTCTGAATTGTGGATATGCAGACGTTCGAGTCAGGAGCGATGTACCGAGAGGTCAGCCGTTGCACCCTATAGAGGTCAGTGAACTTGCGATTATCGTCTCTAGGGGTGTAAGCCATGAACTCCTGCTCAGCCTGCTCCCCGAGGTTCAGTGTATCAACCAAGAAGAGAACCCGGCGTGCCTTTGCGAACTTGAGTAGCCGGTAGATGGACGTGATCGCCGTGTAGGTCTTGCCGGCTCCGGTTGCCATCTGTATCAGCGCACGAGGCTTGGCCTCGCGGAATGAGGCTTCTAGGTTGTTGATCGCTCTGAACTGGCACTTGCGAAGACCTGCAGGATCTAGCGGTGGAATATCGTGAAGGCGAGCCCGCAGCGTCTTCGTCTCGTTCATCCAACGATGCACGGTTTCGGGCCTATGGAACGCAAAGACAAGGCGTGACCGTGGTTTGGGGTCACGGTAGTCGGTAAAGCGCGTCACTTGACCTGTAGACTCATAGCCCAGCCGGAGAGGCTCACTGTTGTTCAGCAACCTGATTCTACTGGTCAAGTATCCTTGAGTTTGCGTCTCGTGCGTAATGAGCCGGTGACCCTCCTCCTCTCTCTTTGCCTCAATCACGCCGATAGGACGGCCATCGACAAACAGGACATAATCAGCCGGCCCCTCGGCCGTCTGCAGCTCACGAACAGCCACTCCGAGTGACGCAAAGACGTTCAAAGAGTCTTTCGACTGAAGTTGCCAACCCGCTTGATTCAGGAGGCGATCAATGCGGTCGCGAGCCCGCTGTTCAGGATTCTGATTCGGGTTCATCATTGGCCGCCTCCGCTTTCCTGTCGGCTGGATCGTACTCACACTCTTGTTCTATTCAAGATGCAGTAATTCCTTCCCATAGACCGGTGATGCACCCGGGCATCTATCCTGCTGGGCGCACGGGTGGCCTGGAATGCGGCACGCAGCGACGACCAGATCGCGAGCAGTGGGAAGAAGAAGCATCCGTTTCGCAATCGGTTCCACCACTGTGTAAGGGTGGCGATTCTCGCTGCCGAGATTGCGGAACGAGAGGGTAGAAAGGAATCCATACTGGCCCACATGCGCACGCGCACGGGGAGAAGCCTCATGTTAGAACGGCTTAGCCGTGAGCAGCGCTTCATCCAGGAGCTGACTGACGAGCTGAGAATCGCAGAGTTTGAGGGGATCATCGGCGCAATCGGCATCTAGCCGCGCTGTGGGACAACGAGTTGTGTGCTTGATCATGACGGGTAGCTATCGCAGCGCCCTGACTCCTGGTCAGGGCGCTGCTGGAGGCTATACTTCTATGAGTAGCGTCGCCGCCGGCGGGCCGCTCTGGGCGCCGCACACGCAAGCAATGCCATCGAAGGGTTGGTGACTGAATTACTGGCCCACCGTCTCGAGTTCCATTGTCCAGTGCTCTTGGAATACCAGAGCCGGGATCTCGCCGGTAGGTATCGAGTATTCCACGGCGGGCGTCTGGATCGCAAGCGGCAGCAACACCGTGCCATTGGCCCGAGGTATCAGCGGTTCGTCAGTGTCGTTCTGCACCACGCAGCGCGTGGAGTCCAGGTTGCCGAAGAAGAAGTCGATGAATGTCTGCTTGTCCTCATCTGTCAAGTTTTTCGACCAGAACGCCGTCTGCGCAACCGACGTATCCACCGGAATCCAGCCGTAGTTGGGCAGGTAGAACTCCGCCCAGAAGTGCGTACCGAAAGCGCCGAACATCAGCTGAAAGCCACCAGTGGCCCGGGCCGGGATCCCAAGGGAACGGCAAAGTGCCGAGAAGTACATGGACTGAGCGCCGCAGTCGCCTTCCTGGTACGTGTGGACGTACATTGATTCGGTCAGGGGAGTGCGCGGCCATAGCACACCATGCGGCATTAGGCAATAGGTCACGTTATTGACTATGTAGTCGTATATCTTGCGTGCGGCGAGGTAAGGATTTGTCTCATCGCCGACTATCCTGGCCGCCATCTCCCGGATCTCCGGAGTGATCTCAGTGTTGCCATAGGACCTCGTGTATTCCTGGTAGAGGGCAGAC
>JAAYAB010000067.1 GCA_012719595.1 Bacillota bacterium
CCCACAAAACTCAATGGAATCTTTCCATTCCACTGTTCAGTTTTCAAGGAACAATCGGGCTTTCGCCCTGCATTCCTCCGCTTCGACCTGCTGTCTCGTCAGCCGAGATTCGCCGTCTCTCCGGAGGCGCAACGTTCATTCTATCACGCGTTCAGCCGCCTGTCAACATGCCCCCGGCATGCAAATCCATCATCAGTAGGGACTCTTGTGCCGAAGACGCTTGTTTTTGCTTGGATCGACACTCTGCTTCCACTGGGTGAAATCCCAACCGGAGTGGCAATCGACATGCGACACACGAATGTCATTATACACAGGCCATTTGAGCTTCGCAACAGCTCCAAATCGAACATAAGCCGCAAAGAGCGGAGCTAGATGCAAAATCCTTGTTAATGCTCAGGTTTGCTTGCTCAAAACTGCGTCAAACTATAGCTCTTCGACAGCGGCAGGTCATTATTCTTCATCAACATCAACAGTCTCACCATCAGGCAGCAGCGGAAGCTCCTCCTCGGCGCTATCTAAAGAGCTTTCGGATTCTCCCTCTGACTGCACGCGCCCGGCTCCGTTGCCCTCATCTTTGGTGGCGATATTGGCCATCGCGACCAGGCTGTCGCCCTCGCCCATGGTCATTACCTTGACACCCTGGGTCAGCCTTCCCATGACGGAGATCTCGCTGGCTTTGACACGTATCACTATTCCCTCAGCTGAGATGAACATGAGGTCGTGGTCATCCCTCACCACTTGGGCTCCGACGATCGGCCCGTTCTTCTTGGTCATCTGAAGCGTTCTGAGCCCCTTGCCGCCCCGGCTCTGGATACCGTAGTGAGAGACCGGCGTGCGCTTGCCGTAGCCGTTCACCGTGACCACAAGCAGATGCGATCCATTGACTTCAGTCGGATCTATGGTGTCCATCCCCACGACGCTGTCGCCCGGATCGAGGCGGATGCCGATTACGCCCCTGGCAGGCCGCCCCATAGCACGCACGTCTTCATGGGAGAAGCGGATCGACTGACCGTGACGGGTGACCAGCATGATTTCCTCGTCGCCGGAGATCAGCTTCACGCCGACCAGGCTGTCGCCTTCCTCGAGCGTAATAGCTATCAGACCGGTCGACCGGATGTTGGCGTACTCTGACAGGTCGGTCTTCTTCACGAGCCCCTTCTCAGTGGCAAAGAACAGGTAGGCGCCTGCTTCGAACTCGCTGACAGGGATTACGGTGTTGATCCTCTCTCCTCTATCAACCGGAAGAAGATTGACCATCGCAGTGCCCCTCGCCTGGCGGCCGGCCTCAGGGATGTCGTATCCCCGCAGCGAATAGACCTTGCCTGCGCTGCTGAAGCACAGCAGCTGATCATGAGTCGACGTGATGAAGATCCGTTCGACGAAATCCTCTTCCTTGATGTTCATCGCGGTGATTCCCTTGCCGCCTCTACGCTGGCTTCTGTAGGTGTTCAGGGACACGCGCTTGATGTAGCCCTGATGGCTCAGGGTGACGACTATGTCTTCCTTCGCAATCAGGTCCTCGATTGCCAGCGCCTCTTCAGACCTGCTAATTTCCGTGCGTCTCGGATCACCGAATTTCTCCTTGACCTCGAGAAGCTCCGTCTTGATGATCTGAAGCACCCGGCGTTCGTCCGCCAGGATGTCCTTCAGGTCGGCTATGAGCGCTAGCTTCTCCTGATACTCAGCCTCTATCTTCTCCTGCTCGAGTCCAGTCAGGCGCTGGAGTCTCATCTCGAGGATCGCCTGGCTCTGGGCATCTGAAAGACCGAACTCAGACATCAGCCGGGCCTTTGCCTCGTCCGGGTCCTTCGACTTCTTGAGCAGATCGACAATCTCATCTATATGGCTGAGGGCTATCCTCAGTCCTTCGAGAATGTGGGCTCTCTCTTGAGCTTCCTTCAGGTCGAACTGCGTCCTTCTGACGATGACGCTCTTCTGGTGGTCGATGTAGTGCTGGAGCAACTCCTTGAGGTTGAGGACGCGCGGCTGGTTGTTGACCAGCACAAGCAGAATTGCACCAAACGTGTCCTCGAGCTGGGTATGCTTGTACAACCGGTTGAGAACGACGTTCGGGTTTGCGTCCCTCTTGAGCTCGATCACGATCCGCATGCCGGACCGGTCGGTCTCGTCGTTGAGGTTTGAGATGCCTTCGACCTTCCGTTCCTTATGAAGCTCGGCAATCTTCTCTATGAGCCTGGCCTTGTTGACCATGTACGGCAGCTCGGTCACTATGATGCTGCTCTTGCCGCTCTCCGTGGTCTCGATCCGGCACCTGGCTCTGACCTTGATCGTCCCTCTGCCGGTCTCGTACGCGCTTCTTATCCCACTGCGGCCGAGGATGATGCCGCCACCCGGAAAGTCCGGTCCCTTGATCTTCGTCATCAGCTGCTTGATCGAGACATCCGGGTCGTCTATGAGCATTGCGATGGCGTCGACGACCTCACCCAGGTTGTGGGGCGGGATATTCGTCGCCATCCCGACCGCTATCCCAGACACGCCGTTGATCAGAAGGTTGGGGATCCGAGCGGGGAGGACCACGGGTTCCTCAGTGGTTCCGTCGTAGTTGGGCACGAAGTCAACGGTCTCTTTCTGGATGTCAGCCAGCATGTACGTGGCTATTCTGGTCATCCTGACTTCTGTGTATCTATAGGCAGCCGGCGGATCTCCGTCGATGGACCCGAAGTTCCCATGCCCGTCGACGAGCGGATATCTGAGTGAGAAGTCCTGAGCCATTCTGACGATGCTGTCATAGGTCGCGGCGTCTCCATGAGGATGGTAGGTGCCGATGACGTCTCCAACAACTGCGGCGGACTTCCTGTGCGGTGACCCTGGATTCAGCCTCAGGCGGTACATGGAGTAGAGGATCTTCCTGTGTACCGGCTTAAGCCCGTCCCGGACATCGGGAAGCGCTCTACTGACGATCGTGCTCATCGAGTAGAGCATGTATGACTTCTTCATTTCCTGCTGAATGTCAATTGGTAGAACCTTGCCGTCAGTGAAGTCCATTATGGACACTAACCGTCACTCCTCGCTGCCTAGACCATCAGAAGAAAGGCCCCAGAATAACACCAACTGATGTTCTTAATGGATGTCTAGTTCCTGCACCTCATGTGCGTGCTCCTCAATAAACTCTCTGCGCGGCTCTACGTTCGTCCCCATCAGAGTAGAGAACAACCTGTCCGCGGCGACTGCATCGTCGAGCGTCACTTGATACATAACGCGCTTGTCGGGATCCATAGTTGTATCCGCCAGTTGATCTGCATCCATCTCTCCAAGACCCTTGTATCGCTGGATGACACAGCCGTCTCTCCCTATCTCGTCGAGGATCTGCGTCAGCTCGCGGTCTGAGTAGGCATACCGAACCGTCCTTCCCTTCTTTACCTGGAAAAGGGGCGGCTGGGCTATATAGATGTTGCCCTGCTCGATGAGTTTCGGAGTAAAGCGGTAGAAGAACGTCAACAGAAGCGTGCGGATATGCGCTCCGTCGACATCGGCGTCGGTCATTATTATGACCTTTCTGTATCTCAGCTTGTTGATGTCGAAATCCTCGCCTATCCCTGTGCCCAGCGCAGTTATGATCGACTGAATCAGCTCATTGCCCAGGAGCTTATCTAGTCTGGCTTTCTCTGCATTAATGGGTTTCCCGCGCAGAGGCATGATGGCCTGGTAGCGTCTGTCTCTCGCACCCTTGGCCGATCCTCCTGCCGACTCGCCCTCCACCAGGAACAGCTCGGCCAGGTATGGGTCTGC
>JAAYAB010000068.1 GCA_012719595.1 Bacillota bacterium
GCTCCGACAATGTCTTCGTCCGATGCGGTAACTGCTGCTGAAAACGCAATGGAAAGCGTGAATGCTAGTGCAAGGAGAAACCGCAACGCCGTAGAACCTCGACCCAAATCCCCTGACCTCCTTATGCAACTGGCCGGAACACAGGGAAAAGAGAAGCCGGGACCTCCGCTGCATCACCAGCAGGATGTCCCGGACAGCTCTTCCACCTACTGATCACGCCACGTCAATACCTGAGCACGACCAGGCGTAGCTGGCTCTCGTTCTCCGTGCAGGCTTACTGGTTGAAGAGATCATCCAGATAACCCTGAATGACCGGCTTGCGGGCATTCACGACCTCCGAAAAAGCCTTGCTCGACCAGCAGAGGTCATCCATCGTGCGCCTGATCGCGTCTCGGAGCTCCGGATAGCCCTCATCGCTGAAGAGCCCCTCGACTTCGCCCTCCCAAGTCAAAGCCGATTCCAGAGCGACCTCCATGTCTTGCCTGCTCGCATACATGCTTAGAGCTGCATCCGCGTCCTCATACATCGTCTCGTCATCGCCGCGGTACAGGTACTCCAAGAGCGCCATCAGAGCCTCTGGATTCTTCACGTTTGCCGGGAGAGCCCAGCCTCCGACAGACTGAAGTGGATAGACATATCGATCGACGTTTGGCCCCATCGGGATCGGCAGAATTCCGAACTGGAAGGCCGCGTTGTTCGCAATCGACTGATAGTGCCACAGTGGATACAACAGAAAACCTACATTGCCGCCCATGAACGCACCAGTCTGATCCCATGACGGGTGCATCACCTTGTCGATAAGATGCCATCTCCCAAGCTGCTCGGCAGCGTTCTTCGCCGCATCGTCGTCAAACCCGAACGCTGCCCTGCCATTCTCGTCAAACTTGACATCAACGGCGCCATTCGCCCGGGCGAACTTGACGGCCAGCCAGTCCAAAGTCAAGGTCATGCCGTACTGATCAACTTCGCCATCTGCATTGGTGTCTCTTGTCAGCCTCTTGACGTAGCGATCAAACTCTGCCCAAGTCCACTCGCCAGCCTTGTACAGCTCATACGGATCCTGAAGCCCTTCGTTGAGGATTAGGGTCTTGTTGTAGTACATGACTGTCGTAAGTTGGTTCGGAACGACGATGTCTTCCGGTATGTCCGTGCTAGGACTGAATACGTACCTACGCCCCTTGTACGACAGCAAGTCCGCAGTAAACCTGGCCTCTTGACTCAGACGGTCGAAGTAACCCTCACCGACTACCTCGTCGAGCGGCAGCAGCGCGCCCTTCGCCAGTGGCCCGAAGTAGCCGATCCGATTTGATACCTGCCAGATGTCGTTGACTGAGTCACCTGCCATGTATCTCGTCAGGCACCATTCGGCATAGTTTGTGTAGTCGGCACCGTCAAACACGATCTTACAGTTGAACAGCTTCTCTGCTTCCTGTATCCAGCCGGCGGCAGATCCGCCCTCCAGGAACTGCGAAGGGATGCTGCTGCCATCCCAAGTTACTATGGTTACAGTAGCGCCACCTAAGTCGTAGTCAGTGCCGAAGTAACCACCTGTCTTGCCAGCGAGACTCACGCCGCTAAGAAGCAGCGCGAGAAATACAAAGCATCCGATTCCAGCCAATACGCGCCTTGATCTAGACATCTTGTTTCCTCCTCCTCGCCCCGCGGTGACTCTGCATCGTTGTGGTAGTGAATACTTGCTGTCGCTGAACCAGACATCTCACTCTCTCTACTGTCACGAATCACCCCCAGCCGGTGCTATCGGAATACCTTGCACCTTGCGACCGCAATGTGCAAGGCGAATAGCCAACAACGCGTCCAGTCACGCTACCCGACTAGCCCAGTCCTCTCCACACTCTCCATGAAGTAGCGTTGCATGAAGGCATACATCAGGAGGAGCGGAGCTACGAACAGTATCATACCTCCACTATCTAGAATAGAGAGAAACTGTGACGTGATCTCCAACCTGATCCCCGTGCCGGCTGACGCCCTTACCAACTCCAAGCTGCTAACATACCTCGATCCGATGGCCGTCAGCGCATTGGGCATTAGCTCGACGGTAGACATGAACAAACTGCTGTAGAAATAGTCATTCCATTGCCACACGAATGCAAAGAGGAACGTGACCAACAGCGCCGGAGCAGCGCACGGCAACATCACTCTGTAGAAAGTCATGAAGAGCCCGGCGCCATCTACGTAGGCTGCCTCCTCGAGCTCCGTAGCCATACCCTTGAAGAACTGGCGGGAAATATAGATGAAGAGCCCGTTCTTCAGTCCCGTCCCCGTCATCGACATCAACAGTACGGGATATGGCGTGTTGATGAGGTTAATCGGATTGGGCAGCAGTCCGAAAATGTCAAAGAACCTAAAGTTGAGGTATAGCGGAGTCATCAATACCTGCGGCGGCACTATTAGCGTCAACATCACCAGAGCAAACAGCAACCCATTGCCCCTGAACGCAAACCTGCCCAGACCGTACCCGACGAGAGCACAGGAAGCCACCTGAAGGAGACTCGCACCAAGCGCGAGCAACAACGAGTTCAGGAAAACCCTCGGGTACCTCATGTATCCCCATACCTTTACGTAGTTGTCGAGGGTCAGGTGCCGCGGAATCCACTTCACCGCTGCGTCATACAGATCCGCCTCGACCATCAAAGATGCTGACAGCTTACTGAAGAGCGGAAGCAGAATGATATACGAAATCCCCGCCACCATGCTGACCAGCACAAAGCTGCGAACGAACCTCAGCATTCGGACCCGGAGTCGACGAACGAACAGCATGGGCGATGTGTGTTTCTCGCTGGTCATCCGCAATCTAGCTCACCTCTCCAGCACCTATTTCTGGTAGAAGACTCGTTTGGACACGACAGCCATGGTAATGGCAAGCACCACACCGACAATCGCAAAGTAGGTCCAAGCCATAGCAGCGCTTGCACCGTAGCCCGCGCCTGAGAATATGGTCTTCCTTATAAGATCGAGCAGCGTGTTAGATTCGCCTGTAAACGAATCGACCACGGTGTATACCAAATTGGTGATAACCAGAGGACTCATCAGCGGAAACGTAATGAGACAGAAGCTCTCCCAACCAGTAGCTCCCTCAACGTTGGCTGCTTCGTAGAGCGACGAAGGAACTGATTGCAGCCCCGCAAGGAAGATCATCACCTGTATGCCGGACGCTGAGATCACCTTTGCCACGCTTGCGATGGCAAACAGGATGTACTCAATCAAGAAGCGAGGCAATCTCAATCCGTCGAGGAAGGTGACTAGAAAGCCGCCCAAACCAGTCTCGGAGGCCGCTGGGTCAATCGCAATCATCGACATGATGTAGTTGGACCGCTCCATACGCAAAACGACGCCGGCTCCAAGTATGACAGGCAGAAAGAAGATGACCCGCGCGAGCCCTCTGCCAAAGAACTTCTGGTTCAAGAGAATCGCGGCAAAGAAGCTGAATACTAGAATCAGCGGAACATCCTTGAGCGTCTGCAGGACTGTAGCCGTAAGCTCCCTCACGAATGTAGGGTGCCGCAGAAACGCGTAGCGGTAGTTGTCGACGCCAACGAAGCTCAAGCTAAAGCCGGTCTGAGTCAGCTCCAATCTGCTGAGGCTGAACACCACTGATTGAACACACGGGTAGAGGAAGAAGAGAACGAACCCCACTACGAAGGGCATCACGAACAAATACCCGCCTATCTCCCTCTTTCGCCCAAGCGACATTCTAAAGAGCTTCCGGGTCTCCACTTTGCGTCACCTCAGCAGGCAATACTATATATCCGCATCCGCGCACTTCATGGCCACCAATATCCACGCTATGCTCGGTGTAGTTGACGACTGTCGACGCTCCGTTTTCGTAGATCGTCTGGTAGACGCCCTCAAGAATCCTCCTGTGCTGCACGATCCTGTGACCCCCGGCGGCGCTGAACACCTCGTTTAGCTCTCGATAGAGCTCGATGATGTCATCCTTCCATTCGTGGAAGTTCATCGAGTACAGATGATCGTAGCGCGTACTCTTGATCGTGGACCCGTCAGCATACATCACTCGGAAGTAAGGACTTGCGCCAGTCTCGATAGTTCTCAACACGGCTTGCACGGGATCAACGGCCAGGTTTGCCGGCTCGAGCGCATACGCAACATACCCATGGAGCACCATCTGGAAAAAAGGAACCGTCTCGTCCAGAATTTGATATCCGCTGCTTCCTGTCGGCACATCAGTGACAATATCGCAGTACTTGATGGCGTAGTCATTGGCGCCACTGGCCATCAGGCCAAGTCCGACATCATCACTCAGATAGCGCAACTGCTCCTCGACGATCTTGAGAGACTGCGCCCTGTCAATCAGCAGGTCTTCATCGGTACGGAAGTCCGAGTCAACCTGTGAAGCCATGTCCCTCAGCGACAAGCCCGGTATGGAGTAGCGGGCGTATTCCCGCGCAAACGAGGTTACTAGATCCCCAAGGCGTCTGGCAGACAGAACGTACGGGCTAGATATCAAGTCAGTAAGCAACTCCCCCGTGACGGTATCGTAACCACTGACCCGAGACGCGCTTCGATTCAGCATTCGAGCAGCGTCTCTTAGCCATGTGAACCCGTCAAACCAAGTATCCCGGTATACGCGTAGGAAGCTTACATCCGGGTAGAACCCAATACCCATCGAGCTGAGTTTGTCCGCCAGATCCTCCAAGTCGCGTTTAGTTCCAAGTGATCTCTCCACAGCTACCCCGGACGGCAAGACATGCCGGAGTCCGCCTTTCATCCATCGGCTGTACCTAACGTCAATCCTGGCTATCCCGCTATCGACGAGTTCATCAACTATAGACGCGGCTTGTCTAAAGGTTGTGAGTGGCACAACGATGTCGCGCGGTGCCCCCAGTACTGGAGTCCTCACGTCTATGGCGCCCACCAGGTCCAAGACCAGCGGCACACCTCCACTCATGTCGAGCCGATCAAGCTCTCCGGTTTTCACAAGGTACTTCTGGTAGTACCGCGCCATCCCGGAGTAGTCTGAGTCCTCCCCGTGCAGAAAGGCGTACCGGACAACTATGTCGGATGCGGGTTTCCGCGGTTGATAGACGTTTACCTGATTACGGGTAGCGTTCGCC
>JAAYAB010000069.1 GCA_012719595.1 Bacillota bacterium
GCAGTCTGATAGCTTCGTTGATGTAGGGGGTCACATTGCCCGCTTGATCGACCACCCGATAAACCACCCTGGTCGCATCATAGGTTTCCCCGGGGACCAGGACATCGCTATCAGCAATTGCCTCAAGCCTGGTCGCCACCGGATTGCCTGCAAACACCTTGCGGGCAACCTCTCGACCGCTCACAAAACCAACCACCTCTCCACCAGGCCAGCGGAATCCCCACTCGCCGAACTGCTTCGGGTTCTCTCGAATGATCACCGGCGGATGAGGAAGTGCGGGGAACTCATCAGAGGCCGGGTAGAACCGTCCAATGAGAGTGCCGTAAACGAAGAGCTCCACGTAGTCACAGTTCGTGAAGATCACCAGCGGAAACACTCCGCCTATGCTGCGCTCTCCCCTGGCCCAGAGAGTCGCCGGCTCCAGCACCACGCGGTCTCTCGGGTCAGCCTGGCTGCTGTAGGCATAAGCTGCGAATTTCGGGATTCGGAACATATCCATAACGCCGTGGTAGCATATCCGGTCGCCGGAGCCGAATTCATGATGAGTGTTGTAGTCAAACGCGCACCAGCCGAACGCGCCCGAGATGTGCGGATTCGAAGCGGCCGCATTCTGCACCCGTATGTGCCGCATAGCTTGCTCGATCAAGCGCTCTTCCTGGTCAAACCTCTTTGTCGGGTACATATGCCCGTTGAACTCCGTCACGATATACGGAACAGGCTCCGGGCCACCGGTGACTCTGACAGGATCCCTCAGCACCGCTTCACCGCCGCTGTGGATGAAGTCGTTCATCGTGTAGACGTCCTCGAGCAGCTCGCTTCTTTCCATCCAGCGGACGCCCCCGGTCTGTCTGGTCGGATCTAGTTCATGGGCGATTCGATTTGTCTCGGTGTAGAAATCATGGTCATCGCGGGACTCGTTGATGCGGACTCCCCACAGGAAGATCGAAGGATGATTCCAGTCTCTTTGGATCATCGCGCTCAGGTCCTGACAGGCAACTTGCTTCCACTGCGAATCACCGATATGCTGCCAACCCGGGAGTTCTTCAAAGACGAGCAGGCCAATCTCGTCGCATCGGTCCAGGAAGTGGCGAGACTGAGGGTAGTGAGACGTCCGCACTGCGTTCAAGCCCAGCTCGTTCTTGAGGATTTCGGCGTCCCGCCGCTGAACCCGCTTTGGCATGGCGTACCCTACATACGGGAAGGACTGATGCCGGTTCAGCCCCCTGAGCTGAACCCTCTTCCCGTTCAGGAAGAAGCCGTCAGGCTTGACCTTTGCTTCTCTGAAACCAATGCGCGCCGTGAAGTCGTCTAGGACGTTGCCGGTGCCGCGAGCCGAGCTGCTGTCAGGAGCTTCACTGCCCCCATACAGCAACACCTGACACGAATAGAGCTTGGGATTGTCCAGGTCCCACAGCTCCACTCCGGAGATGCCCTCGACAGCCAGCTCGACTACAGACCTCTCGCTCTCCTGCACACTAACAGCTTTCCGCTGTTCTGCCAGGACGGTATCTCCATCCTTGAGCACGATGCCAATCTCTACATTGCCGCTTTGACGCAGCGGGTTGCGCAGGAACACCTTCGCTGACAGACCCTTCGTCGGCTCCAGGACACGTGTCGGGTTGATGAACGCGTTCTCTATGTACAC
>JAAYAB010000070.1 GCA_012719595.1 Bacillota bacterium
GTCGCGTCGACACTGCGAGCTGACAACAGGACGTCGCGTCGACTCTGAGAGCTGACAACAGGACGCCGCCTCACTCGAGGCGGCGCTGCATGTAGAACCGTCAGTAAGCTTTAGTCTCTAGCCGCTGCTATTGACCTGATACGAAGTGTAGTCCGCTCAAGAGCCATTCGTAGCCGTCGTATATCATCGTCGCCTCTGCGTCGATCAACCTTGACCCGGTGTCGATCCTAATCCGGAATGCTCCATACCTCGAATCTAGCTGGATGGGAGTCATCTCGGCCAGACTCATCAGATCGGTTATAACGATTGCAAAGAACTCGGGCAGCATCTCCCGCCACTCGTCGTGAGTTCCGACATCCGCAAACATAGGCTCGCCCGTCCAGTAGAACGGGTTTGCACACACAGACAACATTGTGTCGGCATTCTCGTTGTCAAACCCTTGAGCAAATGTCGCCCATGCGTTCAGGAACTCCGTCTGTCTCTCTCCTTGGTAGAGCGTGAAGCTCGTGATCTTCCAGCTGAATCCCGTCTCATCGAGCTCGAGCCTCACAGGGTATATGTCCTCCACCGGATATGTGTCCGTAATGCCTAGCCTCCAGTCATTGAACCATGACGCCGGATGATTGAGCGTCAGCCGTATCTTCCCAATTGATACTGCGGACTCACCATATACCGCCGTCGACGGGCCCTGGACGAACTGAAGCGCACCGACATCCAAGTCCGAGTGGCCGAGCAGTCCAGTCCAGGTGCTGGCGAAGGTCGTTCGCACGAGGCTTCCTTCCTGCACGTTGATCCAGTCAACATCGTTGATGCTAGTGACGTAAGCAGCTAGCAGTCCCTCCATTGCGGTGCGGTTCTGGTTCCTCAAGGCGTCCATGAATGCGTAAGCGACAGTGTTGACCTCATCTTCCTCATCGTCGTCGAAGTCCGGGATCCAACTGAAGGTACACCCGAACGCCATCAGTGCGACCGCAACCAGCAGTACGCAAAACAACAACACCCGATATCTCACTAGGCTCTCCTCCTCGTCCAATTCACGGACCGCCTGTCACTGCGCAGCAGCTGTCACCACAAGTCTATTGCGGTAGCTCGAAACCAAGAACTCGCAGAAGACATGCCAACCTCTGCACGTGAGTCTATATTCTAGCAGTATACCCTGTCAATAGTGGACAGACAACTTCTTGCTGTTCTAAACAGACAGTCAGGGCCCGACAGGACCGCACACGATCCCGTCAGGCCCCATTCTGCCATTCAGTCAAATCGCACCTGTGGCATCGGCGCAGGACGTCGACTGCACTTCTACAGAGCCTCGATCTTGCGCACTTTCCACATGCCGTCAGCATAGATCACATCAATGAGCACCTCTCCACTGCTTGGCTGCGGCTGGCCTTGCCATTGAGAGAACAGCCAGCCGTGGACAACTCCCTGCTGGTCATCCAGAGAGAGGGCCGTCGCAGCAGCGAGACCAAAGTCCACAATAGTGTCACCCGGGCTAAAAAGCTGTTCTAGCACAGCACGCCATTCATCACGCGAAGTTACCGGGGGCGCTCCCGGCTCGACCCACTCGAATGGGTCATTAATGACCGACAGAACCATGTCGACATCCTCGTCGCGCATTCCTTCCTCAAAGGTCATCCACGACTGCTGAATGGCAACCTGTCTCTTCCCCGAGTCTATCGTGATGGAGTTGATCTTCCAATCAGAGCCGACCTTCTCCAGTACGAACACCGTGGGATAGATGTCTTCGACGTCGTAATAGGGGTCACTTACGTCCAGCCTGTTCTGGTCTTGAGGAGTATATCTGTACTTCAGACGAACATCTGCTGCAGCAGTATACTCGGTGTCGCTGACTCTGTGGACTGCTACAGCTCCATCAACTCCGGCCTCGACCCACTGCACGTCAAAGGCCCCAACCTCGAACGTCGCGAGCAGGTCTTCGACCAGCACGTCACTGCTTTCCGGATCTCCGCCACCGAATGACACTTGGGAAGTCAGGCATTTTTCCATGTCCTCGGCACTGAGCCGACCCCACGCGTCCACAAAGTTTCTCACCGTCGTGCCGACTGCTATGTCGTCCGTCAATCCGGGGAAGATACCACCAAGACATCCAGACGCCGCCAACGGCACAGCAACCAGCAGAACCCCCAGGAGCAGAGCTTTTCTCCTCATCCGCCTTACCTCCTTGAGTTGCCTACGCTCAACCACGGAAACTGAGGTCCTGCCAGCCCGCCGGTCCTGTCCCTGCGGACGGGTCGATAATGACTGACAACACCTCATCAAAGTACCCTTCGACGAATCTCTCTGCAAAGATCGTCCATGACTGTTGGGTGTCAGGCATCAACGAGCTTCTCCATAACTCAATGCCGCCTGCGTTCCCTCGGTGCCACTCGTCTGGGAACTGCTGCCCCGTCGTTCTGATCGCCTAATCTTCGGTAGCTCCAGTAAACCCAATCCCGACGCCGCCACCGAAATGCTGGCTAGGTCCTGGAGAGCACCTAGACGCCGTCAGCATTCTGCTGGTTCCATGCGCTCACGAATGCTTCCACTGCCGCCTCGACTGCTATTTCGTCCTGCAATCCGCCAATGATGTCA
>JAAYAB010000071.1 GCA_012719595.1 Bacillota bacterium
GCAGCGCTCGCAGTGGCAGAATCGCCGGGCAACGCATACAACCCTCTCTTTATATATGGAGGAGTCGGTCTTGGCAAGACCCACCTCATGCAGGCTATCGGGCACTATATCCTCGCGCGAAATCCATCCGCACGGGTCGTTTATGTATCCTGTGAAGCATTCCTCAATGAGATGATTGCCGCCCTGAGCAGGAAAGACATGGGCGTGTTCAAGTCGAAGTACCGCGATGTTGATGCTCTCATGATTGACGACATCCAATTCATCGCGGGGAAGGACCAGACTCAGGAAGAGTTCTTTCACACGTTCAACTCCCTATACGAAGCAGGCCGACAGATCGTCATTACCAGTGACAGGCCTCCAAAGGACATCGCTACCCTGGAGGACCGGTTGAGATCAAGGTTCGAGTGGGGATTGACGGCAGACATTCAGCCTCCGGACCTCGAGACTCGCATAGCGATACTCAAGAGAAAGGCTGACGACGAGTCGCTCGTAGTGCCCAACGATGTGGTAGTCTTCATCGCAAGCCAGATCCAGTCCAACATCCGGGTCCTCGAAGGGGCGCTCATCAGAGTCATTGCGTATTCATCACTGATCAACAGCGAGATAACCATAGACATAGCCAAACAGGTCCTGAAGGACATAATCCCGATGGACAAGCCCCATCAGCTCTCCATCGAATACGTGCAACAGATCGTATCGGAGTATTTCGGCATCAGACCGGACGATCTCAAATCGAAGAGCCGGGCAAGGACGGTCGCCTATCCGAGGCAGATCGCGATGTATGTGTGCCGCGAGCTGACTGAATCTCCTCTGGCAAGGATCGGAGAGGAGTTTGGCGGGAGGGACCATACCACAGTCATTCACGCCTGTGAAAAGATTGCGAAGGACAGCCGTCAAGACTCGGAGCTTGCCAAGGCGCTCAAGGAGATCATCGACAGACTGAGGAAGCACAATTGACGCATTGTGGATTGTGTTCTGGATTGTCTGTTGATACTGTGTTGATAAGTCAACTGCATGTGGATATGTGGATCGACTGTCAGCAAGAGATTAGACTTATCAACACTTAATCAACAACGTGAAACGCTGTAACCGTCTGCGTTCTGACTGTTTTTCAACAGTATCAACAGACTCTACTACTTACGCTACTACGGTACAAGTACATATAGAAATAGAATCTCAGTGTGGACAACTCCGAAATTGGGAAGGAGAGGATATGGATATGCACTTCAACGCATCAGCCAATGACCTGATCCCCGCCCTCCAACTGGTGTCGAGAGCAGTCTCTCCCAAAAGCACCATGCAGGTGCTCACAGGCATATTCATGAGCTGGGAGAACAACACGCTTCAGCTGGTGGCCACAGATTTGGAACTCGGAATAGAGGCCTTCGTCGACATCCAGTCCGACAGCTCTGGAAAGGCCGTTGTACCTGAGAAGTACATAACTGAAATTGTCAGAAGGGCGCCTACGGAGAATGTGGAGTTTTCCTTTGACAGCGAGTCGAAGTCGATGAACATAGTCTCCGGAAACGCCTCATTCACGATTAAGACTCTTGATCCGTCAGACTTTCCACTATTCCACAGGCTCGAAAAGGGAGAGTCATTTTCCATCAATGAAAGTGTTCTGAAAAAACTGATCCGCTACACTAGTTTCGCGGCGGCGACAAGTGACTCCAGGCGGTTCCTCACGGGATGCTACGCGACCTTCAACAATGAGGGAATAACATTCGTAGGAACCAACGCGTACCGGCTTGCAAGAATGACGGCGAAGACGAACATAGAAGTCGATCACGAAGTCTCAGCCATAATTCCTGCTAAGACGCTAAATCATCTCGAGAGGTTCCTGGAGGATTCAGAGGACACTGTCGTCGTCACAGTCGACGACAGACAGGTGATGTTCCAGAAAGGCAACACTACATTCGTGTCACGGCTTATCGACGGAAGCTATCCGGACTATAAACGGATCATTCCATCGTCGTTCGAAACGGAGATCGTTGTTGAAAGAGATGCACTCTTTCATTCCATAGAAAGAGCGGCGCTTTTCGTTGGAGACGATTCGAGCGGAGTGAGAATGGAAATCGTCGATGGCTCGGTCGAGGTCAGCAGCAGGTCGACTGAAGTCGGCAGCCTCAGCGACAGAATACCAGCTGAGAAGAGTGGGGAAGATCTGCGGGTAGTCTTGAGATGGGAGTACCTTACCGACGTCTTGAGACTGCTCAAGGACGAATCGATAGGGATTAAGTTTGCCGGAAAGGTTAAGCCGATCTGTCTACAGGAACAGGCGGATGAATACGATTACCTGTATCTCATCATGCCTTTCAACACTGAATCGTGAGGTTGATTGCAGGCTGACGGGTGATCTTCAGTGAAAAACCCGGGGGTCTCGCGGTCTGGAGGAGGCTCGGAGCATAGATACGGGTCAGGGTGAAAAGAGAATACACGTGGCCACCGGCCCGATTCGGCTTGACCAGTTGCTCAAGCTGTCAGGTGCGGTCGAAACAGGTGGACAGGCAAAACACCTGATTCAGGACGGAAAAGTGAAAGTAAACGGCGCGGTCGAAACGAGGCGCGGGCACCAGCTGTCGGACCAGGATCTAGTCAGCCTGGAAGGCGGGCCCGTGCTTCGCGTCGTCATAGGAAGCGAACAGCCGGGAGGGGAACGATAGGAGTTTGCATCTTGAAAGAATCCAACTCGTGAACTTCAGAAACTATAGGGACGAGGAACTCTCTTTCTCTCCAGGCATCAATGTATTCGTTGGCAACAACGCACAGGGAAAGACCAATCTCCTCGAGAGTGTGCACGTTCTTTCCACGAGCAGATCCCACAGAGCTTTCTCTGATAGGGATCTGGTTTTATGGGGAGAGAATGCTTTTGCAATTGCAGGCACAGTGAGCACTCGTTCGATTCGGCATCAGATACGTATCCGGTACGACGTGGACGCTGGAAAGGATGTCGAAATCGATGGAAAGAAAGTGTATCGCTCGTCTGACCTTACCCAGGTCCTGGCGGTCATAGTGTTCTCGCCTGAAGATCTTCAGGTGGTCAAGGGTTCTCCCGGGATGAGGAGGAGGTTTCTCGACAGCGAACTCATCCAGATAAACCCTGCCTACAGGCATGCCTACAGAGAGTATACCAAGGCATTGCAGCACAGAAACTCCATCCTGAAAGGATCGGCTGCAGCGCATCACGGGCTCGACTCCGATCTTGCAATCTGGGACGAGCAGTTGGCCAGTCACGGTGCGAAGCTGATAGAGCTGAGGAGAGAAGCTGTACAAGAACTGAAGGTGCTGAGCGCGGACAAATACGGGGCCGTGTCGGGGGGAGGCGAGGAGCTCGAGCTCGCCTACGCGACGTCCTTTCCATGCGAGGAGTCATCCGGCGAGGAAGCGACAAAAGAAGCCCTCCTTTCCGCTCTTGCAAAGACACGCCGTGAAAGCCTGAGCAGAGGAAGCACCGTTGTCGGACCCCACCGCGACGATCTGGCCATCTACGTGGAAGGTCAGGACCTCCGCAGTTTCGGTTCTCAAGGACAACAGCGCACCGCGATTCTCGCGATGAAAATGGCCATGCTGGAGTTCGTCGAGCGGTGCATTGACGACCTGCCGGTCCTGCTGCTAGACGACGTTATGTCTGAACTGGATGAAAAAAGAAGGAAGTACTTGCTCTCGGTTGTATCGAATCGTATACAGACCTTTATCACGACGACGTCTCCGGATATAGGCAATGCCATTTCAGACAGCCCGACGGTGTATCGCGTGGAGAACGGCAGAGCTTGGAGGTGTTGATCCGATGGTGCACAAGTTCGGCGACATAGCCAGTGAACAGATGAAAAACCTCGGCTATGACACCGCAGTGAAGGCATGGTCAGCCGTATGGCTGTGGAAAGGCATCGTCGGAGACAACCTCGCGTCTGTCAGCAGGGCTGATAGAGTCAGAGGACAGGTCCTGTATGTCTCTGTGAAAAACTCCTCCTGGGCACACCATTTGTCCCTCATGAAGAAGCAGTTTATCGACAAGATAAACAGCACGCTCGGAGAAGGCGTTCTGACAGACATCAAATTCTCGGTCCTGCGCTACTCACAGGAACCGTCGTACAAGGAGGGGCTTTCCAGATGGGACGGAGAAAGCGACGAGGACAAAGGTGTTTCAGACGTAGAGCTCAGTGACGATGTGATAGACAGGATCAGAGAGACTGCCAGCGTCATCCCGGACGGACGCCTCCGCACCCTCTTTGAAAAGACTCAGCTTGCCGACAGGAAGCGCAAGGAGAGGGTAGCCAGGCGGAGCGGCAGCACCTGCCAGATCTGTGGAGTCCCTCTCGAGGACTCCAACCTGTGCCCGGTCTGCGCCAACAACCCTGCGCCGTAGGTGAACATGCGGAATCTGGGGATCGGAGCAGAACGAGACCGCATACATCCTCCCAGAACCCTTTTCAGTCTTACAGGTCGATATTTCAGCGAAAATGCTGTATAATGGATTGGAGATGTCCCCGCGGCAAAAGGGGATCCGAGAAGCCTATACTTCTGGCGGTGCTATCGCCAAGCGGCAACCGGAGGGTTCGACTGATGTTTGTTCACCTTGGAGCCGACGTCGTCATACCGACCAAAGAGATCATCGCCATCATAGACATAGACTTGATTAATAAGTCTGAGATCACCTCGGAGTTTCATAGAGTGGCGGCTGAGGAGGATTTCCTCCGGGATATATCTCGGGGAGCGGGGAGATCGATGGTGATCACCTCACGCACGATATACATCTCACCAATTTCGCCACTCACACTCAAGAACCGCGCCGAGAACGTGTTCGACATGTTCAAAGACGACGAGGCGTGAACGCCCAGGTCGACAGTGTTGTCGCGAGGGTGTAGCCTGCAGCGATGCGGGCGGATTCATCGCGGACGCGAGAATGTGAAAGGAGTCGCCGATTGATGGCTAACGCAGACAAGACAAAGGGCTACAGTGCAAGTGAGATACAGGTTCTTGAGGGCCTCCAGCACGTTCGCATGCGCCCAAGCATGTATATAGGCAGCACGTCCTCGAGAGGTCTGCACCAGCTCTTCGAAGAGATAGTTGCCAATAGCATAGACGAAGCCATGGTCGGCCGATGCGACCGGATA
>JAAYAB010000072.1 GCA_012719595.1 Bacillota bacterium
CCAGACATGGCAATGGACATCGATCAGTCGTTCGGGCAGGAAGTCCCGGATTCGCTCGGCGTAGAACGCCCTGTCGACCGGCTTGACCTCAAACAACTCACCCACAGAGACCTCACCTCCTCCCTCTCTGCCGATTGCCAAGCTGACTGCCATGATCAACGTCGACTGGCGAGCCTCACACTCTCTGCCGGCTCAGTTTCCGGCATAGAGCCTTTGGACAGCTCGGGTCAGTTCCTTTCATAGAACCTATGGATAGCAGGGATGCCTTCGAGATACCTTTGGTACTTCAGCTCATAGTGCTCGACCTTCTCCGGGTCTAGCTCCATGACAACGTCGCCCGGCGACATCTGGCTGTACCCATGCTGGTAGGATGAGAAGACTCCGCTTTCACTGCCCGCAATGATCGCGGCGCCCATGCACGCGGCGTCCGCCTGCTTCAGTCTGATCACACGGCCGCCCATGACATGAGCGATGATGCCCGCCCATAGGTCGCTTCTGGCCGCCCCGCCCAGGACTCTGACGCTCCTCCTGCAGCCGAGTTGCTGGAACCGCTCGACCAGCCGCCTCGCCTCAAACGCCACGCACTCCATGGTCGCCAGTGCGATGTCGTACCTGTCGTGCTCCAGTCCAAGGCCCACGATGCACGCCTTGACGTCGCCGCTGCGGCTCGGGAAGCTGGATCCGCGGAGATACGGGTAGACCAGAACCCGCTCCGCTTTCTCCATGCGGGTAGCTGCCTGCCTGTCAATGTCTGCGTAGCTCTCGACATCGGCTCCTTGCCCCGTCTCTACTCGCAGTGCGAGACCGTGTCTGAACCATTCCATCGACAGCCCAGCAGTGGGAAGAGATGCGAGTGAACCCCAGAGTCCCTTTACTACATGACGCCTCGGAGCCACACCGGCCTCTGCGTCATAGACCGGCCCGTCGAACACGCCCAGGATCACCCAAGCAGTGCCGGTCGAGAGCATCAGGTCTCCGAGCTCGAAGGTGCCGCTGCCTACGGCTGCACAGTACTGATCGTGCGCGCCGTTGTACACCCGGACTGAGGTGCTGAGCCCAAGCTGCTCCGCTGCTGTGTTGGTTAGGGTGCCCACAAACGCCCCAGCTTCGAAGATAGGGGCAAGCCGTTCCTGCCCTACCCCCACAGCCTCCATCAGCGCTTCATCCCATTCACCGCTTACAACATCCATGAGCTGCGTCATTGCAGCGTTTGTGTAGTCGATCGCAGGTGTGCCAGTCAGGTGGAGATTCAGATAGTCTTGAGTCGAGAGGAACTTGTGGGTCCGCTGGAACAGCTCCGTGTCGTTGTCGCGGATCCAGGCGATTGCCACGAGGTTCAGGCCGGTCCCGAGATGAAAACCTGTCTTGCGGTAGAAGAACTCATCGTCATGCAGGCTCAGCATATGTTCGCGCTGTGCCTGGCCCCTTCGATCGAGCCAGACAATGGCGTTGGACAGGGGGTTTCCGTGAGCATCGACAGGAACCATGCTCCCGCCCTGAGTCGACACTGAGAGAGCAACGGCCTGGTCTCTCTTGCTCAAATCCAGGTCGCGCGTGCATTCCCTCACAACCTCAACCAGAGTCTGCCACCAGTCCTGTGCGCGCTGCTCTGTACGAACGGAATCGGGCTTGATCAGCTCATAGGTCCTGCTAGCAGTGCGGACGATCTCGCCCGACTGGCTGACCAGCATGCCCTTGGTTGCGGTGGTCCCCACGTCAACGCCGATTACGTACTCACCCATGTGACACCCACTCTCACTCGGGAGTGCGGTTCCGAGAACTCGGCACCCATTCTCACTCGAGAATGTGACACCGGTATTGTGACACTCGCTTTCACTCCAGTCCGTACTTCGCCACAGCTTCAGATGGGTCAACACCGTGCTTGACTACATCGCAGAGGGCTCGCTGGTACGCCTTTGGATCCCGTCTCTGAATGGCGTTCCTGCCGTATACGACGCCGCGGCCGCCCTCGTCGATTATGGCCTTCGCCATCTTCAGTGAGCTCAGCGAATCCGGAGTCGCATGGCCGCCCAGCCCAAGCACTGGCACAGAGCAGCCGGTCACGACGTCGCTGAACCTGACAGTCCTAAAGGTCTTGATCAAATCCGCCCCGAGTTCTGCGAGGATGCGGGTTCCCCGGAGCACGATGTCATGCATCTCCTCAGGACTGATGTTGTCACTGTCGTTGGGGAAGCACTCGCCGACGACCGGTATTCCGTATTCCCTGGCCTCATTGCACAGCTGACCGAAGATTTCGACGTTTCGCGCGTCGTTTCTCTCGTCGCCCGTCTTCAGAGTGAGAGACACGAGCACCACTTCAGCGCCCAGTGCGATGGCATCCTTCACGCGAAATGCCGGCACAGTGCGGGAGTCCTTGTATCCCCAATTGAAGCAGAACACTGTGCTCCAGTTGAGTCTGACAATGGGAATGGGAGCGCCCTTGTATGCAAAGGCGTCGCCGACGATTTTGAGCATTCCAGGCGAGAGCAGGACGGCATCGACACACGAGTCGATCTTCTTGACAGTCTCAGGCAGGCTCTCCATCCCCGGAATCGGGCCATCCATGTATCCATGGTCAATGGCTATGACTACTGCGTTCTCCCCTTCTGAAAACAGCTTGTTAAGCCTGATCTGCGTGCCATTCATATGCGGCCACCGTTCCCCTCTGCCTTTGTGTTCGCACAGATATCCGCCTGTCCATCCGCGCTGACGCCTACCTAGTTGTCCGCGCTAGTGCCTGCATGTCTGCTATCACTGATACCCGAAGTGTTTTTCCACCTCGGCGACAGCTTCCTCTATGATGTCGAGGCCCTTGAGTGCCAGGTCGTCGTCCATGATCAAAGGAGGAGAGAGCCTCAGAATGTGTCCTGCAGGCACCCATGCGAGTCCCTTCTGGAATGCCTTCTGGTATACAAGCCTGCCGGCCTCATCAAACGGCTCCTTGCTGGTCTTGTCCTTGACCAGCTCGATGCCAAGGAGACATCCCTTGCCTCGGACGTCGCCGATGATCTTGTGGTTCTCCTTCATCTGCTCCATCCGTTTGAGCATGATCTCGCCGAGGTGAGCGGACCTCTCGCAGAGGTTTTCCTCCTCGATGACCTCGAGCGAGGCAAGCGCGGCTGCGCAGGCCATGGGGTTTCCTCCGTAGCTCGACGAAGCGGAGATCTTTTCGACAGTGTCCTTGTACTTGTCGCTCACGCACATGGCGGTGACTGGGAAGCCATTCCCAAACCCCTTTCCGAGAGTCATTATGTCAGGGACGACATTCCAGTGCTCCATGCAGAACATCTTCCCGGTCCTGCCCATGCAGGTCAGAACCTCGTCTGCAAACAGCAGCGCTCCGTACTTGTCGCACAGCGCCCTGAGCTTGGGCATGAAATCGTCGGGAGGGACGATCGTACCTGCCCATCCCTGTATGGGCTCGAGCACGATCGCGGCCACCCGGCCGGTAGTCTCGTTCTTGATGATCATCTCTACAAAGTCGACGCAGTAGCAGTTGCACTCGGGATGCGTCTTGCCGAACGGGCACCTGTAGCAGTATGGCCTGGGTGCGAGGAAGAAACCAGGCGCCCTCATTCCCTGGGTATGGTCGACAATTGCGCAGCTCACCGCTCCCATGGTCTTGCCGTGGAAATCTCGCCAGAACGATATGAACTCAAACCGGTTGGTAGCTGCCCGGGCACATCTAAGGCCGGCCTCGACCGCAGTCGTGCCCGAATCGTAGAGCTGGAACCCGTTCAGGTCGCCCATGGTGATGGATGCCAGCTTCTCGAGGAGCTTCATCTTGATCTCTGTTGTGAAGTCATGGCAGTTCATCAGTTTGTGAGCGTATGTAGCGACAGCTTCGCTGATCTTGGGGTGGCAGTGGCCAAGGCCTGTAACGTATATTCCTGAGGAGAAGTCCAGATAGACATTGCCGTCCACGTCAGTCAGCGTGCAGCCCTTCCCGGAGTCAAACACGACTGGGAACAGTCGCACCTGACTGGAGTACCCCTTCATGTACTTCGAAGCTCTCGCATGCATCTCCCTCGACTTGGGTCCGGGCAATTCGGTCTTGACACGGGGAACGCTCGCAACATCGACCTTAGCCCAGTTCTTGTCGTACATCTGGCCTACCTCCTGGCTTGGTCCGGGACCATTTTGCTGCAACGGACTCCGGAAAGACCGGCTGCTCATGGGGCGCTGGAGCCCGCAACTGTACCATATCTCACTTTCGATTGTATTGTCAATATCTTTCGAATTGTTTATGTTTACGCTGAGTTTGTCCAACGGATTCGCCCGCGGAGCTTATCTTGACAGGGCGCTTTCCGGCAGTCTATCCTCAACTTGGGATGCTCCTAGGCCTAGATTTGATGCGTTCACTTCGTATCGGCACCACGACCAGCTCTGAGGAGGGTTCAGCTCTATGGACAACTTCACATTCTCACAGCCGACGCGCATCGTATTTGGCAGGGATGTCGAAAACCGAGTCGGTGAAGAAGTTCGCAAGTACGGGAAGAGGGTGTTGCTGCACTACGGCGGCGGCAGCATCCGTCGGACTGGCCTCTATGATCGTGTGGTAGCATCGCTGGAGAAGGCGGGCGTTGAGTGGAAAGAACTCGGAGGAGTCCAGCCCAATCCACGTCTGTCGCTGGTCAGGGAAGGGATCTCTCTGTGCAGGCGGTGGGGCGCCGATATCATTCTCGCTGTAGGCGGAGGCAGCGTCATCGACTCGGCAAAGGCGATAGCAGTAGGAGTCCCGTATGATGGGGACGTCTGGGACTTCTACTCGGGCAAGGCGGTCCCTGAGAAGGCGTTGCCCGTAGGCGTCATACTGACGATCGCGGCAGCCGGCAGCGAGGCGAGCAGTGGCTCTGTGATCACCAACGAAGACGGCCTGTACAAGGTCGGCACCGGCGCCAAGTGCATGAGGCCAGTGTTTGCACTCTGCAACCCTCAGCTCACTTGCACTCTCCCGCCGTATCAGACTGCGTGCGGAGTGGTGGACATCCTCGCGCACATCATGGAGCGGTACTTCACACCTCAGAGAGATGTCGACTTCACGGACCGGCTGTGCGAAGCCGCCATGATCTCGATCATGGAAAACGCACGCAGGGTAATGGCCGATCCCAACGACTACAACGCTCGTGCTGAGATCATGTGGGGTGGAACTGTAGCTCACAATGACATATTGGGAGTCGGGAGGCGTGGAGACTGGTCTTCACACCGCGTCGAGCACGAGTTGAGCGCCCTCTACGACATCGCCCACGGTGCAGGGCTGGCGATCGTGTTTCCTGCGTGGATGAAGCACGTCTACAAGTACGACATACCCAGGTTCAAGCAGTTCGCTGAGAGGGTGTTTGGCGTCTCCTCCGACGGCCGCAGTGACGAAGAAGTCGCTGTCGAAGGCATTTCCCGCTTGGAGGGGTTCTTCAATGAGATCGGCCTCCCCACGACCATTTCCAAGGCCGGTCTTCCGGTTGACCAGCTCGACACAATGGCGCAGAAATGCGCACAGGGATCGTCGGAGGTCGGCAACTACGCAAAACTGACCTTCGATACCGTGTTGAGGATACTGGAGCTTGCGAAGTGAAATCGAGACGGGGGCGTCGCCGGAGCGATTCCCGTCTCTACACCATGCAAACAAATACTGCCAGAGAGCCGGATCACTCAGCTAGAGTGATCCGGCTGTCGAGGTGCGCTAGCGACTGCTCACTTGGAGTCAGGGGCCAACTCCAGCTCCACCACAGTGTCGTATTCGTCCGGAAGTCTGGACGAACCGAAGCTCACAAAGGCATCGCTGACGAACTCAGTTGCATTCCAGGGCACACGCACCTTGAGTTCCGAGCCATCTGCCAGCAAACGGGCTTTCACGATCTTGCCTCCAAGCCCCCGGAAGTTGACCGGGCCGATGCCTCTGTCGAGCACATGGGCATAGAGCTTGTTGCCCTTCTGGGTGTACCGCCCCCACTCCGGCTTGGGTCTGTCCGCCCCCTTGCAGCCATAGATGCTCGCCCCGTTCTTCCTCATCCAAGCTCCTACCTCGCGCAGTATCTCCTTGGACTCGGCTGGGATCTGCCCTCTGGCGTTGGGGCCGACGTTGAGCAGGAGGTTGCCGCCTTTGCTGACACACTCGACGAGCGCTCGAATGACCTGCTTAGGCGATTTGTAGTCCAGGTCATTCGCACAATAGCCCCAGTGGTCGTTGAGTGTGATGCACGCTTCCCAGGGTATGGGGTCACCCTTTTCGTTCACAACGCCCTCCGGCGGGATGATCTGCTCCGGCGAGGCGAAGTCGCCTGCGTAGATCTCGGGTTTTTCGCTCTTGATATTGCCTCCAAGACGGTTGTCTATGATGATGTGCGGCTGCAGCTCACGGACCATCTTCACGAGATCTGTCGCACGCCAAGCCTCTCCGCTCATATTGCCATAGGAGAAGTCGAACCACATGATATCGATCCTGCCGTAGTTGGTCAGGAGCTCCCTCACCTGTCCGTGCAGGTAATCCACATAATTCTCGAAGTTGTGTTTCCTGTCCTTGAATGCCTCGTTGTTGCGCATCGGGTGGTGCGCATCGCCGTAGGCCGGGTAGTCGGGATGGTGCCAGTCCAGCAGGGAGTAGTAGAAGCCGACCTTCAGCCCCTCGGCGCGGAACGCCTCGACGTACTCGGCCACAAGGTCACGGCGAGCAGGAGTGTTGGTGGCCTTGTAATCTGTGAGTTTGCTGTCGAAGAGACAGAACCCGTCATGTTGCTTGGAGGTCAAGACCGCATACTTCATGCCTGCGTCCTTGGCCACTCTGGCCCACTCACGCGGGTCGTAATCATCCGGGTTGAACTCGTTGAAGAAGGGCTGATAGTCCTCAACGCTGATTTGCTCGTGGCTCCGGACCCACTCTCCCCTTGCCGGAATCGCGTACAGACCCCAGTGAATGAACATGCCGAATCTGGCTTCCAAGAACCACTTCATACGTTCACTTGCGCTTTCTTTCATGCCGTCCATCCTCTCCTTTTCTCTACTGATACGCCTCTTCGTCGCTCACTCTCCGCTGTCCACTCCGCACTGGCTCGGCCAGGATTATCTCGGGCTCTTCCTCGCCCGCCTCTCGCATTCTGCGAAGCAGCCGCTCCCGCATGACCTCCGCCACCTTCCTATGAGACTCAAACCCGATCAGGTTTCTGAGCTCGTAGGGGTCTGACTGGAGGTCGTAGAGGCACTCCTCGGCGTATCGGTCTGAACAGCTGTGCTGACCTCCATGCAGGTCTGGGGCCACGACCGAGTACTTCCATCTGCGAGTCCTAACAGCTCTGCCCACCTGGGACTCGCTGATCTGGATGAATACTTCTTCGGGCCAGTCCG
>JAAYAB010000073.1 GCA_012719595.1 Bacillota bacterium
GCCGACTATGTCTTTGAGAATCCCGGCCACGTGTTCCTGCACGACGCGCAGAGTCGACGTCTCTGTCTGAAGGAGCGTCCTCAGCGAGCCGATTCCGAGTTCGATGCCTCGCTCATCCCACAGCCGTTCGGCAAGGCTGCCGGCCTCCGCTTCCACATCCTCAGTCTTGGGGGGCGGGTCCTTTCTGCGCAGCTCGCTGGTAGCCTGAACCGGGAGCTTGTCCACAACCGGTTCAGCCGGTTCGGAAGCGTCTGAGTCGTGAGCAAGGACCGGCTCCGGCTGCGGCACGGCCACGGTTTCATAGAACAGGCGCAGGCGCACGTCGACCACAGAGTCTATGACATACTGCCGGTCGCTGACCGCATTCGAAGAGGCGTACGGGGCTATCATGTAGTATTCGAGGTTCTCCCGGGCTAGCTCGACCGCAGCCTGCTCAGCGGCGATCTGTCTGCGCTCCGTCTCCAAAGGGTTGAGGACCGACCGCGGTGCGCGGATGTCCGACGTTGCGATGTCTCCCTCTGCGAGCTCATACCCTCTGGGTATGAGGCCGAGAGACAGAATGCCGACGATCGCAGCCACTGAGACCGCCACTACCAAGCTGAGTCTCACCGGCTGCCTGGCCAGCAACGCTGCGATAGACCTTATTCCCTCGCGAAGCGACAACATGAAGCGCGGCAACTCGCTCATCTCCTTCGAGGCTGCTTGCGGGCAGTCTCCTGCTTCTGCCGGCTCCCCTCGTAGCGCTCGTATGCTTCAACAATCCGCTGAACCAGCTCGTGCCTGACTACGTCCTTGTTCGTGAGGTAGACGAACTCGATCCCTTCTGTGTCCTTAAGGATATCCTGTACGATGTGGAGTCCTGAGAACTTCCTGCCGGGCAGATCGACTTGAGTCAGGTCGCCGGTCACGACAGCTTTTGACCCGAATCCAAACCTGGTCAGGAACATCTTCATCTGCTCAGACGTCGTGTTCTGAGCCTCGTCGAGTATGATGAAAGCGTCGTCGAGGGTTCTGCCCCTCATGTAGGCGAGGGGAGCGATCTCGATCACGTTGTTCTCCCTGTGCTTTTCGAACAACTCCGGCCCCAGGATGTCGAACAGGGCATCGTACAGAGGCCTGAGATATGGGTCCACCTTGTTCTGAAGGTCGCCGGGCAAGAACCCGAGATGCTCTCCTGCCTCCACAGCCGGCCGCACCAGTATAATTCTGTTCACAGCCTTGCTCTTGAGCGCGGCCACCGCCAGGGCGACAGCCAGATAAGTCTTACCTGTGCCAGCAGGCCCTATTCCGAAGACTATGTCATTCTTGCGGATCGCATCGACGTACTTCTTCTGACCGAGCGTCTTCGGCCGGATTTGTTGCCCTCTGGCGGTCGTTTGAATGACGTCCTGCGACAGCTGGTAAAGCGTCACCGAATCAGAGGCCTGTGCCAGCTCAATTGCATATTGCACATCCTTGCTCGACAGATAACCACCCAGCTTGGATGTGTCGGTCAGATCGTCAAGCACCCGGACTGCCTTTTGAACGGCGTCCGGCGGGCCAACCACTGAAAGCTCGTTTCCCCTTCCCAGAACAACTACGCCGAATGACCTCTCAATCCGTCGAAGATTCCCGTCTTTCTGTCCACTCACCAGAGCGGCCAATTGATTGCTCTCTACAGTATACGCCTGCTGCACCTTCTGCTGCGACAAGTCTGCAAACTCCTCCTCCCTGTCACATAAGGGCTTGCAGGATAAGTATACAGGCAATGGCCGTTGTGTCAAGATCAGCAGGTCCAGCGGCTGAAGGCTCACGGCGCTGCACGAGTGGGCTGTTCGACTCCGATCTCCTCGATCGTCTCGACTATGTATTCTACCTGCACCCTAGCGTGCTCGCCTTCTCCGGACTCGGACACCTTTGCCATCTCTTCCACTACTTCGACCGCTTCCGGGACGGCGGCAAGCGCTCTGGCCCGGGCAAGCCTCAGCGCCTCGGACCTGGCCTGCTCGGCCGTTCTCACGATCGGATAGGCGACGACCTCGTGACACGTCTTGACTGTCATGCTCAACCCTATCCGGCTTCCCGGCCATAGAGGCACGACTTCATCGCGCTCTTCGCATTCATACTGTTCGAAGCCCCCGCCCAGCCTTCCTAAGGGTATCCTCCAGGCCAGGAGATGCAGGTATCGAACGGTCTTCTGGCGCCCTGTCCTGACAATCTCCTGGTCCTTCAGGCTGACCTGGGCGGATTCCTGATACCAGACCCTCGCCTCGACGACGGCCCTCGCACTGACGAACCCTGCCTTCGCTGCCGAGCCGCTGCCGCTGAAGTCCTCATCCACGCCGTCGACGCCGCGGACTGCCTCGACCAGCACCTGCCCTGCCTCGACCGTGTCGCCTTCGCGGACAAGCGGCCTCCCTGCGAGCGGTATGAACTTGACGATCAGGCCTGACTTGCCGGCCACTACATCAAAGGCCTTCGGGGCGTTCTCGTCCGGCGCCAGCTTCTCGGCGATCTCGATGCTCAGCAGGGTTCCCCGCAGCCTGACTGAAACCCACGAGATCCTGGGGAACTCGATCGCCAGGTCGCGTTCGAGCTCCTCTAAGTCCAGCTCCGACCTTCGCATGCCTGTTCTGATCCCCTGGCTTGCGACGTACTGCCTGATCGAGTCCTCAGACAGTGTGCTGAGGCCCGCTATCCTTACGAACCATACGAACGACGACATGTAATAGATGAGAGCGATAGACGCGACGAGGCCGACGAGGAGCATTCTTCTGCGGCGGATTCTGTGAATGAGAAGGGGGAACCCGTGTTTGCCAATCACTTCGATCTTGTACTGCGTCGGTGAGACAAGCCCCCGCAGGCGGCGGCAGTCAACTGCGGACGTCCTTGCCGTGAGAAGGTAGCGTCCATGCCGTTTGACAGACTTCAGCACGACTCCGGCTCTGCCGGCCGCATTGAGCAGCTTCTCCAGATCGGTCCCGCGGACCTTCAGGACGACGCTTCCCGACAGGTAGGCCCGAATCCGATCGAGGATCACGCAGTGTCCCTCCCTTCGGATCCGTAGCGAATCCCATCGACTGCACCTCTGATCGAGACCCGGCTGGCCGATAGCTCCCCCAGGACGAGCGACGATCCCGTGACTGTCAGCGTCCCGCACGCAGTCCGCAGGCGCACCACTGTGGGATGGAACTCGATTATCCCCCGGTGGTTCTCGATCAGGAGCTCCAGCCTGCCCATCACAGTTATCTTCGGCAGGTCCATTACGACCTCTCGAGGTATGTCGAACGTCTCGGCCAGACCCCTCGTCCAGCCTCCAGCGCGCCTTGCGGACATCAAAAGCCCCCTCCTCCTGTACTAACCTATGCCTGTTCGCATAGCTTGATTACCAGACAAGAAGGGGGCTTCGTCGATGACCTCTCGTGCTGTTGCCTACATCTTGAGCCCTTTGGGTTCTCCGAGGACCTCGACTGCCACAATCATAGCTCTGAGCTGCTCTCGATCCCGGGGCAGGAACCGAGCCGGGAAGGCGGGCGCTCCCGTCAGGCTTTCAGGCCGTCCGTCGCGCTCGCCCGCAGATCGGGAGCCTTTGACCGCTTTCGTCTGCCGGGGTCTCACTGCGACCGCCGAATCCGAGTAATCGTCCAGCTCAATCGAGCCTGAGAAATCGTCCGTTAGCGTGGAACTGAGACGCTTCTCAACGACAGTCCAGCCAGGATCACCTTCGCCTTCTGCAGGGCCGACCTGCTCCTCAACAGCAATCCAGTCAGAATGGCCCTCGCCGGCAGTGGGACTGAGCTGCTCTTCAGGCTTGCGAACGTCGGCCTCTGCCAGACGCCTAACCTGCTCGTCGGGAGCATACACGGGTCTCCGCCTGCGAGAAGTCGTCTGAGACTGCTTCATCACAGAGGATACAATGCCCGAGATTATGCTCACCACGATGTAGAGCACGAACATGACGCCTATCGCGCTCGGCACTGACATCCACCTCTAGTCATCAGGATTTGCCAGGCGGCACATCGCGCGCGGCCTTGTCAATCCCGGATATCGCTGAACGCATATCTGTGTCTGCCTGGATATTTTGCATTCTGTAGTAGTCCAGGACGCCTATTCTGCCCGAACGAAGAGCCTCTGCGAGCGCCCTCGGAACTTCCGCTTCGGCTTCGACCACTCGTGCTCTCATTTCCTCGACTTTGGCCTTCATTTCCTGCTCAAGAGCCTGTGCAGCAAATCTCCGCTCTGCAGCCTTGGCCTGAGCGATGTTCTTGTCAGCCTCAGCCTGGTCCATCTGCAGCTGGGCACCGATGTTGCGTCCGACATCGACGTCGGCGATATCAATAGACAGGATCTCGAACGCGGTTCCGGCGTCCAGACCTCTGCTAAGCACGGTGCTTGATATGCGGTCCGGGTTCTCGAGGACTTCAGCGTGTGACTCGGCGGATCCAACTGTGGTGACTATGCCCTCACCCACTCTGGCGATAACCGTCGCTTCACCTGCGCCTCCGACCAGCCTGTCAATATTGGCCCTCACTGTGACCCGCGCCTTTGCCTTGACCTCGATGCCGTTCTTTGCCACTGCCGCGACGATCGGAGTCTCTATCACCTTGGGGTTCACACTCATCTGAACCGCTTCCAAGACGTTTCGTCCTGCCAAGTCAATCGCAGCCGCGCGCTCAAAGGTGAGTTTGATGTCCGCCCTATGAGCGGCGATGAGGGCGTCGACCACTCGGTCCACGTTGCCTCCAGCCAGGTAGTGAGCTTCGAGCTTGTCTACGCTGACAGGCAGGCCGGCCTTCACAGCCTTGATCATCGGCAGAACGATGCCGTGAGGAGGCACCCTCCGCAGTTTCATGAACACCAGGTCAAAGATGCCGATCTTGACCCCGGACGCTAGAGCTGAGATCCACAGCGGTATTGGAACGAAGTTGAGGAACACGAAGATGCCTATGATTACAGCTACGATCACAACCGCGATAACCACCACTGGAGCCATCGGATACCAACCTCCCGCGTTCTCAAGTTTGGTCTCTCTGACGGACAACCACTCTGTTGCCCGATATGTCGACGACCTCGACGAGCACGCCCGCAGGCAGGAACACGCCTTCAGAGACGGCGTCTATCCGCCTGTCATCGATGCGCACGACACCGGCAGGCCTCAGCATCGTCACTGTCTCGCCTATTGCCCCTATCAGATCCTCTTTGCTGGGCCCGGACACGTACCCGTCCTCTGTAGTAGCCCTGGTCTTCAGCACAAACCGTCCCCACGCCTCAAACCTGCTCAAGTACCGGGCAAGCAGGACCAGCCCAATGATCGAGATTACGATCGAGGCAAGTATGACAACCAGTGCCTCATACCAACTCGCAAAAGCAGTCCCGATTGCGACAAAGACCATTACAATTCCAGACAGCCCGGCAATTCCAAAACCGGGAATCGCAAAGACCTCTATCAGCAGCAGAAGGAACCCTGCGACGAACAGAACCACGCTTTCCCAGCCTGCGAGCCCTGCTATGAGCCGGCCTCCGAAAAACAGTGCGAGAGCGATGACACCTATCGTGCCGGGCACCCCGAATCCGGGAGTCATAATCTCGACGATGATGCCTACCAGCCCTATCACGAGCAGTATCACAGCCAGGACTGGAGAGCCGCTCAGAAAGCCGGCGATCTCTTCTGCGACAGACGGCTCCACAACCGTAGTGCTGACCGGCACGTATCCGAGCTGCGCAAGGGCGTCTTCGACGCTGGTGGCCGTCACATCGGCAAGGCCGAGCTTCACGGCTTGATCGCCCCCGACGTTGAGGAGATCACCCTTGGCCACTACTCCGGGGACTTCGACGTTCTTGTCGACCATGGCTGCGGCAAGCACGGGGTCTCTGCCTCTCAGTCTGGCAGTCGACTCGAACTCCGCTCTCAGAGCCGAAACCGTCTTGGCGTCAGCAGGTTCCTGACCGAATCCGAATCCGGACAAGATGCGCGGCTCCGCAGAGCCAAACGTCCCGCCTTGAGACACTGCCACCAGTTCGGCAGACAGAGCGATCAAAGCTCCCGCAGAGTGAGCTCGGTCTCTGACGAACGCCAATGTGGTTGTATTCGTGCCGACTATCGCATCTCTGATCTCGATCGCGGAGTCAAGCAGTCCTCCGTAGGTCTGGATGTCGATCGCCACGACATCGGCACGCAGCTCACCGGCCGTCGCCAAGGCCCTCCGCACAAACGCGGCCTTTCCGGGATCGATATCTCCGTGGAGGCTGATCACTACTAGGCGCACAGGCACGACCCCTTGGTCAGACTGCGCTGCGGCCGCGATCCTCGGCTCGAGCAGGTTGCATACCAGCGCAAGCCCGATCAGCATCAGCAGCACTATAGGACGGCGGGTTGTCATACTGCTCACCTCCTTGGCCCGCAGCCGAAGATGACTCAATCCTACTATCCTACTATATCCATTCTGGCAAGCCGGAGTGTTTTCCTCTGTCCTGTTTTGCCCACGATGGCTGAGCCGGCTGCGTCCGGTTCTGCCCATGCGCTGCAAAGAACAAACCCGGAGACGGTCTCAAGGCCGCTCCGGGTCGATCTGGCAAAACGTAGAACACGAATGACTATCTGTTGCGCCTTGCCGCGCGCTTGCGAGCGTTTTCTGACTTCTTCTTTCTGCGAACACTCGGCTTGTCATAGCGCTCGTGCTTGCGGGCCTCGGACAGTACCCCTGAGACTCTACACTGCTTCTTGAACCGCCTGAGAGCGCTGTCAAGGGATTCATTCTTGCCGACCTTGACCTCTGCCATGCTATTCCCCTCCCCTCCGCCCCGAGAAGGCGAAACAAGCCTGGATCCTCTAGGAGAAGGACGGTTCAGGCCGGTCCGCCCAATTGCCTCCGATGTTGGGTGGATAGACAACGTGACTTGATGCAATTAGTTCAGTCACCGATAGACCGAACACTGCCTATTCTAACGCAACAGAGCAGCCGATGCAAACGCCAAATTCGGCCGTGCCGTTAACCGCGGCAGAACAGGCGGATGCGGACACCAGCATCAGCCTGGAGGCCAACCCAGCTTCCTGCCTCCGAGGAGGTGCAGGTGCAGGTGCCCCACGGACTGGCCGCCGTCTTCGCCGCTGTTCAAGACGAGCCGGAACCCCCGGTCCGCCATTCCGCACTCCTGTGCGATCCTCGCTGCGACGACAACGAGCCTGCCGCATACAGCTGCGTCGTCTCCTGTCAGCGCAGCCGCAGAAGGTATGTGCCTCTTCGGGATGATCAACACGTGCGTAGGCGCCTGAGGGTTTATATCTCTGAACGCGTAGACTTCCTCGTCTTCGAACACGCGATCCGAAGGGATCTTCCCAGAGACGATCTTGCAGAAGAGACAATCATCCATCTGCGGTCAACTCACCTTTCCGGTCTGCCCTTGTGGTACATATCTAGACCTTCTCGCCCGGATCTGCTTTTCCTTCATAAACCCCGCATACACCCTCTGGGCCTGCGGAGGTGATCCAGACCGTAACCAATTCGTTCGGCGCGCTGATCTGTTCGGGGTCAGGGTAACTGACCGAAACGTAGGTATCGGTGTGCCCAAACGCCGTATTGTCTGCAGGATCACGTCCTTCGACGAGCACCTCGAACTTCCTCCCTATCATCCCTTCGTGGAAGAGGTTCGAAAGCTGATGACCTAGGGCGCTCATCCTGTCGACGCGCTCCTCGATGACGCTGCGGCGGATCTGGCCCGGCGCAGACGCAGCCGGAGTCCCGCTGCGCCTCGAATACCCGAAGACGTGGAGCCTCGAGAATCTGCACTTCCTTACGAAATCCATGCTCTGTTCGAACTCCGCCTCTGACTCTCCCGGGAATCCGACCATCACATCGGCGCTGATCGCGCATTCCGGGATGCGGCTCCGTGCAGCCGAGATAGCTTCGAAGTACTTGCCTGCAGTGTACGGCCTGCCCATTCGGCGGAGCACCCCGTCAGAGCCCGACTGGAGAGGAACGTGGAGATGTCGGCACACGTTGTGGTGCCCGGCGATCACTTCGAGCAATTCCGCAGTCAGCTCTATGCACTCGACCGATCCCAGCCGCACGCGCCATACGCCCTCTATCTCTGCAACAGAAGACGTGATCGATGCGAGGTCTGTAGCCGGGCTGAGGTCACGGCCATAGAATCCCAGGTGAACCCCGATCAGAACGACCTCTCGAAATCCGAGCTCGACCAGGTTCCTCACCTGCGAGAGCACGCTCTCCGGGTCTCTGCTTCGCGAACGGCCGCGAGCATA
>JAAYAB010000074.1 GCA_012719595.1 Bacillota bacterium
GTCCTGCTGGCCTCGCAGTACACCTCAAAGTCAAAAGAGGCGTCCAGGGGCCAGGGCGATGAAGGTATCCATTCGCTGACGATCCTTTCCCATGTCCGATGCACCGTTGCGACAAATGTGCTGTGTGTGGCCGGCGGCGTGGCGAACACGACATACTGCCGCGCGGGGAGGCTGTAGACGACCAGTCCGCTGAGATCGTCTTGCACTCGCTGGACCGGCCTGCCGGCGATGTATGTGTGGCCACCTCGGTTGCGACATGTTGACAGTCCTATGTCATATTCCTGCATACTCGGCAATGGGTTCAGGATGTTCTCTCGCAGCCGCTGTGCGTTGTACCGGTTCCACAGTCGGGGTACTGCCGCACGCGCTTCTTCCCATGTGACGGTCACTGCGTACCCCACTATGGTCATAGCTGGCATCGACGCAATCCGGGGAACGAGTGGTAGATCGGATTCCCCATCCTCGCCTTCGAACCACTGGCTCATGTCTGGCTGAAGTCTCAGGCTATTCAGCGCCTCTCTGTAGCTCGACGGCGATATGCCGTGCTCCCTCCGAAAAGCCCTTATGAGAACCTCCTTGCAGGAGAAACCGGAGGCCTCTGCAACGCTGTCGAGGTTCATGCCGGAACTCGCCATCAGGTCTGCTGCGATGGCCAGCCTCCTTCGCCGGATGTACTCGCCTGGCGTCACTCCCAACACCATTCGGAAAACCCGGTGGAAGTGATATGCGGAGTACCCCGCCGCCTTTGCGCAGTCTTCCAGGCTGAGGTCGCTGAGGAGGTTTTCCTCTATGTATCTCAAGCTTCTCTGCAGATGGCTATGGTAGGGGTTTGGCATCGCACTCACCGTGTTCGGCAGTCGTAATGCTCGAGCCTACTGTACGACAGATGTGAGGTTTGTGGCAATGACGTTTCTTGCTATGTTAAAGGATTCTGCATGTTTTCGTAGAAAGTGAGAATGTGTAACAGATTACATACCCGAAAGATCCGGCTGCGCAAGACATGACAAATCGACACCTGCCGGGTTACGACCGTTACAGGGTGGATGCTATATGGTGACCATACAAGATGTTGCCAGGGCGGCCGGGGTCTCGACTGCGACAGTCTCGCGGGTGATGAACCACAGCGGCTATGTCAGCGAGAAGACCCGCAAGAAGGTGCGCGAGGCCCTCAAGAGCTTGAACTACTCGCCCAACCCCTTTGCCAAGGGGCTGATCACTCGCAAGAGCGAGCTCATCGGATACGTATTGACGAACATAGAGAACCCTGCATACGTCCCAACAGCAAGGGGTATTCAAGACGCTGCATGGGTCAGGCACTATCAGGTACTTATCTACAACACCGACGGCAACGAGGCCAGGGAAATCGAGTTCCTGTCCCACCTCCGACGAATCCGGGTCGATGGAATCATACATGACTCCGTCGAGACTCCTGAATCGCACCTGATTCGGACGCACTTGAGCGACCTGCTGAACGACGGCGTTCCCATAGTCATGTTGGGCACTCCCATTGAGGGTGTTCGAGTGGATCGGGTTTCAATCAACAACGCGAAAGGCTTCCATCT
Organism: Bacillota bacterium; assembly: GCA_012719595.1. Lineage (GTDB taxonomy): Bacteria > Bacillota > DTU014 > DTU014 > DTU014 > JAAYAB01. Next base: position 1,563 of record JAAYAB010000074.1, read on the forward strand.
AATTGTGGAGCACCTGGTGCAGCTCGGTCATAGGAGGATCGCTTTCATAGGAGGCCCCGAGAAGAACTTCATCGCAGAGGATAGGCTGAAGGCGTTTGTCCAGTCCATGGAGTCGTTCGGAATTGAGGTGGACAGCGAGCTGGTCCGGCACGCTGACTTCCGCGAATCAGGCGGGTATGCCGAGGCGGCACATCTCCTGGCCATGGATCGGCCTCCTACCGCGATCGCAGCCGCAAACGACCTGATGGCCATAGGTGTGTTGCGGTGTGCAAGAGACCACGGGGTCCGGGTGCCGGAGGAGCTGGCTGTAACCGGTTTCGATGATATCCGTGACGCGACTCTGGTTTTCCCATCGCTTACCTCTGTCGTCGTGCCGTCCTACGACATAGGCAAGCGATCAGTAGCGATCCTGTTTGAGCGGATTGATGGAGTCGATAGATTGCCTGAAGAGATCTTCATTGAACCCGTGCTCGCTATCCGTGAGAGCACTGTACCCAGAACTGCGAGGCGTGCGAAGAGGGAAGCAGCTAGTCGCTGAGGCCGTCCGTAGTGGGTCCGTTCTGACTCGCAGGCCGCCTGCACGCTCATAGGCTGGCTTGCCGCTCGCCAGCCGGA
>JAAYAB010000075.1 GCA_012719595.1 Bacillota bacterium
CGACCTGAATCGAGTGAAGTGCCAGGTGCTGAATGTCGACCTCGAGGATTCAGTCACTTTCGATCCGGGAAGCCCTGAAGCCAATGCGAGCTTCACAGAGTCGCTGACGATTGAGATCGGGCTGACCCTTGACGTTCTTGAGATAATGGACGTGGTGATCTGCGACGAAGAACCCGATGAGTAGCCCGCGGGCAGGTAGACAGGGCACTTGTGCGTGTCAGCGAGATGCTGGCGCCTCAACCATGCCCGGTTGACTCAATGCCTGCCTGCGCGAATCCTTAGTGGCAAGTCGAGCAGTGGCCTCCTGAACACGTTCCACAGCTTCTCGAGCCGGTCCCCCCTGCCGAGCCGCGAACCCCGTGTGCTGCGAACGTGCTGAACAGCTTGGCCAGGTCTCTGCTACCGCAGTATGGGCATTGAACGACTTCCGACGAAGATATGACTAGTCGTTCAGACTTCTTTCCGCAGGTCTTGCACTTGTATTCGAATACCGGCACGGGTTATCATGTCCTCTCCTGATCTGCCCGGTGGTTCTCCCAGAGGAAGGCTGCTAGAACAGAGGTCGCTCGTAGGTCTGAACAAGACCCAAGAGCGACTGCATCTGCCGGGCGTTTTCGGTCGCCTTCCCGTCTGTGCAGTTGTTGAACAGCACGTAGGTCTTCCGGCTGTTCTCTGACAGCCTGAGTATCTTATCGGCCCAGGGCCTCAATTCGTCCTCGTCGTAGAGGTAGTCATACCGTTCAGAGGGATCGTCGTGCTTCCACCACTTGCTGGCGTTCCGGCCGTGGAATCGGACATATGACACCTCCGGCGACGTCGAGATCGCGATCGGAGGAAACAACCCCTTGAGCCCCGGCTCGTCAACACAGCAGAAACCTATGCCGTGAGCCTTGAGGGTCGAGAATACGGCGTCACTCACCCACGCTGCGTTTCTGAACTCCACGACAAACCAGAACTCGCTGAACTCCCGCGCGAGTGCTACGACGTATTCGAGGTTTCTGTCGGTGTTGGTGAAACCCCATGGGAACTGGGCAAGCAGACAGCTAAGCTTCCCCGACTCGACGAGCGGCGCTACGCCCTCTTTAAAGCTGGCTATGGTGTCCTTCAGCGAGTCGAGCGTCACCTCCGGCTCCTGGCTTCCTCGAGCTGAGCGCCCACCGGCTGCACCATTGCTGCTCTCCTCATCTGGCACGAACGATCCGATGACGCGGTTTGAGTGCGTCAGCGAGCGGTTGAGCTTCACGACGAACTCGAAGTCGTCGGGCGTCTTCCGGTCCATTCCTCGCATGGTCGAGGCAGACGGCATTCGGTAGTAGGTATAGTTGACCTCCACCATGGGAAACCGTTTGGAGTAGTAACTGAGCATGTCGGAAGGACTGAGCCGCTCGGGGTAGAAACGCCCTTTCCAGTCCTCGAAGCTGTAGCCCGAGGTGCCAACCAGAACCCGATTGCCCGATGAGCTCATTTCACTTCACCAGTTCTACTTCGTCTCCGGTGCACAGCATAGCGGCGTTCGCTTCGTCCGTGTCGATATGGAACTCCTTGGTAAAGCTCGGGCTGACCCTGCACAGCACGTTGCAGAACACCACGGCCCTCGGACCCGATGTCTTCACGTTCACGCACTGTTTGTCTGTCACGCCGAGTTCTGCCGCTGAGTCAGGGTGCAGATGGATATGTCTCTGGGCCAGTATCACGCCCTGCTCAATGGTGACCGCGCCATTGGGCCCTTCGATAGTGATGGACTCAGACCCATCGATGGCGCCGCTGTCTCGCACCGGCGGTCGAACGCCGAGCTTGATGGCATCTGTCATCGAAACCTCGACCTGAGTCCTCGACCGGACCGGGCCGAGTATTCTGACACCGTCGATCCTCCCTCTGGGGCCGACAAGGTTGACCTTTTCGTTGGCTGCGTATTGCTCAGGCTGCGAGAGAGGTCTGTAGACAGTGAGCTCATATCCATCGCCGAACAGGGTATCGACATCCTCTCGCGAAAGATGCACGTGTCTAGCAGACACTCCCACAGGAATCATGTTGGACTTCACAACAACCACCTCGTTGCCCATATTACCAGTCATATCTTACCCTCAATCCTGCTCGATTTCAAGGTCAAGTCCGCATTGCCTAGAGCGGACTGCGGCCTCGTCCGCGGTCCCCTTGACATCGGCCTCGTGCTGCATCTCGTCCCCTGCCGAGCCTGCTGGTTGACACCTGTGAACTACTCAGGTATAATGATCACTGCAACGGAACTCGCCCAGTCGCGCACGGCACGAAGGGGAGTAGCTCAAATGGCAGAGCGGCGGTCTCCAAAACCGTAGGTTGCGGGTTCGATTCCTGTCTCCCCTGCCAGAAGAACCGTCTCACAGAGACGGTTCTTCCTTATAGCTTGGCATTGTGCACCTCGTAAATGGTCATCTTCAACTCGTTTTCTCTTTGTCGCGTCAGGCCGAAGATGAATCCGCGGCGCCTTAGGCTCTTGTTGAGGAACGTCACCACGCGATGCAGCGGCGCGTCGTCGTCAAAACTCTGGCTGGCGACCTCAGTAATCGCAGGCTTGCCGGCCGCTTCAGGGCTGTTGCCTGCGCCCGCCTTTCGACACGTTCGATCATCAAGCCTTGAGTCGTCCATACCCTATCTCCAACCCCCGGTTTTTCAGCTATCACGGTTCGAGTCCCCACTGCTCCAGAAGGGCGATCGCACTGTGCGCAGTGAAGTCAAAACGGATCGGCGTGACCGAGATGTAGTCGTTCCTCACCGCCCAGGTGTCGCAGGACTCACCCTCTTCGGCAAGGCAGCTTTCGTCGAGCTTCCCTGCCAACCAGAAGTAGGTTCGCCCCCTCGGATCAACCCTTCTGTCGAAGATATCCGTGTACTTCATCTCGCCCAGACGGGTGATCTTGACTCCTTTGATCCGGCTCTCAGGTAACTCGGGGACATTGACGTTCAGCAGAGTCCGCTCAAGAACCTCGCGTCCTGAGGTGGCCAGCCGCGAACACAGTTTCGCGGCGAACGATGCTGCAACTGAGTAATCCTGACCGCCCGAGCTCGCCAGCGAAACGGCCATCGACGGTATGCCTGCGATGATTCCTTCCATCGCCGCAGACACCGTTCCCGAGTACAGCACGTCGGTGCCAAGGTTCGGCCCGCGATTTATGCCGGACACAATGACGTCGGGAATTCGGCCTTCAAGCAGCACCTCGAGACCCAGTTTGACGCAATCGGCAGGAGTCCCGTCAATCGACCACGCGCGCTCGGCGTCCGGTATCTCTACTTCTTCCACAATGATTGGCTGGCGCATGGTCAGCGCGTGCGCGACTGCACTGCGCTCACCGCTCGGTGCGGTGACGTACACAGTTCCAAGCGTTGCGAGTGAGGCAGTGAGTTCGCGAAGACCTCTCGAGTGCACTCCGTCATCGTTGACCGCCAGTATCAGCACAGCAGCTCCATCCCGTTCTCAGTCTAATCCTTGGCCCTTTGCCCAGGCTGTGCTTTGACTTGGTGCACACCCGGAATCGTTCGTATCTGATCGACGACACTGGGCAAGCCTTCCCTGCCCACAGGCAAGCGGACTCCAAGCATCACGTCTATGCAGCCCGGCGACTCTGACGATTGATCGGCGAGAACCTGAGTGATGTTGACGCCTGAGTCGGCCAGGGTTGTGCATATGGCCGCTAGCATGCCCGGCCTGTCTTCGAGGACCATGCTCAGACGGTGCCCCTTGCTCTCGATATACTTGACCTCGATCCTGTCCAAGTAGACAAGGGACAGCGCCACGAGGACGGCTACTGCTGCGGCTCCGGCGTAGAACCCGAATCCAACCGCGAGCCCCATCCCTGCTACAACCCACAAACTTGCGGCAGTCGTCAAGCCACGGACCGTCATGCCGTCTCTCAGTATAGTGCCTGCTCCGAGAAATCCGATTCCTGTGATGATATTCGCAGCAATGCGGGTCGGATCCACGGCCGCCCCTCCCAAAGGAGAGGCGACATTGGCTGAGTAGATCGACACAAGGGTGACCAGGCATGATCCAGTCGCAACGAGAATATGCGTGCGGAGACCGGCAGGCCTTCTATGGCTCTCCCTCTCGAGCCCGATGATCCCCCCTAGGACAAAGGACACGAGGAGCCTGACCAGTACAGTGAGGGTGTCCATTACTCGTTCATCACTCCCTCCCCTCGTGCCGCGGCATCGGTGCGCCGCAGTGCGGACACTTGGCGGCGTCCAGATCGGCCAGATCGTGACATCTCAGGCACTCTTTTTTCACTTCGCGTTTGCAATGAGGACAGAATGCCAGGTAGTCGAGGTACTTGCGGCTACAGTGCGGACACGTCTTGATGACCCCTTTTGGCCTCAGCAGGAAATACAGCGGAATGCCTATGATAAGCAGCACGATCTGGATCGGGTTCCCGAATGACAGTATGGCCATCAGCGGGAATATCAGTCCCCAGATAAACGGTGTGTAGTCCCTGGATTTTGCGTCCCTGTAGATCAGCACTCCTGCAGCGATCGAAATCGCTGTCGATGCACCCCACACTGCCAGTACGACCGCGTCACTCATCGCAATCCCTCCCAGAGCGTTGCTCCCTATCGGATACGCCTGCCGAGCTTGTTCTCACGCCCCTCGATCAGTCGGACTATGTTCGCTCTGTGCCTCCAGAACATCATCAGCGCGAGCATCGCCACAAACGCCACGTGAGGAGACGGGTTCTTCAGAAACCAGGCCAGCAATGGAAGAAGCACGGCCATTGTCAGAGACCCCACCGAAACATATCCGGTAACGGTGACCGTGATCAGAAACGCCGCGATCGCTATGGTCGCCACTAGAGGCATCGAAGCTATTACGACCCCTACTGTAGTAGCAACTCCCTTACCCCCGCCAAAACGCAGGAACACAGACCAGTTGTGACCCACGACCGCAGCGAGCCCGGAGACAAGCGGAACAACGTCGCCTCCTACCAGCCATCTTCCGATGAACACTGCGGCAATGCCCTTTGCTATGTCCATTGCCAGCACCAGGGCCGCCGCACGGGGACCCAATACCCTCAGAGCGTTCGTCGCACCTGTGTTGCCGCTTCCCAATCGCCGGATGTCCACCCCCGCGGCCCGTTGGCCGATGAGAACACCGAAAGGCACTGCTCCCACCAAGTATCCGGCGACCAATGCGAACGCTACTCGAATCGGATCCACTGCTTCACTCTCCTCAATAAGGCCGTTGAGCGCGCCTGCCTCAAGGCGTCAAAGCTCCACTGGCACAGTTCTACTTTCGACGGGGACCGCGTGCCTTCCTCCAGTAAATGGTCTCAAACGTCCTGCTACCAATCAGTTGCGTTCGGCGACCTGGATTCTGACGGGCGTCCCCTCAAACCCCAACGAAGTCCGAAGCTCGTTTTCGATGTACCTGAGATACGAGAAATGCATCCTATCGGCCTTGTTTACGAATAGCCTGAATCTGGGCGGCTGTGTGCCTACCTGAGTCATGTAATAGACGCTGAGAGGCTGACCCTTGCGCGACGGAGGCGGGTTCCTCAACACCGCTTCCTCAAGGATCTCGTTGAGCAGAGAGGTCTGCACGGTCCGCCTGTGCTGCTCGATCACACTGTCGACGGCGGTGAACACTTCGCCAAGCCCCAGGCCGGTCTTGGCGGACACAAAGAGGATCGGCGCGTAATGGGTAAACGCCATTGAACTGCGGATCTGCGATTCCACACCTTTCGCTGACGTCTGCCTCTTGTCCACAGCGTCCCACTTGTTCACTAGTATGCACATGGCCTTTCCGCACTCATCGATGTAGCCGGCGATGTGGGAATCCTGGTCCGTGCAGCCAACGGTTGCATCGATCAGCAGCAGCCCCACGTCGCACTCGTCGACCGCCCTAAGTGTTCGGAGCGCACTGTATTTCTCAATACCCTCGCGGACACGCCCTCTCCTCCTGAGTCCGGCCGTGTCTATGATTATGTACGGCTTGCCGTCTCGGAAGAACAGCGTGTCGATCGCATCCCTGGTGGTTCCGGGCTCAGAATCGACGATCGAGCGGTCCTCTCCAAGCATAGCATTTACCAAAGAGGACTTGCCGGCGTTGGGTCTCCCCACCACCGCGATCTTGATAGCGCTTTCGTCATGGGACAGTATCGCATCGGATCTCCTGTGTGATATGACTTCATCGAGGAGATCGCCGACGTTCTGCCCATGTACAGCAGAGATCGGGATAGCCTCGCCAAGCCCGAGCTGGTAGAAGTCAACTAGATGGCTGGTGTCGCTGTAGTCCTCCACCTTGTTGGCAACTAGGAGCACCGGCTTCGACGTTCTGCGCAGCGTCTCCGCTATCTCCAGGTCGTTCGAAGTCACTCCTTCCCTCGAATCGACCAGGAACAGAATGACGTCGGCCTCATCGATCGCAACCTGCGCTTGCGCACGCACACGTGCCGCCACTGAGCCCTTGTCGGAAAAGTCCAGTCCTCCCGTGTCTATGACGACCAGGGGCACCCCGAGCCACTCTGTCCGGCCGTAGATCCTGTCCCGGGTGACACCAGGCGTTCCCTCAACAATGGCGACGCGTTTGCCGACCAGTCGATTGAACAAAGTGGATTTGCCCACATTGGGCCTCCCCACTATGGCAACCATCAGGCTGCTCACTCTGCACACCTCACTCTGCGAAACCTGTGAGCGCCGCATAAAGGCCGTCGGCGCTGCTGCGCACGATCGCCAAGTCAATCCCCAGCTCGCTCGCTTTTTCCTTGACACACTCAAGACTGATGTCGTCGACGAAAACGCCGTCCCGATTGACTACGACATCGGGAATGGCGGCGCGAATCGGACCGGTTCCGTTTGCAGTGCGAGATTCTCGAAGGATTTTCAATGCTTCCATGATATCATTCCCGCCGAGAAGCCCCGTGACGGTCACCGGGTCGCCGAAGTATGAGTTCTTCACGGGCACTACGTGTATGCGCCGCCTCACCTGGCGTGAGAGTGGAGCGAGCACGACCTCGAGAGCCTTCGCACCCAGCACTCCTGTTATGATGCTGACGTCCTGTACTCCCTCAGGTTCAGGCAGTCCGTGTTCGCGCAGGATCTCGAGAAACTCATCCGCCATTATCCTCGTCAGTCCGACACCGTTCTCGATCTGCTGGTACTCCTCGTACTCGTCCCCCGGGGGAATCTCGCAATCGGCGAGGAAGTAGAACTCGTCGGAGGCGAATGCGAACCGGGTGCCTATGGTCTCGAGACATTGCACCTGCATGCGTTCTACTATCTCAAGCGTGACAAGCGCGTCTTCCGCACCCGGGCGGGAGAGCCGCGGGAGGCGGTCTCTGTGCCGCGTCAAGCCCACCGGTACGACCGCCACTGAACCGACCCCGGGGTGCAGTCTGGCCAGGTCAGCTATGGTGCGGAGGAGCTCAAACCTGTCGTTGATTCCCGGGCAGAGCACGACTTGGCAGTGAACTGTGATCCCCGCACGCGTGAGCGCAGACAGCTGCCCTATTATGTCTATGTCTCTATCGTAGCCCATCAGAAGTCGTCGGATCCATGGATCGGTGGAGTGAACCGAGACGTAGAGCGGAGACAGCCTCATCTTGAGCAGCATGTCGAAGTGCTCGTCAGACAGGTTGGTCAGTGAAATGTAGTTGCCGTGCAGGAAAGAGAGTCTTGGGTCGTCGTCTCTGACACTCAGGCTCTCGCGGACTCCGGGCGGGTTCTGCTTCACAAAGCAAAAGCGGCAGTTGTTCGTGCACTCCATCATGCCGTTGAACAGGCTCGACGTGAACAGGATGCCCAGATCCTCGTCTTCGTCCTTCTCGATCTCGAATACGAGCCTCTCACCTGTGTTGCGCTCAACCTCTAGCTCAACTCTGCAATCACTGGTGAGATATGAGTACTCGAGCATGTCTCTGACCGCATGTCCGTTGATTCTCTCTACACGGTCGCCCGGTCTGATACCGAGATCATCGGCTATGCTTCCGGCAGCGACATCCTTGACCACCGCACCTATATGAGACTGCCGCTCTTTGCAGCGGCAGCTGTTCGCTCCGATGTCTGAGACCAAATCGGTCATGTTGCTCACGTTCCAAGTTCCTCTGCCTACCCATTTGAGGGAATGTTACCGCAATTGTGGAAGTCATGGGTCAAGTCTAGCATACGCTCGGGTGACTGTCAAACCGACTCGCCCGAGCGCAGACCCATCCGACGCAACCAACGCTCACTCGTTGCTGTCATCGGTATCGTCCCGGCGGCCGACGATCTCCTTTGAAGTGAATGAGCGCAGTCTGGCCATGACTCCCTCGAGGCCTCCTTCGTTCACGAAGAGGTACACGCCGCCGATCACCAGCAGGGTCACGGCAACCCACAGGACTGTCCGAGCAACCGTTCCTGTTCTCGTTGGCCGTGGCTGCCCGTCCGGAGTGGCCCCGTAGACGACTGTGGCAAGGACGTCCGCCATCAGGTCCATGCCGTGCCTGGCCTGCTCGAGCGAGTTGGTATGGCTGCCTGCCTCAAACAGCACGGAACGAGGGCTGAGATCCTGGTTGTAGCTTCCCGTTCCCCAGAGGATTCCTTCTACGAGGCCCGGGTACTTCTTGTCGGCGACCGCCTTCAGGTACTTCGCGAACTCAAGGTTTGCACCGCTGTTGGCGTTCTCGCGGCCCACCACCATCTTGACTGCAGCGATATTCCTTCCTGCGACATTCGCCTCGTAGATATAGGCAGGCACCGCGTCTCTGTGGACATCAATCAGCGCAGCAGGACGCTGCTGCATCAGTTGCGTTGCGGTTCTCCTGGACCTCTCATATGCCGCCCCGTCATGGGGATGATGCTGTTCGCGCGACACGACAGCGTTTCCGCCCAGGCGGTCAATGGCCGCCTTCAGGGTCTCCGCTACGTCGTACACGTCTCCAGGTTCGTGCGTTTTGGAGGCTGTGCCGCTGGTGGGAACGTACGACTCATCACTGTGAGTGCAGTATATTGCTATAGGTCTCGATCTGTCCTGAGCCAGATAGATGCTCCCGCCGTCATCCGTGTCGCCCAGGCCCACCAGTCCCTTGAGCCGGTCGACCATGCTGGCCTCGCCCAAATCGACTTCGGGCAGCTCGACCACAGACAGGAAGCGCGCGCGTGCGGTTCTCCCATCAACAGACTCGATCTTGTAGGATCGGTTTTGAGAGTCTATGAACATGTCATCGACTGAGAGCAAGACCGCCGTCGCAGTGATCCGGTTGTCGTCTTCGTCGAACACCTCGTAGTATCCCTCATCAGGCGACAGCTCCCGCTCAGCGAACGCGGGCGGGCTTGCCAGAACGAGGACACACGCTGCAAGTCCAAGCGCAGTTGAAACTAGCCCGAGAACAGCCGACACACGTGCTAAAGCAGCTGACCTGCGGATCCGGTACCTGTCACTCATCGCGGCCACCACCGTTCTCGTCTCTATGTCTCAGTTCGACAACATTGCCTAGTCTGCCTGAACGATCGTCCTCCTGCCTCGTGTCGTTGAACTCCGGCTCGATCTCCGGGTGTTCTTCCAGCTCATGTTGCGCGCCTCCGATGCGCTCGGCAACCTCGCCGAAGCCTTCGGCAAGAACTGCAGACACAATACCTGCCACTACCACGGAGTCGAACACGCCCGCGCCGCCAAAATAGACGGTGGTCGGCAGGCCACGAACGATTACCTCGATGAGATTGGCGATGTCGAGCGCCACGACGCCGAGTATGCCCGTTACAAAGGCCGTCCGTCGAGACCGAGTCCCGATATACGCCAGAACGCCGGCAATCAAGCCCCACAAGTAGAGCGGTGCGATGATCTGCTGCCCCTCTTCGAAATCGAAGATCTTGGAGATCCCGTAGAGCACCGCCCCTGTCGCAACAGCAGTGAGGAGCGAGCGGGCCTTCTCAGCGGCCGTAGCCCGGACAAGCACGTATATGACGAGCCCGATCGGAACGACGATTCCGCCGATGTTCAGGATTACTCTGGGGTTTGCCCGGCTGACAGTGACGTTCACCAGACTCAGAACAGCCATCAGTATGAGAATCACTATCGCCTGGCCGTCGGTCAGGTGCATCCTGTCCAGAATGCGGTGGGCGAAGCCTAAGAAGACGAGTGCTGCCGCAGCGAGAAGAATGATGCCCCCAACAGGCAAACAGACCACCTCCGAACACCGGCAACCGGTCGCCGCCGGCGCGCTGTGTCGTTAGCTTCCCCCGTTGCCAGCGGCGTTATTCGACGCGAAAAGGGTGCGGCGATGACCGCACCCTCGCATACGTGCGCCTGGTTGGTTCGAGGCTTCGCAGCTAGAAGACAGGTTTGGGCTACTCGCCGCCGCCGGCTTCAGGCTCTTCCGAGCTGTCGCCGGCAGCTTCGGCCTCGCCGGAGTCTGCATCCGCCTGTCCGGCCAGTTCATGCTGCTTGAGAATGTCTCCGACGAGCTCGCCTATGGTCGCTCCACCCTGCGGCTCCTCCTGCTTTGCCTTTGATCTGTTTGTCGTTGAAGGACGCTCGGGGCGTACCTCTTCCTCGACTTCCTTGATGCTTAAGCCGATTCTTCTCTGCTCCTGCCTCAGGCTTATTACCTTTACCTGGACCATCTGCCCCTCTTTCAAGACGTCGCTGGGCTTCTCAACCCGCTCGCGCGATATCTGCGACACGTGGACCAGACCCTCTATGCCTGGCTCCAGCTCCACGAAGGCGCCGAAGTCCGTCAGACGAGTGATCTTGCCATCGGTGACCGTTCCTACAGGGTACTTGGTCGGAACCTTTGTCCACGGATCGTCCTGAGTCTGCTTCAGACCGAGCGAGATGCGCTCCCTTTCCCTATCCATGTTGAGCACAGTGACGCGAACCTTCTGCCCTTCCTTGAGCGCCTGCCCGGGATGACCGATCCGGTTCCACGAGATGTCTGATACGTGCAGCAACCCTTCGACTCCATCGCCGATGTCGACGAAGGCTCCGAAGCTGGTCAACCGTGTGACAGTTCCATCCACAATGTCGCCCTCTTTGACGTTCTCGAAGACCTTCGCTTTGGCCTGAGCGAGCCTCTCCTCGAGGACTACCCGCTGCGACAGCACGACATTGTTCCTGTCCTTCTCGACCTCAAGGATCTTCATGGTCAGCGTCTGGCCGAGAACCGACTTCAGGTTCGCCACCGGCCGGAGGGCGATTTGAGAAGCAGGTACAAAGCCCCTAAGCCCGATGTCAACTGTCACGCCGCCTTTGACGACGTCTACGACCTTGCCCTCGATGGTCTTGCCCTGACTGAACGCCTCCTCGACTCTCTCCCAGGCTCTAATGAGGTCAGCCCGCTTCTTGGACAGGACCACAGCGCCCTCTCCCTCGGCGTCAACAGAAAGCACAACGCAATATACCTCGTCTCCCGCAGACACCACTTCCGACGGGTGATTGAATGATCGGACGGACAATTCCCTCTTCGGAATGACGGCCTCGGACTTGTATCCGATGTCGACAAGGATTTCGTCGTCGTTTACCTGCACAACCCTGCCACGGATGATCTCGCCTTCCTGGGGAACGTACTCGGAGCCAAGCACCTCGCTCATAGTGGGGACATCCTCTGCGGGCTTCGACTCGGCAGGTTCACTGGGAGCCTCAACCTGGTCGGCCTCAGGAGGGGACTCAACATCATCGGCGACATGTTGTGAATCCGGTTCCTCGCCAGCAGCTTGGCCCGAAGCCTCGTTCGGCTCATCTGCCCCTGAGGCAACGTCCTGCACGTCGGCTTCCTGAGCACCAGCCTCTTGAGCAGCATCGGTCTGATCTTCCACTTGCGCTTCGGGCTCCATGGCGCTCGTGACACCTACTTCCGCAGCGGTGTCTTTTGCCTCGTCGCAGTTGCTGCACTGACAAGGCTCCGCCTGCTCTGACGTCGTCTCTCCGGCTTCAGCATTGAGTCCTACGGTCTTTTCTTCCATCTTGCTCACAACCTCCTTGATTGCCCAACCCGGTGTTGATGCTCCCGCAGCAACACCTATCCTGCTGCCATGCGCAACCTTGATTTCGCCAAGCTCGTCTGCGGATTCGATGTGATATGTCTTGGTTCCGAGCGAGCGGCTGATCTCACACAGCCTTCGAGTATTGGCGCTGTTGCGGCCTCCAACTACTATCATCACGTCCACTTGAGAAGCCAGCTCGATTACGCCTTGCTGGCGCTCGCAGGTGGCCGTGCAGATCGTGTCCCTCACCACCACGTCTGTGAATATGTTCCTGAGGGCATCTACAACTCTGCGAAAAGCCTCTCCGTCCTGCGTCGTCTGTGCGATCACGGCAATGGGAGTATCCGGAGACAATCTGTCTGCAGCCTCGACCGCCTCGTCGACACCGCTGACCACCTCCGTCCTCCCCAGGCTATGACCGGCGAGACCGATCACTTCCGGGTGCCCCTTGTCGCCGACTATGAATATGGTCCGTCCCGAACGGGAGAACGACTCCACGTCCCGCTGCGCCCGCGCAACGAACGGACAGGTCGCGTCTATCACCTCGATGCCGCGCGCTTCCAGGTCTTGGCGCACAGCCGGCGTAACGCCATGAGATGGAAGGACGATTCTCCCTGACCACACCTCCTGGTGAGAATCTACGTGCACGAACCCCTGTTCAACGAACTCTCTGGTGACCAGTGGGTTGTGCACGAGCGCACCCAATATGTAGGTTGGCGATTCGCCTGTGCGCGGACGTACATCCAGCGCCATCCTTATGGCGCGCTTCACACCGAAGCAGAAGCCCGCGTTCGCGGCAACCCGAATGTCCACGTGCCACCTACTTGGCTTCGGACCGTTCGGTCGCGTTCTTCCAGTCTGCAAGGAACCGCTCTATTCCCTTATCTGTGAGCGGATGCGCCGCCATCGACTTCAGGACCGGGAACGGCACAGTCGCTATGTGAGCCCCGGCCTTGGCCGCCTCTATCACATGCATGGGATGGCGGATGCTCGCGGCGATGATCTCTGTGTCTATCCCATGGATCGCGTATATCTCAGCGATGTCAGCGACAAGCTTGATTCCGTCAGAGGATATGTCATCGAGGCGGCCGACGAACGGGCTTACGTACGAAGCACCGGCCCTGGCTGCCAGAAGCGCCTGCGTCGGAGAGAACACAAGCGTCACATTCGTGTCAATTCCCTCACTGCTCAGTACAGACACGGCCTTGAGTCCCTCGGGAGTCATGGGGATCTTGATCACGACGTTGTCCGCCCAAGAGGCGAGCTCGCGAGCTTCGCGCACCATTGCGTCAGCCTGGAGCGCGATCACCTCAGCGCTGACAGGCCCGTCTACTATCGAGCAGATCTCCTTGATGACGTCCTTGAAGACCCTTCCCTCTTTGGCCACCAGAGAGGGGTTGGTTGTTACCCCTGATATCACTCCCCACGAGTGGGCAACCCGTATCTCCTCGATGTTTGCGGTATCCAGAAAGAACCTCATATCCCGCCTCTCCCTCTTCGATCCTTCAATAGAGTATTTAGGCAAGCAGGTCAGCGATCGCCTTCATTATATCATCAGTAAATGCAGACAGTGAAGCCCTGTCCAGCTGATCGCCCTCTTGCACAGGCGGGAATATAGGCTTTCCGAAGACCAGACGGACACTCGGTCTCAGTCCCTGGCCATGGCTGTTGCGGCCTAGACCTAGTATTCCCACGGGCACAACTGGTACTCCTGTCTTGATTGCGACTAGGGCTGCACCGGCGTGGCCCTGCTGAAGTTGCCCGTCCTTGCTGCGCGACCCCTCTGGGAATATCCCAAGAAGCTGGCCGGACTCCACAGTCGCAATGGCTTCCTTTATGGCTGCCCGGTCGACACCCAGACGGTTGACAGGAAAGGCCTTCAGCCTCCTGAGCAGCCAGGCAAACGCGGAGTACTTGAACAACTCCACTTTCGCCATGAACCTGATCGGCCTCTTCAGAACGCAACCCAGCAGCGGCGGATCCATCAAGCTGCGGTGATTTGCAACGACGATCGCACCGCCTTTGTCCGGAACGTTCTCAAGGCCGACTATCGAGACTCTATACAGAACTCTTGTAAGCAACCGGATGACCTGTTTCGCAAACCAGTAAAGCACTGCAGCTCCCCCGAGTCAGCTCATGCGCGGTTCTGCCACGTACGACAACAGCTCTTCGAGCACCTGATCGATCGACTTGCCAGAAGTGTCGATCTCGATAGCCCCCTCGGCTTTGCAGAGGGGCGAAACCGATCGAGTCGAGTCGATTCTGTCGCGTTTCTCGATGATATGGCGTATCTCTTCCTCGGCCACCTCAAGGCCCTTCGCGCTGAGTTCCAGCAGTCTTCGCCTTGTGCGTTCCTCTACTGAAGCAGTGAGGAAGAACTTGTATTCAGCATCCGGCAACACAACCGAACCGATGTCTCTGCCGTCCATGACTACGCCGCCGCCCTGCGCACAGGACCGCTGAAGGTCCAGCAGAAACGCCCTTACGGAGGGGATCCTGGCAACCTCGGACACCGATTCGGTGACCTCCGGGTCCGACAGGCGGTCGGTGACGTCTTCGCCATCCAGGTAGATCCGGGGCTCCCCGGCCTCGTAACTCAAGGATACGTCTATTGTCTTCAGCACGGAGTCTTGGTCAGGCGCTTGCTCGAACGACTCTATGTCCACGCGTCGCCGGATAAGGCCAAGCGTGATCGCGCGGTAGAGAGACCCAGTGCTCACATATGTAAAACCTAACCGCCGGGCGGCAAGTCTCGCAATGGTAGTCTTGCCCGCGCCGGCGGGTCCGTCTATAGCGATATTCGGCTTGCGTCGACAGGACTCAGTGCTTCTCGACAGCGTTTCCAACATGGATGCGTCAACCACTCCAGGCCTTGTCCACCGACACAGTCGCGCAGCCAATACCGGCGTGCCCCTGTGGTCTATTCGACAATAGACTGGCTGTTCCTTCCCAATGCGACCAGGAAGGCTCAGTTCAGACAGAAGCTCTCCACTGACCCAGTGCCGGCCAGCCCGCTGAGGAACTCCTGGAAACCGGGGAATGAGGTTTCGATGCAGTCGGTATCGGTGATGTCGACCGCTCCATCGACGAATGCAGCGGCCATTGCCGCGGTCATCGCGATCCGGTGATCGCCGCAGCTGTCTACGACGCACGGCCGCAGCCGCGACGGACCGGTGATACTGAGGTCGTCGCCGCGAACCTCCACATCTGCTCCCAGGCTGGTCAGCATCTTCTCGATCGTATATAGTCTGTCCGACTCCTTGACCCTGAGCTCAGAGGCACCTCTAATCGTCGTAGTTCCGGCACACTGAGTGGCAGTGAGTGCAAGGATCGGGATCTCGTCTATGACGTCCGGAATCTCTTCAGGCCCTATGTCGACGCTTTGCAGCTCCGCTCCGGAGACTGTAAGGTCTGCGAAATCTTCGTTGTTCGCACTCCACTGTCTCTCGACGGTCACTCTCGCACCCATCCTTTGAAGCACTCTGAGCACTCCGGTTCTGGTCGGGTTCACTCCGACTCCTCTGACCGTGAGCCGGCTTCCCAGCGACGCTGCTGCCGTGCAGAGGGCAAACGCCGCCGACGAGATGTCGCCAGGGACTGCGATGTCCTTCGCAACAAGAGCGATCCGTCCCTCTACCTCTATGCGTCCATCTGAGCTGCGTATTCCTGCACCTAGATACTCGAGCATTCTCTCCGTGTGGTCCCTGGTCCGCCTCGTTTCACTCACAGTAGTGATCCCGCTGGAGAGGAGTCCGGCCAGCAATACACATGACTTGACCTGCGCGCTCGGGATTTCTGGAACGAACGAAATCGGGGTCAGGCTGCCTCCTCTGACCGCGATCGGCAGCCGTGTGTCACCCCCCCTGGCCACTATGAACGCTCCCATCTCTCTCAGCGGCCGGATCACCCTGCCCATTGGGCGGGAGCGCAGTGACTGGTCGCCCGTCAGAAAGGCGGTGAACTGCTGTCCAGCCAAAATACCCAGAACCAACCTGACCAGAGTTCCGGAATTGCCGCAGTCTATGATGTCGCCAGGCTCCGACAGGCCATTCAGGCCCACACCTTTGACTGCGAGCTCTGACCCGCCCGTCTGATCGATCTCGACGCCCATCGCGCGGAGCGCGTTCACCGTAGCCAAGCAATCTCTTGAGGACAGGAATCCGGTAATTCTGGCTTCACCTTGCGACAACGACAGGAGCATCGCGGCCCTGTGGGAGATCGACTTGTCTCCAGGAACGCGCACTTCGCCCTGCAAAGCAAATGGCCCTCGAACTCTGAGACATGGAGTGTTTCCCATCTAGCGCCGCCTCACTCCGTAGCCGTTAGCAGCAAGGACAGACTGAGCCGCCTCGCAGTCTGAAGGACTCGAG
>JAAYAB010000076.1 GCA_012719595.1 Bacillota bacterium
CCCATGCCCTCGGCCAGCTCGTCAATGGTCGGCTCCCGCCCGAGTTCCTGAACAAGCTGCCGGTTGACTCTGCCCAGCTTGTTGATTGTCTCGACCATGTGCACCGGCACTCTTATTGTCCGTGCCTGATCGGCGATTGCCCGAGTAATGGCCTGACGGATCCACCACGTGGCGTATGTGCTGAACTTGTAGCCCTTCCTGTGGTCGAACTTCTCCACAGCCTTGATCAGGCCGAGGTTCCCTTCTTGAATCAGGTCCAGGAACTGCAGGCCCCGGCCTATGTATCTCTTCGCAATGCTGACTACCAACCTGAGATTCGCTTCTGCCAGGCGTCTCTTGGCCACTTCGTCGTTCTTCTCGATACGCTTGGCCAGTTCGATCTCTTCTTCAGCAGAAAGAAGGGGTACGCGGCCGATCTCCTTGAGATACATCCTGACATGGTCATCGATCCCAATCGTCTCGGCAAGCGCCCGGTCCGAATCGGCTTCGCCGTCTCCTCCGTCTTCTATCACGGAGACATCATCAATGCCCTGGCTCGTGTCGGCCTCTGACACAATGTCAATGCCCATTTGAGACAGAGCCTCATACACTTCGTCTATCTGCTCAGCAGAGAGATCCACGCTCTGCAATGAGTCCATAATCTCTTTATAGCTCAGCTCGCCGCTCTTTCTCCCTTTGTTAATGAGCTTCATAAGCTGCTCTTTTCCAGCTCTGTTAGCTTCCTCCACTTTGGCCACCTCGTACCCCCCTTTCCTTCAGCGGAATGACAAACCCGAGGTGCGGGGATCATGATCGGTATGCGTTAGGATTCGACATTCGCGCTCTCGTTTCCTGTCGAAACCTCTGATAATCCATGATTTCCTTCCTCAGGCGAAGGCTCCGATCGATGTCGCCTTCTCTCTCAGATTCCCTTAGTTGGGACTCAAGATCTGCGATCTTCCGACCCAGTCTTGCGTCTTCCATATGGAGTGCGCAGTCCACTACTGTTCGCTTCGGATCGGCAGCCACGCCCCCCGCATCGACACTCAGTCGGTGGATCAGCTGCTTCATGGCTTCATCGTCTACTCTGGCGAGCAGGCGGCTGTGGAGCTGCTCTCCACGAGCCTGCCCGGCGCACTCTCTTACCAGCTGGTAGATGCGGTACGCGCTCTCGTGGCTGAACGACTCCTCGCAGAGCCTGTCATCAACGAGAGCAGTCAGGTCAGGGTCGTCAAGAACCATGCTTAGTAACAACAATTCCGCCTTGGTCAACTTTTCCGCTAACGGCTGCTCCGCCCCAGGAGCTTGCGGTTCGGTTCTTCGGTCAATGCCCGGACCAGCCTGACCTGCCGATTTCACTTGTTTAGTATACCTGGTTTTGGGCAAAGTATCCCAAGCGTGTCTATCCCTCTGGGACGCTGCATCGACCTGCCTAAGGAAGACATCTTCATCTACCATGAGCTGATATGCGGCGTATTTAGAGTATTCCAACCGTTCTATGGGATCGCTGACCTCGACGAGGATTGCGATGCACTGCCTGGATGCCTCTGCCTTCAGAGATGCGTCTCTCAGGTCAGTGTTCTTGACCACTGAATCGATTCGATACTCTGTGAGGTTCTTTGCCGACTCCAGCAGCGCCTTCAGCTTGGAGGCGCCGTTTGCACGCAGGAACGAATCCGGATCCTCTCCCTCCTCGAGTGTCACGACCTTGACCCGCAGCCCTTCGCTGCGCAGGAGCTCCAGACCCCGAAGGGTCGCATCCTGTCCTGCGACATCTGCATCGTACAGAATCACGACCTCAGGTGCATACCGGGCCAGAAGCTGAGCCTGATCTCTGGTGAGTGATGTGCCGAGCGAAGCGACCACGTTCGTGAACCCGTACTGGTGGCACGTAACGACATCCATGTAGCCCTCGACTACCACCGCACGCTCCGAGCGCCTAATGGAATCCCTTGCCACATCGATTCCATATAATATGCGTCGCTTGCTGAAGACGGGCGTCTCCTGCGAATTCAGGTACTTCGGCTGATCATCGCCCTTGCCTGGAAGAGCCCTGCCTCCAAACCCTAGAACTCGTCCGCTGGCATCCCGTATCGGAAACATGATGCGGTCTCTGAAGACATCATATGCCGACTTCTTGCCCTTCTTTACGAGGCCCGACAGAACCATGCCGTCCTCAGAGATGCCGCGCTTCTGCAGCACCCTGTACAGGTCATCCCAGCTGTCCATCGCATAGCCGAGAAGGAACCGCTCCGAGGATTCCGATGAAACGCCGCGGGAAGAGAGGTAGTTCCTTGCGGCAGCCGCGAGCCGCGATTTCAGCAGACGGTACCTGAAGTACTTGGCGGCGATGCCATTGACCTCATACAGTGTCTCGCGCTCTTGCCTCCGTTTCCGCTCGGACGAAGACTCATCACCTGTGTCCAGCACTATTCCGGCGCGCTCGGCCAGCCTCTTGGCAGCCTCCATGAAATCCAGCCGTTCGTACTCCATGACAAAGTCAAAGACATCTCCGCTGGCCCCGCACCCGAAGCAGTAGTAGAGCTGTTTGTCTGGAGACACGCTGAAAGACGGCGTTCTCTCATTGTGGAACGGGCACAGGCCGGTCAGCGACTTGCCGGAACGCTTCAGCGTAACATATGTTCCGACTACATCTTCCAGCCGATTCCTGGATCTGATTTCCTCCTTCAGTTCGTCTGTGATTCTCAAACTCATAGAAACCACCGACGCGGCACCCGCATCTGGGCAGCCTGCGCTCCTCGTCTATGCAATCTGATACTTCTGTGCCTCGAGTTGGTTTCCTTCAATGACAAATATGCGGGCAGAAGGCCGCCTCACACTCCGCCCCAGTCTCTTGGGAGGAAGTAGCGCCTGTACTGAGTCAGCGCATACCGGTCTGTCATTCCTGCAATCCAGTCGCACACCGTCCGCTCGAGCGCCTCGCCTGCACTCACATGAGCCTCCCTGCCCGACTCCATCTCAATCCTGTCGGGGTGATCGATGTAGAACCGGTAGAGGGCCTGCGTCACGGCCTCCGCCTTCCTCGACTCAAACAGCACCGGCTCGGCGTTGTACACTCTTGAGAAGAGGAAGCTCCTGAGTGAGTCCATGGCGCTCTGCACCGGCTCCGACATGCGTATTGCGTCGAGGTCTTGGCTGTTGTCTATTATGTCAAATACTGCCGTGGCTATCCGTTCCGAGTGCCGCTGTCCAAGGACCGACACTATGGACGACGGTATATCATCTTCCCGGAGCAGTCCCGCCCGGATGGCGTCATCGATGTCGTGGTTCACATAGGCTATCCTGTCCGCTATTCTCACCACCTGGCCCTCCAGCGTCGTCGGCATGTGCCCGCCGGAATGGCCGAGTATTCCGTCCCTGGTCTCAGCGGTGAGATTGAGGCCCGGATAGAGCTGTGATCTGCTCTCCAGCAGCTCCACTACCCTCAAGCTCTGCTGGTTGTGCTCGAACCCGCCGGGATAGACAGCTCTGAGAGCGCGTTCGCCGGAGTGCCCGAAGGGAGTGTGTCCAAGGTCATGGCCGAGCGCGATGGCCTCCGTCAGGTCTTCGTTGAGCCGCAGAGCCCTGGCTACAGTGCGGCTGATCTGCGCCACCTCTAGAGTGTGCGTCAAGCGGGTTCGATAGTGATCCCCGCCCGGAGAGAAGAAGACCTGAGTCTTGTGCTTGAGCCTCCTGAACGCCTTGGAGTGGATGATGCGGTCGCGATCCCTCTGATATGCAGTCCGTACATCGCACTCAGGCTCCGGGTACTCCCGGCCCTTGCTCTCCAGGCTCTTTGCAGCCTTCGGGTGCAGTCTCGACATTTCTTCCTGCTCAAGCCTTCGTCTGACCTCCACGCTATCACCCCTTTGGATAGCAAGGACCCATGCCTCAGGTCGGCATGGGCCCTTGTGTGATCTCAGATCTCTTGTCGGCCTACGCCACCAGAGCGCTACTTCGCCCTCGGCGACTTGATTTCCGC
>JAAYAB010000077.1 GCA_012719595.1 Bacillota bacterium
AAATGGGTATGGCATCTACCTGGAAGGTACAGACAGGCTGCGGATGGTCAACAACTTGATTGGAAAGTGCAACAAGGCCGGCTTCTTTGCAAAGGTGGTAGCGTTTCGACTCCATCCCAAGCGCGGCGGCACTTCAAGGGAGAACAAGTTCTTTAACAACCTGTTCTACGACTGCGGGGAAGCAGCCATAATCCTTCCCAACGAGCACAATGCAGTTGATGGGAATGCCTATGCCAAGATGCCGCCTGGATACCTTCGAGTCATGTTTCCCGAACCGGAAATGTGTCTCGATCTCGCTACATGGCAGGAGTTCTGCGGGTTCGACATGGCTGGCTGTGCGTGTGCCTTGGATATCGACATTGACCGCGAAAACCTGACCATGGAGGTTACACTCAAACAGGAGTTGCCGGCGATCAGGACAGACAAGAAGGTGATCACTGACTTCTTTGGCGACGCAGTAGGTGAGTGCAGGGTTGCTGGGCCTTTCGCAGGACTCAAAGCCGGCTCAGTGCGGTTTAGCATCGACCCGAGGAAAAAGAGTGATCAGGAGGTCGGCGATAGGCGATGAAGAGCTTGGTTCTTGGCGAAAAGCTTGTCGTGCTCTTGGCCATGCTGCTATTAGTCGGAGCTAGTTCGCTTGAGGCACTTGCTTGGGAAGGTATGCCGACACCGCCTCTGCGTGTCGAAGGCAACCAACTCAAAGATCCTGCGGGTAATAGCGTATTACTGCATGGCTGGATGCAACCCACTGCGAGCTATTTCAACGGGCGCGGGAAATGGTACATAGACCCATGGAACTTCAAGCAACTGAGGTCTCTCATAGTGCGAGCGGGAGTAAACGACCTGCTGAGCTACATGAATGAAGTTGCGACAGTCATGAGCGATACCGCCCCCAGGTATGGGAGAGACCATGGATGGTACTGCAGCTTCGTTCGTGTAAATACAGACTCCGTGGGCGGATGGTCAAGTGCTGACGGACTCATAGATCCAGAGCAGTTTGATGCATGGATAGCCAACTTCCTCGTTCCCTACGCCAATCACCTGCGGACTCGCGGCATCTATCTAGTACTGTGTGCGACGGGCCCTGTAGTTGTAAACGTGGATGGCGACATGTCCAAGAACGCCAGCCAAGGCACTCAAGCAAGGCTGCTGACGTTTTGGGAGGAAGTTGCCAGTGCGCCGGGAGTCAAGAACGCAGACAACATAATGTTTGAACTGATGAATGAGCCTGTGAAGATCGAGTCTGTCCCGGGAAACGGCCGCTGGGGAATGGGGAGCGCCGTCTACTTCAAGGCCTTTGCTGAATGGCTGCAGCCTATAGTCGATGTGATTCGTGGCACAGGTGCGAACAACGTCATATGGGTTCCGACACTCGAATGGCAGGGATCGCCTCACCAATGGGTTGACTTTCCCTTTTCGGGTGAGAACATCGGAATCGCAGCTCACTTCTACCCTGCATACGGTGGGGTCTTTGATAATGCTCAGGCATTGCAGAGGCTGTGGCAGAGGCAGTACAAACCCGCTGCCGACCGGTGGCCCATGATTATCACAGAGATGTTCTGGACGCCATATCCGGATGATCCCCGGAATCTCGTCAATGGGAGCACGGCGGGGTTTGGAACGAGCATCAAGAAGGCCATCGATGGCCAAGGCAACGTGTCCTATCTCGTAGGCTTCATTGGCGATCTTCTTGAGGACCTCAACGAGGCTCGACCAAGCGACTGCTCTCTGAGTACAAGAGAGGGCGCACAAGCGTATTTCGACTGGCTAAAGGATTACGCGAGCCAAAGCAAGATATCGCATGGATACAGGGCAGTCCCCGGCAAGATCGAAGCCGAGAGATACGAACGCATGTCAGGGGTAAGAGTCGAGTCCAGTCCCGAGAACCTCTCGGATAGGTTCATCAGTTGCACTGACTCGGGCAGCTGGGCAAGTTACTTGATTGATGCCGAAGCGACCGGCAGTTATGTCATGAGGTTTAGAACCGCAGCAGGGGCGGATGTAAACGGTGAACACGGTGAAGTGGCTGTGAAGCACAAGTCTGGGCAGATACTTGGTGTCCTGACAGCGGATCCCGCCCAAGTGGAGGGCTGGCATGTTGGATCGATTGTCATTGACTTGACAGAAGGCAAGCACGAGTTGGTGTTCGAGTTTCAGGGAGAGGGCCGGGTCGACCTGGATTGGTTTGAACTCAGCCTCATGACTGAGGACGATAGCTAAGGAAACCCGCCGAGGCCCGGAGGTCAGATCCGGGCTTCTGGTGTGCGTCACGAGCTTCCTGGTACACTGATGGGGTGGCAACAGCGTGAGCAGCATTCTGGTCTATACAAGAACGCCGATTCCCGAAAACTACTCGACTTACTTGGCGTACAGCGTTCATCTAGCCTGCTGCGACGACGGCAAGACTTACATACCTCTCAACAGGAACTACGGCATTCTGTTCGCTCAGGCGACAGTTGACGAGAGGAATGTCATCAATGCCAAAGGACTGAGAAAGCCCTACATCTTCCGCACGGCCGACGGAGGGTTCGGCATTGTTGCTGTAAAGACTAGCTTCGACGGCAGCCCAGACCGGGAGTCCAGGGGAAAAACCCTGCTCTGGCTCTCCAAGGACTTGGTCAAGTTTGAAGAACAGATCTTGCTGGACTTGAAGAAAGACGCCTATGTGGAACAGGTCACCTGCCATTACGATTCTGCCACAGGTCAGTATCAGATCGATTGGCAAGACACAGAAGGCTGTTGCTACCGCAACGTCACGTGTGCCCTGAGAGACAAAGGCAGCATCTCTTCGCCAGAGCAAGTGGCTGCTCTGCCTTGTTCGCCCAGCAGTGACACCGAAGCCCGGACTGTCCCCGAGGGAACGGTTCCGGGAAATGCCATAGAGATCGGTTCAGAGCTCGCCAGGAAGCTTCAGGAGAAATGGCTTCCTCTTGTGAATACAGCGATAGAAGTGCCCGACTTGATCTGCGCCAGGTCCAAAGAAGATGTCGCAGCGGTCAAAGCAAGAGCGATCTACTCAGACGGTTCCGCAGCGGCAAAACAGGTCGAATGGGACATTGGTTCTATCGACTTCTCACTGCCCGGTACTTACGAAATAACAGGAACTGTGGTCCAAGAGAAATGCGATTTCCCCTTGGCTGCGGGATATGCTGATCCGGTAATCACCAGGTGGAAGGGCAAGTACTACTTCGTAGCTACAAACGACAATGTCAACGATATAGGTATCTTCGTCAGGAAAGGCGATACAGTACCGGATCTGTTTGCAAAAGGGTTTACGGAGTATCTGATCCTCGATAGGGATGAGCCGCGAGGGCTGATCCAGACCTTCTGGGCACCGGAGTTTCACGTCATCGGCGGTCAGTTGTATATCCTGTTCGCAGTGAGCGGTGAGCAATGGGGCCCCCAGTGTCATGTTATGAAACTCAAGGAAGGCGGAGAGATAACAGATCCAGACAGTTGGACTGACCCGATCAGGGTGGTCAAGAAGGACGGAACATACCTCTCTGAAACAGGCATCACACTCGATATGACCTACCTCGAAGCCAACCAGACCTCTTACGTGATCTGGTCTGAGCGCTACAGGATTGGACGACCCGACGACTCCGGATCGATGCTGTATATCGGTACTGTCGATCCTGAGGCGCCATGGCAGTTGACATCTGATCCCGTCCTGCTGTCGAGACCTCTCTATGGATGGGAGAACAACGAAAGGACCATCAATAACGAAGGACCGCACCCGCTGATCACTGATTCCCACGTCTACATCACTTATTCCGGTGGAGCTGCAAATGGATATACCTATGCGGTCGGTTCGCTTTCCATCGAAAAAGGCAAAGACTTGCTGGACGTGAGCAATTGGTACAAAGCTCCGGCACCAGTGCTATCCTCTTACTCCGTCGAAGGCGAGTACGGGCCGGGGCACAATGCTTTCTTCACCA
This sequence comes from Bacillota bacterium, assembly GCA_012719595.1. Lineage (GTDB taxonomy): Bacteria > Bacillota > DTU014 > DTU014 > DTU014 > JAAYAB01. Next base: position 3,939 of record JAAYAB010000077.1, read on the forward strand.
ATGAACACGGCGATGTGATGATCACCTACCATGCGGAACCGACCATGAGAGGCAGCAAGCGCTGCACAGCGATCAGACGAGTGCATTTCGATGTTGACGGTGAGCCGAGGTTTGACATGTCCCATGAACGCGATCTGAACCGCGACTTGGCCGGAGTAACGATGAGAGTTGTAGTTCAGAAGTAGTGCTTATGAGTGACCAGCATGACAGATTTGTGCCGCTGGAGGAGATGGCAGTGCAGCATTCGCTAGTAGTATGGGTCTCGCTATTGATGGCCATTATCATTTGCTCAGCTTCTCTGCCCGCTTGGGCTCAACACGTCATCCAAGCCGTGTTCTACGTATCGCCTGACGGCAACGATCAAGATCCTGGCACCATAGAACGCCCGTTTCGAACCATTGAACGGGCCAGGGACGCGGTGAGGGAGTTCAACAGCGATATGCAGGGAGACATAATCGTCTACCTGCGAGACGGCGTTTATCAGATAGATCGGACAATCGAGTTTACTGAACAGGACTCGGGCACGAATGGCTTTAGGGTCATCTATCAAGCGTATCCCGGGGAGAGTCCGGTCATCAGTGGCGGCATCCAGGTGACCGGCTGGGAGCACCATGATGGAAACATCTACAAAGCCCGGCTCGAAAGAGACACCAAGCTGAGGGCACTCTACGTCAATGGGCATAGAGCTGTCATGGCGCGAAGGAACATAACCGCTCTCGGGGGCTATGGCACCTATCGCATAACAGAAGGAGAGGCGGACTGGGCTTGGATTGACTGCTCGTTCTACGACGGCGTCAAGTACAACGCTGCTGACTTGCCCCGGATCGAAAACCCTGAGGACTTGGAGATTACAACCTCCTCAACGTGGAACCTGAACCTGGTAACGGTTCGTGATCAGATCAGCGTCGATGATTATCAGGTTCTGCTCTTGCAGCAGCCTTACGGCGCAGGAGCCCAGAGCTTTGGCTGGGGAACAGAGTTCAAGGTGTCAGGAGATCAGTTGATTAACAATGCCTATGAGTTCCTGGATGAACCGGGCGAGTTCTACTTCAACAAGAACACCAAGACCCTATACTACTACAAACGCGAGGATGAAGACCTCGCTTCTGCGGTTGTCATTGCCCCAATGGTAGAGGGATTGCTCAGCATAAAGGGCAGTTCGCTGGAAAGCAGGGTTGAAAACCTCAGTTTTGTCGGGATCACATTTGCCTACTCTGATTGGAACTTGGTAGAAATAGGCGGTTCTCGAGGTCAGGCCACGCTTCAGGGTCCGACTGCCATCATTGCAATTGGCAACCTGAACTGGCATTTCGATGTCTACAGGGCGTTTGATGTGCCTGGCGCAGCTATAGAAGTCGAGAACGGCAGATTCATCGTTTTCGAGCGGAATACCATCAAGCACACGGGCAACATCGGGCTGGCCATGACGAACGACGTAAGCGATTCCGAGATCATCGGAAACAAGATACTGGACACTGCCGGATCCGCAATTGTCATAGGGCATCCCCAGCACGTGTATGAGGGCGACGGTCCAGAAATCAAGCATCCCTCTGGTGTCGGCATTGAGAAGGAGAAGTACCCGCCTGGCGTAGAGGGTGTTCCGAGGAACAATGAGATCAGCAACAACTACATAGATGGAGCT
>JAAYAB010000078.1 GCA_012719595.1 Bacillota bacterium
ACCGAAGCCAACTCCTGCGGCAGTCCGTAGATCGAGTAATCGAAGGGCTTGCCTGTCCTGATTGCTTCGTAGAGATCGTCGAGGGCAGTGAGTATCTTCTCCTTCATGCCCGCGAGTCCGATAGACTCCGCAGCGTCACCCTGAGCCTCCATCTGCAGCCTGAGAGTGTGGTGCATGGGGTAGCCAGGCGACGACAAGAGGATCAGCCCGGCCATGTCGCTCCCAGTCGTGGCGGCCATCAGCGCGAGCACTCCTCCCTCACTATGGCCTGCGAGAAACACCCTGCCGGCATCCACTTCTTCGACGGACTTGAGGAACTCGACACAGCTCGCGGCATCCTCAGCATACCATTCGAACGGCGGCGTCCCGGACAACGCCAGCCCGGCGCTCCCGCCTATGCCTCTTTTGTCGTAGCGCAGTACCGCGACCCCTCTAGAAGCCAGGTAATGCGCTATCTCCTTGTAAGTGTTGACCTCGCCGGGGATAAGAGGGTTGTTCCCGTCACGATCTGTCGGCCCTGAACCGGCGACAATCACGACGCCGGGTACCTTTCCCGCAGCGTCGACTGGGATTGACAGTGTCGCTGCAAGGCTGCCGCCTCGCGCAGGCACCTGCACTTCCCTCTCGTCGAACTTGGCCTCGGGCACTTCGCCTACCAAGGTCCCAGCGCCTAATTCATCAGCGCCTGGCTCATCGGCCCCTTGCCCATCGGCCCCCGCCGGCTCCTCCCCGACTGCACTCCACTCAGCCAGCAGAGCTTCGTTGACGATCTCTACCCCCTGGGACGGTACTTGAAACTTCACGAGCCGGCGCTCATCGCGAGTGCTCCAAATGAGCGCTGCGGTGCCGGCCACACTCACCCGATGCTTCAACGCTTCTCTTCCCAGCGAGTCATCCAGTCCAAGATACTCGACAGTGGCCTTGACGACCATCGAATGCTGGGTCAGCGAAACCGGAAAGGCCATGCCAAAGTCTCCATGCTCGCCCGGCTCAATGGACGGCAGCAGCCAAGCCGCCACGATGTAGTCTGCAAGCGCGTTGTTGTCCAGTGGAACAACCATCAGTTGCGAGCCGGCTCCTATGGCCGTTTGCGGGTCCGCTGCCGGTGGACTGAACACTCCCTTCGTCCCGGTCTGGACAACCTCAAAGGTGACTTCATCGCCCCATGCGATCAGAGCATCCAGCTGGACGCCCGGGGCAGTCGCCGAGAAGCTGTAACGCTGGAACGAAATCGGAGCGGCAGCCGCATCGAACTCCCACTCTGTGACTACGTCGGTTGCTTGAGCACTGTAGTGATTCCTGCTAATTAACCGTGCCAGTCCCTCAGCCGACCGCAGCATCTCCAGCTCGATCGTCGCGACGGGAGATCCAAAGATGTTGTACACAAGTTCGTCACGCCAGACGAGCTGATCTTCTGGCTCGCCAGCCTGGGCTGTGAGGCACAGGGCCAATACTGATATGACCGCCACAAACAGAGCTGCTCTTGACTTCCTGGCGAAGCGGCGGCTGCCAGCCGGAGGTCGGAACAAACGGTTCATGCCAAACACCCTCCCCCTTACGCTCTTACCTGATCCGGACTGCTGTGCCGTATGCCTGCATCTCAGCGACGCCCTGACTTATGCTTGAGGTGGAAAAGCGAATCCCAACTATGGCATTGGCTCCAAGCTTCTCAGCCTCGGCAACCATCCGGCTCTCGGCCTCGTCTCGAGCCTCCTGCAAAAGCTCAGCGTACTCCTTAACATCTCCGCCTACGATCATACGGAAGAAGGCCATGATGTCCTTCCCAAGGTGCTTCGCCTTTGTACTGCTTCCCTTCACCATACCCAGTACCTCGTATTCGGTTCTCAGATCTGTAGTAGCAAGCAACATGTGGATTACCTCCCCTTGCAAGTTATTCTCCAAGATCAATCACAACTGCATCCCAGCAAACCTCCTGTATGCGAAGACCGCCAGGAGGAACGAAATGACCAATGCGCACACGATACCCGGGATCACGTCCACAGGACTGATCGCACCCGCCACGACCTGGTTAGCGAGGTCTGGCAGGCTGAACGGGAGATACCGCCGTATGTGCAAGACTGACCCGAGCGGCTTGATCAGTGCCCCTGCGAACAGCACGCCTACTCCGCAGAACCCCGCAGCCAGCTGGCTGTTCAGCACAACAGACCCTACAAACGTAGCTGCGGCGGCAAAAAGCGCATATGCGGCAATCGCAGCTAAAGCCGCTGCGACAACCGGCAGGCTCACCGGTCCGAGCAGGCTCCAGGTATACAGACTCGCGATCGCTCCCGCGCCAAGAGTGCCCACAACGATCCCGACGCCCCACACCAGGATCTTCGCTGTGAGATACTCGCTCCTGGTGACGGGCCTGGTTAGCACCCACTCAGTGACTCCTGTTGCCTTTTCCCCTGCGACGATTCCCATGAGCAGAAAGACCAGCACGATCACTGCTATTCCACTCACGTCGCCCAAGAACTGCGTAAGAGCCATAGCTGGCGTTGGCGGCGGCATGATGATCTGGATCTGCTCAGCTGCGCCAGCCAGCTCCAACAGT
>JAAYAB010000006.1 GCA_012719595.1 Bacillota bacterium
CAGGTTCACATCCTGCGTGCTGGTCGTACTTCCAGCCGTAGCAGATAGGGCGGAACCCCTGGGGAGTTGCACTCCTATTACTCGTCGATGGCCGATAGCATGCGCACACGGGCGCAGACCGCTCCTGAAGTCACTGCACAAAAACAGAGAGTCACTGCATAGAAAAGGAAAGGCCAACAACCCTAGACCAGCGATGCCGGATCTAGTGGCAGTAGCCTCTCCTTTCAAGAGTCGGCCGCCTTTCAAGAGCCGGCCGCCAGCCACACCCGCAACTGTACCCGTCGATCACTCGTACATGGTGACCATAGTGCAGGTATCGCCTCCAGATGCCACGCTGCTGATTATCTCCATCTTGCATGTTTTATCAGGGAAAACATACTTGTACACGCTCAAAAGGCTCCCCTTGCAGCAGTGGCACCAGGTCACCGATATGGGCTGCTTCAGGCCTTCACGTATGGTAGGGCAGGCGCATCTTCCTCTCGCGATGACTGAGAATATCCTGTCACCTTTGCGAGAGACTTCTCCGCAACGGCGCAGAGGTCTTGTATCATTCAGGTACTTCACAACCTCGTCGATGTAGTTGTCTTCATCCGTGCACTGCTTTCTGAGCTTTCTGAATGTCTTTGCATATATGGAGTTCTCGTTCGACTTGAGGCATGTACAGTTTTCGCGGACCTCTATGCAGGTTTCTCTATCCAGCACCTCATCCATTCTCTTGACTACTTCATATGCCCACTGAGCTTTTACTTCAGGGCTGGAGCTCTCCTTGACATAGTCCATTCCGCCCAGGATCTTCTCCCTGGTGCTCTCATCAGTGAGCTTTCCCAGTTGCTCGCTCAAGACTCTGTAATGCCTAAGTTCTTTAGCCATAGTAACCTCCCCTGAATCGGTTCACGTAGACCTCGCTGTCGGACAAACGTGAGTGTCAGAGCTGCTTAGAGCTGCGGAGTGTGAAGGAAGCGTTCATCGCGTAGAGCGTTGATCCATTGCTCCTTCACGTAGCTGTTCGTTTGGATGCTGGCATTGCCCCACCCGATCGCTTCGTAGCGCGTTCCGCGGTAATCCTGGCTCATGTAGTTGAAGCCCTTTATCTCGGGATGTTCAGCTAAGAAGGCGAAGAACGGCTCAAACCAAAGCGCCCAGTCTGCTTTGCCGTCTGCGAAGTCCGGGTCCTCACTGTCAGGCGTTAGGTGTGCGTCGACCGCCGCCAACTCAGACAGATAGACGGGTTTTCCATGTTGACGGGCCATCTCCAAGAAACGCAACGTGCGCTCATAAGGCGTTTCGGACGCACGACTGCCCGTGCGGCCGCCCGGCCGGACCTGTGCTCGATCGCCGCCAGTGGCCAGACGGGCAGACTGAGAGTCCGCGTTCGAGACGAACTGGGTGTGCTGAAAGAGGTCGATCCCGAACCAGTCAACATACTCGTCGCCGGGGTACCAAAGCGGCTGACCGTCAGAGCCGACGGCATCGAAGTCGTCCGGGCCATTGGGCTCGTAGCACCAAATGGTTGCGAAGTTGTTCGCCTCCTCACGCAGCAGATCGACGAACTTGCGGAACGCCTTTGGGTATATCCCTGGGTGATAGCCGTTCCACGAACCGTTGAACTCAAACCCGATCCTCACAAACACCGGATCACCGAAGTCTCGAATCACACGACCCACAGCCCGGATCAGATCGTCGTATGTATCTGACAAGGCGATCACATCGTCGACGGGTTGGCCGTCGCCAATGCTCATAGAGAACGATAGGTGCGGTATGCGCCCGGCCGCACGGACACGTTCGAGGAACTCCCGAGTGGTCCGCTCGAGATACTGCGGCCGGGTCCCA
>JAAYAB010000079.1 GCA_012719595.1 Bacillota bacterium
ATTCCCATACAGTTCATCGGGCATGACCCAGGCGACGACGAGGTAGAAGTTGACGTTTTCAGCGAGGGCAACATCATCCTGGATGGTTCGGTCCACAGCACCGGTCGCACTAGGCTAACCTCCATGAGTGGATCGATCATACAGAGGTCGGCCCTGTTAACAGTCTCCGGCACAGACATCACGCTTCTGTCGAATACCGGAATCGGCGTCGGGAGCGACGAGCTGATCTCCGTGCCCATCGCTGTGCAGTTGGTCGGAACCTCGGGCGCATTGACTGCGATTACAACCACAGGTGACATCGAAATAAACGGAGTAGCTGGGGAACTCCGTATAGGCGCGATCACGACTCTGGGCGGCAACGTCAAGCTTGAGGCAGATCAGAGCATCGTGCAGGTGTCGTCTGAATCTCCAGCCATCAAGGGGAATCGGATCGAACTGGTCTCCCACTATGGCAGCATTGGTAGGACAGGCAACCTGCCGCTAAATGTGGAGGTTGGCCAGACCGACGAGTCCCGGCTAACTGCTACAGCCCCGGGCAATATCTCCATCCGGCAGGTAAGTGGGGATCTGCGTCTCGACCGCGTTGAATCCTTTGGAGGAGACGTCACTCTTGAGGTTGCCAATGGCTCGATGGTCGACGCTAACAGTGGAGAGCAGAAGGACAAACGGACGTATACCGAACTCTTGGAGCTCTGGAACGAAATGCTCCTGCTGGGTCAGGGTGCAGAGCAGAGTGCAGAAAACACGCTACAAGCATATAAGAATGCCAAAGAGTACGAGTACCATAGGTACTGGAGGATGCGCAATGTAAGGCCGGTATCTGAGCCGAACGGGCAAATAACCTATGTAGCTGACGACTATAACCCAGACCACCAGGATCCCGAGTACCACAGACTTCACGAGATATATGGATCGTTTGACTATAGCCCCAACTGGCAATACTCCCTTACGGATGACGAGCGGAACGCCCTTACTGAAGGGTCTTCTTGGACAGAAAATGAGCTGAGCCTGGCCCTGAGCGGCGGCATTCTGTTCAAGCAGGCGACTAGCACGGCGACTGTTATCGAGGACCCGAATGTGATCGGGCACAACATAACACTGCGTGCGCCGGGAGGCAGCATCGGCACTGACGACGGCTACCTCGAGATCGATGGTAACGATCCGAACGCTCTGAAAAATGATGACACGAGGGTAGCCCTCGCGGCCGCAGAACCCGACGACGTGATCGTCGATCCTGACACAAAGATCATCACGGTGTTGCGGCGTCAGTCCATTGACATAGCGGCCACAGGCGCAGTCGATGTTCAGGCTACGGGCCACGTGTATTTGGGCTCCATAGACCCGATCTACGTGAAGACAGTTTCGAGCCAAGACTCGATCCGCATCAAAGGGAAAGACGGCATCTATTCAGTCACCGCGCCGGGTCAAGTCTCAATTCAGGGTAAGAGGACCATTCTGGAGGGAGGAGACGGCGGGATAGGCACAGCCGACACACCGCTGATATTGTCGCTCCTGGAAGGTGCGCAGTTGACTGCCCGTGCCGCCGAAATCATACACATCCATGAGACGAACGGCAACCTCAACCTGGCCGAGATATTCAGCTTGAGCGATGTTGACCTCTTCGCTAAGGGCTCGATTCTTGACAGCCGCGGTCGACGACCTGTGGCGGTCATGGGCGGCGCAGTAAACCTCGAGAGTGCCGAAGGTTTGATTGGGCATAGTTCCAACCCGCTCGCTATCGGAGTGAGTCCGACTGGGGAGCTCAAGGCCACTGCTTTCGGCGGCGTGTTCGTCAAGAGCCCGTCGATTATCCTCAATCTTGGGAACATATCGATATCGGGCGCAGACGGCATGTCACGACAGATTGAGGTAGAGGGCTCTGGAGAAGAACTGAATGTCCTTGGCAAGATATCGTCCGACTCCCTCATTCTCAATGCTGGCGGAAGTCTCCGAGTGGCGGGAGAGATATGGGTCAGCGTGGGGGTGACGCTTAACGCGAGCAAGGACATATTGCTGTCGGAAGGCTCCTTGATTAGCGCGTCAAGCGGGTACATAGCGCTGAACGCCCGAAGCATTCTGCAGGACGCAATCAGCCAACTCAGCGGAGGTCTCATTACTGCCAGCCGAATGGACCAGCACTTGATCGGCGACAACCGCCTATTCAGCTTCTCAACAACGTACGGCGGGGGCGGAAGCATCAAGTTGCGAAACACAGGTGATACGCTTGAACTTGGCACACTCGTCGACGACGAGACGGCTGATGTCGATATTGAGATCACGAACATCGGTAACATCGGCATTGTCGGAGCAATTAGGACGACTGGGTACGTCAAGCTGACTGCAAACGGGGGTGCGATCTCGCAGAGTGGATTGGGTAAGGTGGAAAGCGCTGAAAGCCTTGAAACGAGCAGTGCCAACGGTCAGACGCTGTTAGGCTCGAACAGCGTCAAGGGCTTCAGCGCAACCAATAGCGGAAGCGAAGCGATCAAGCTGCGCAACGCAGCTGACAGACTGGTAGTTGCGGATGTGAGTCAGGCGTCTGGCGGCGATGTGGAGATCGTCAACACTGGTGACATAGAGCTCACTGGGACGATTGACACTACGGGCAATGTCACGCTGACGGCGACGGGCAGCATCGAGGAGAGTGGAGCCGGTCGCGTGATCAACGCAGCTAAGCTGGCGACTGCGAGTGGAACCGGCCAGGCGCTGACTGGAGCGAACACGGTCAAGAGCTTCAGCGCGAGCAATACCGGAAGCGGAGACATCAAGCTTAACAACGAAGCTGCCACGCTCGTAGTCGAGGATGTGACTCAGGCCGCAGGCGGCGAGGTACAGATCATTGATACGGGAGACATAGAGCTCACTCGGACGATTGACACTGCAGGCAATGTCGCGCTGGCGGCGACGGGCAGCATCGAGGAGAGCGGAGCCGGTCGCGTGATCAACGCAGCACTGTTGACGACTGCGAGTGGAAGCGGCCAGGCGCTGACTGGAGACAACGCAGTCCAGAGCATCCTCGCCACCAATACAGGCAGTGGAGACATCGAGCTGGTCAACA